>JAEDIG010000154.1 GCA_016292545.1 Bacteroidaceae bacterium
AACCATTGGCAAAAAATGCGTAGGTTTTTGAAGCCTATTTTGAACACCCTACCCTCCGGGGCGTAAAAAAATTCTTCTTTTTGGCTGGATAGCTACCTTTTTTCTTCTTTTTTTGAAATATTAGCGGATTTGGTGCACGGGTGTGGACGGAATTGTGTATCTTTGCGCATGATTCACCATAAAACCGGGACAAAGAGAGCCTAAATTTAGGGTATGAGAAAGAACAACGAGAAAATCCTCCTTTACATGGGACTGTGTCTGGCTGTGCTGCCGGTCATCTTCCTGCGCGATTTCACGCCGGCCAACGAGCTGCGCTACCTGAGCCTTGCCGAAGAGGCCCTGCGCGAGCACCGATGGTGGGCCTTCACCAACCATGGCGACATCTTTGCCGACAAGCCCCCTCTCTACCTGTGGATAGTGATGCTGGGGAAGATGCTCTTCGGGAGCCACCAGATGTGGTTCCTCGCGCTCTTCTCGATGGTTCCGGCAGTGATGACCGTGCGCATCATGGACCACTGGGTGAGCAGCGAGCTGGACACAGACAGCCGGTCGCTGGCCTGCATGATGCTCACCACGGCCGGCCTGTTCCTGGGGCTGGCCGTCACGCTGCGGATGGACCTTCTCATGTGCCTGTTCGTGGTGCTGGCCATGCGCGCCTTCTGGCGGATGAAATATGTGCCCCAGCTGCGCCGCAGGGAGCAGTGGCTGTTTCCCGTATACACTTTCCTGGCCGTGTTCACCAACGGCTTTGTGGGCATCATCGTGCCCCTCTGCTCCACCGTCGTGTACCTGTGGATGAAGGGGCGGCTGCGCACGCTGGCCTACTTCTGGGGCCTGCGCACGTGGGGTGTGCTGGCCGGCTTCACGGCTGTGTGGCTGGGCATGACCTACATGGAAGGCGGCACGGCCTATATCCACCACATGATTGCCGACCAGACGCTGGGCGCCATCCTGCATGCCGACATACACGACCGTCCGTTCTACTTCTATCTGGCCACCATCTGGTATTCCTTCGCCCCTTATTCCATCTTCGTGGCGGCCATCCTCTTAACGGTGCTCCGTCCCGACTTCGTGCGCACCGAGCTGCAACGCTATTTCCTGTGCATCACGCTCACCACGTTCGTGGCCATTTCCTGCATCAGCTCCAAGCTCCAGGTGTACATGCTGCCAGCATTCCCGTTCATGGTGTATGCGGCTGCCATGGCCCTGCCGCGGGTGCGGATGAACGTCTGGTACCGCGCCACCATTTCGCTGCCCGCCCTGGCCTTTGCCCTGGCCCTGCCTGCGCTGGTGGTGATGGTGGTGTGCGACGTGTATCCCCTGCTCAACGACACGCTGTGCTACATCACGGCCACGGGCATATCAGTGAGCGGCATCTGTGCCCTCAGGCTCGTATACCGCCATCGCGACTACACAGGTCTCACGGATGCAGTGCGTGTGCTGGGTGTGGGGCTGCTGTTCGCCGTGTTTGTGGGCGGATGGGCCATGCCCCGTCTGAATCCCGGCCTGGGCTACGGCGCACTCTGCGCCAAGGCCTCCGAGCTGTCCGGGAAGACGGGCATCACCGACTTCCGTGCCTACGACCTGCGCCGTCCCAGCCACATGGATGTGTATCTCCACACCACAGTGAACCGCATCGATGACGAGAAGGAGCTCAGCCGGCTGCTCTATGGAGAAAATCCCGTAATCGTAATGCTGCCCAAGCAGGCACTAAAGCATTTTCCCGGCCACAATGCACATGTGGTGGGCCCATACGCCATTGTTGTGGTGAAATAGGAATGGGCATGAATGATGGGGCTAGGATTCCCTCATCTCATTGTCAAACGCCTCAAGCATGGCCTGTAGCGTGTCCTCTCCAAGCTGGGGAAGTGTGGTGCGCAGCACCCGCTCCATGGCTTTGCGTGAGGCACGAATGCCTTGGCTCCTGCCCATGTTGAAACCGCTCCTGTAGGGCGTGGAGGGCAGCAGTGCCCTGTTGAAATTACCGTCGCTCATTAGTTTTTTCCGCAAAATTACGTATTTTTTTTTGCATTATATGCAGATTTTGGTGTAATTTTGCTGCATGAAACTGAGATTACTGCTGATTCTAGTGTGGATTCCGTGCCAACTGGCGGCCCATGGGCTGCGTCCGCTGGTGTGGGTGATTGATGCCGGCCATGGAGGCCACGACCATGGCACGGAGGGCCGTCTGTGCATGGAGAAGGACGTGAACCTGCGCATTTCGCAGCTTCTGGTGAAACTGCTGGCCAAGCACAAGCCCGGCATCAGGGTGATTACGACGAGGGACAAGGACGAGTTCGTGTCGCTGGAGGCACGGTGCAGAAAGGCGAACAGGGCCAATGCCGACCTGTTTCTGAGCATCCATGTGAATTCGGCACCCAACAAGCTGCTCACGGGCACAGAAAGTTTCTATGCCCGCCGCGGAGCCACGAACAACGCTGTGCTCGAAGGTGCCAGAAGCCGATATATAGACAAGAGCGAGCTGCTGGCGTTGCTGCTCCAGAAGAACTACTACGATGCCGGACGCCCGGCCGACAGGGGGATAAAGGCCAAGTCGCTGTATGTGACAGCCAATGTGATGATGCCTTCCGTGCTCACGGAGGTGGGATTCATGAGCAACCGCGAGGATGAAATCTATCTGGCCAGCGAATCGGGCCAGCAGGAGATAGCGCGCATGCTGTTCAATGCCCTGATGGAATACTACACCACCACACAGGCCAAGACCCACAAGAAGACACTGAAGACGCTGCGCCACTCCAACGGCACCAGAAGCGGGGTGGATGCGCTCAGGCTGGAAGTGAAGGACAAGCCGGCAAAGAAGGACAAGCCGGCAAAGCCGGATAATAGGGCAGTCCCGGATAATAGGGCAGTCCCGGATAATACGGAAAACCCGGAAAGCCCGGAAAATCCGAAAAAAACGGAAAACGCGGACATTCCGGAAGAAAAGCCCACCCCGGCTATCCCGGTATTCAGCATCCAGCTCTTCTCCAACAGCACGGAGATGAAACCCGACGACAAACGCCTGAAGGGGCTGTCGCCCGTGACGTTTGTGAAGGTGGGCGACACGTTCAAGTGTCTCTACCATGGCACCACCGACTATCAGCAGGCCCGGGAAGAGCTGAAGAAAGTGCGCCAGAAGTTTCCCGATGCCTTCATCGTGGCCTTTCTGGGCGAAAAGCCCGTCAGCACGGCCGAAGCGCTGGAGATGGTGCGGCCTGCCCGCTAGGGCAGGGCAAAGCCCTCGGGAAGCGGTTCTCTGCGGAACCGGGCAATCACCTCCACCACCTCGTCAATGTCGTCGGTGAGGGTGAGCATCAGATTCTTGTATTTGCCGCGCTGCGTAAGGTCGGTGAGCAGGGGCCACACGGGCATTTCCTTGCTCCAATAGTCAACGCCCAGGAATATCATGGGGCTGGCGAGCCCATAGCTCAGGTAGTGGTTCTGCACGGCTTCCTGGAATATCTCCTGCAGGGTGCCCGCACTGCCCGGGGTGTAGATGATTCCGCCCATGGCAATGGTGAGGATGCCGTCCTCGCGGATGCTGTTGTCGAAATACTTGGCGATGTGGGTGGCAAAGGGTGTGGCAGGCTCGTGGCCATAGAGCCATGTGGGGATGCCCAGACTCTGGTAGTCGGCCTGCGGATAGCGCGAGCGGGTGCGCATGGCCGTGTCGAGCCATTCGGGCTGGTTGTAGTCGGGGGCCGTGCGCAGGATGTGGAGGGCATCCTGCAGTTCCAGTTCATTGCGGCCGGCCATCCATGCACCCAGATGGGTGGCCTCCATTGCGCCCGGACCGCCGCCCGAAATCATCAGGCAACCGTCTTCCGTGAGTTTCTTGCTCAGTTTCACTATTTGCTCATAACCCGCCTGGTTGCGCTGGATGGCATGCCCGCCCATCACGCCCACGAGCGACTTCACAGGACGCGTTTCCAGAAAGGCATGCAGGCAGTCGCTGATGGAGTGGTCGTGGAGCGTGCGGGCCAGCGTTTCCTTGATGTTGGAGGGGAACTTGCCCATCTTCAGATAGTGGCGGTACACACGAGCATCGAAACACCTGTGGAGCGATTCCGGGTGGCCGGGCTCATATTCATCGTAGAGGTCGTCGGCTGTGTAGAGATGGCTGCGGTAGCTGAATGTCTCTCCCATTCTGGGGAGGAAAAGGCTGTCGGTGCACTGGCGCTTGAAGCCCTTGGGCAGGGTGCATCCCAGGAAGACACAGTCGTGATAGGTGTGGCTCAGGGCCAGTTCTGTTTCGGCTGTGAGGTTCACATTCTGGAAGGCACACCTGCGTATCTGCTGCTCCTGAAGGTGGAGTGTCTTGGCCAACTGCCAGTCGTCGCGGATGTCCTTATAGTTTTGTCTGCTCATGTATGTATCGTGTATATTACCTGTAGGTGAATGTCCAAGTGCCTTGGTCGATGGTGCGTGTGCCCGAGGGCAGGACAAGGGTGGCCCTGGTGCCCACGGGGATGGTGAAGGTGGCCCTGGTGAGCCCGTCCTCTTCAAGCCGGATGTGGCTGCGCAGGGTGCCGTAGGGCGTTTGCTTGCTGTAGTCCACATGGCTGAGTCCCTCGGGCAGCTGCGGGCAGAGGGTCACATGGCGGTAGGCCGGCTGGCGGTCATCGGTGTGTATGCCGGCCAGTGTGGAGGCATACCATGTGAGTCCGCCTCCGAACATGGGATGGTTGTGGGAGTTTCCGCCATCCCACTGTTCCCATGTGGTGGTGGCACCCTGGGCAATCCAGTGGCCGAAGCTGGGGAAGTCGGTCTTGCACAGGATTTCATAGGCCAGCTGGTTCATGCCATAGCGGGAAAGCGTCTCGAAGAGGAAACGGGTGCCCATGATGCCTGTGTGCAGGTGGCCCTTGTGGGTGACCTCTATCTCGTGGCGCAGCGCACCCACTACATCCTGCAGCCGCTGGGCGGGCACACCCATGCACAGGGCAAAC
>JAEDIG010000022.1 GCA_016292545.1 Bacteroidaceae bacterium
CTGCGTTTCTCAGGGGCGTGGAGCGTACTTCTGTTCCAGATACTGCATGTAGATGCGGACAGCCGTTGCCACCATTTCCACACACGGGCGTCGTTTGTAGTAGCCTTCCGTGCGGGCTTCGGGCGTGGGCACTACTGCCACGGAAGGCACAGACCCATCGGGGCGGGCATGTGCAAGCCCCAGCAGCTCCCGGCACAGCAGTGAACCTGCCTGTTGCCTGAATGATTGGGCCAGCTGCTGCACCACCTCGTAGTTTTTCTTCTTCACCATCGCATCGGGGTATGGCGAGCAGGCCTCTTCTGCCTGTGGCCTGTCCTCAGCATCGGTCACCTCAAGGCCAGCCAGCAGGAACATGCCGCATGCTGCACCACATGTTTCCCGCATCCGTCCGATGCCACCGCCAAACGATGCCGACAAGCGCGCCATCAGCTGGCTGTCCATACCATAGAGGTCGCTGAAAGTCATTGCCACCGATTGGGCACAATTATGCCCTTGCTTGAAAAAAGCCGTGGCCATGGCCACACGTCGCTCAGTTTCCGTTTTCCAGTCCTTTGTTTCCATCCGTTTCATCCATTATAGCGTTACACTTGGGCGTGAGCCCCATCTTTGCAGCACACTGTAGCATATACTGGCGTGCAGACGCATGGTCGCCAGGGATGACACTGTCCCAAATGGCATCCTTTATCTGCTGCTTGAGCACACCTATCTCCCGGCAGGGCGGCAAGCCGAATGTCTGCATGATTTCCTCTCCGGTTATCGGATTGGTCCACGTGCGATAGGAGTCGCGCGACTGCAGGTCGGCCAGCTTCAACCGCACCATGCGGAAATTCTCCAGAAAGCGCTCCTTGCGCTGCTGGTTGCGGCTCGTGATGTCGCCCTCACAGAGCACCATCAGGTCGTCGATGTCGGCTCCGGCCTCGAACAGGAGGCGGCGCACAGCACTGTCGGTCACCTCCTCATCGGCAATGATGATGGGGCGCATGTGGAGCCCCACGAGTTTCTGCACGTACTTCATACGCTCGTCGATGGGCAGGCGCAGCCGCCGGAAAAGCGCAGGCACCATTTTCTCACCAATGAAATTGTGGTTATGGAAGGTCCATCCCAGCGCAGGGTCCCAGCGTTTGCTACGGGGTTTGCCTATGTCGTGGAGAAGGGCTGCCCAACGCAACCAAAGGGTGGTATCGAACGAGGCGGCATCGTCCTCCTGCCGGTCTTTCTCTTCCGCAGAAGGCTGCAAACGGTCCTGGGTGGCACGTGCCACATTGTCGAGCACCTCCAAGGTGTGGTAGAAATTGTCCTTGTGGGCACGTCCGTTTCTCACCTCCACGCCTTCCAGGGCACTCAATTCGGGCAGGATGATGGGCAAGAGTCCGCTTCTGCTCAGTTCGATGAACCCGATGCTGGGGGCCGGCGAGAGCATAATCTTGTTCAGCTCGTCGGTGATGCGCTCCTGACTGATGATGCGTATGCGTTCGGCATTGCGCCCCAGGGCTTCTTGCGTCTCGTCCTCAATGCGGAAATTGAGTTGGGTGGCAAAGCGGATGCAGCGCATCATGCGCAGCGGATCATCGGAGAAGGTGATATCCGGGTCCAGAGGAGTGGCGATGATGCCGTCCTCCAGGTCGAGCATCCCGTCAAAACGGTCCACCAGTTCCCCATAGCGGTCATGATTGAGGCATACGGCCAGGGCATTGATGGTGAAGTCGCGCCGGTCCAGGTCGTCCTCCAATGTGCCGTCCTCCACGATGGGCTTGCGGCTGTCGTGGCTATAGCTCTCCCGACGGGCACCCACGAACTCCACCTCCTGCCCCTGATACTTCACCTGAGCCGTCCCGAAGTTCTGGAACACGCTCAGGTGGGCCTTGCGCCCCAGCTTCTGCTTCAGAGCCTGCGCCACCTTGATGCCGGAGCCCACCACCAGACAATCAATGTCCTTGCTGGGACGCTGCAGGAAGAGGTCGCGCACATAGCCGCCCACCACGTAGCATTCTGCATGGAGGTCATCGGCAGTTTCCCCTATCAAACGGAAGATGGGCGCCGACAGGAGTTCCTCCATCTCCGAGCGGGAAATGTGTTTCATTCCTTCTGGTCCTCCAAGAGTTTGCGTGCATAGAATTTCGCCTTCACATCGAGGCGTTCCCAGTCGGCGCTGTCTGCCACGGCCAGACTGTCCTGTGCAGCCATCATCTCTATGCTGTCGAGCAGGAGAAGCGCCTGTTTGCGTGCCTCAATGGCCGTAGGGTAGTTGCGCCGCAGCGATAAGATGGTATCACGTGCAGCCGCATAGTTCTTCTGGACCAGCGCAGTCCTTGACTGCTGCAACATGCGCGTGCCCTGCTTTTCTGCATCATTGCCTCCACAAGCCACCATCAGCATAGCAGAGACGAACAATATGGTTATGCGTTTCATAATTTTCTGTTTAATGGTAAATAAATGTATATGACACGTCCGCCATGGGGAATCACCAGAAGCGGTTCTGCCCAGCGTCGTATTCAAAACCCACCTCGGCCAGGCGTTGCTGGAGCGCGTGCTTATCGAGCTGGAGGTCGTCACACAAGGCTTCGAGCGAGGCATACTGGTCGCGCAGCTTGGTGTTGACAAAGCTCAAGAGCATCAGGGGGTCGGTAGGGATGTCGGTTCTCATCATACTGTAGTTGATAAAGGGGGAAGATTACAGGTTGAAGGCAGGCAGCACAAAGCGCACAATGTCGTTGCCAAAACCCAGGAGCATAAGCCCCAGAATCATCACAATGCCGATACGCTCCAGCCACAGCATCACATTGTCGCTGGGAGCATGACCCGTGACGGCTTCATAGAAGAGGACCACAAGCTGACCACCGTCGAGCCCTGGAATGGGCAGGAGGTTCATCACGGCCAGAATGATACTGATAAATGCTGTCAGCATCCAGAACTGCTGCCAGTCCCACGCAGATGGGAAAATGCTGCCGATGGTGACAAACGACCCCACACTCTGGGCACCCTTCTTGGAAGGAATGTACTTGAGGTCGTTGACATAGCCGGAGAGCACCTTCCAGCCATACTGAAGGCCGGCCGGTATGCTGGCAAAGAAGGAGTAGTCACGATGGGACACCTCAAAATCGGGTTGTTGGCGGGTGACACCCATCAGGTAGTTCTCGTCGAGCTGCAATGCAGTGGTGTCACACACCCCGTCTGGTGTCATAAACACAACCTCCGTCTGGCGCATGCGCAGGCTGTCGGCAGCCGTACAGTCGGGCGACTCCAGCACGTCCTGTCTACGCAGCACTATACGGTTGTCATAATCACCCCATGTCGTTATCTCCACGCCATTCACAGCCAGAATCCTGCTGCCCCGGGTTATGCCTGCTTTCAAAGCCGGCGAACCCGGCTGGACAGAGTCCACCACCGCAGGCACATAGGGTATCATGAAGGCTGGCTGCATCTCCAGCACCTCTAACATATTAAGGCCGTCCTCGGGCATGGTGATGTCCACCTCGCGCGCCTGGCGCAGCACGGTCACCACCCCGGCATTGGACAAGGTGCGCATGTTGGCTGCTGCATATTCCTCGATGGGCTTACCGTCGGCAGCTACGGGTATGTCGCCATCCTCGAAGCCCAAGGAATGCGCGTATTCGTTGTACTGGAAACCCTTTTCCAGGCTCCGCATGGGGATGTAGTCGTGACCCCAGGTGAAAAGCACCGCACTGTAGATAACCCATGCCGTGAGCAGATTCATGAGCACACCTCCGGCAAGGATGAGCATACGCTTCCACACCTTTTGCGAACGGAACTCATCTGCCTTGGCCGGCTGGGCCATCTGCTCCGTGTCCATGCTTTCGTCTATCATGCCGGCAATCTTCACATATCCTCCCAAGGGTATCCACCCGATGCCATACTCGGTTTCGTTGCGCTTGAAATAAGGGAACAGGCGGGTGAACCATTTGTCGCGCGTGCTGAACAGGTGGAACTTGTAGTTGAAGAACATGTAGAACTTCTCTACACGCACCTTGAACAGCTTGCTGAATCCAAAATGTCCGCCCTCGTGGAGCACAACCAGAATACTGAGGCAACAGAGTAGCTGCAAGGTTTTGATTGCTATTACTTGTATATCCATTTCTCTTTTTTTTATCCTATATATTATATTAATGTATATTGCTGCTTATGGGTGTCAAGCCAGCAGCTCAGCGGCCACACGCCGGCTCTCGGCATCGGTATGCAGGTAATCCTCCAATGTGGGCTGCTGCACAAAGGCTACGCGCTGCATCGTGGCCTCAATCACATCGGCCATGCGCAGGAAGCCACATTCACCCTTGCGGAAGGCCAAGTTCACCACCTCATTGGCTGCATTCAACACGCAGGCCGCATTGCCGCCACGGCGTATCGCTTCGAATGCCAGCTGAAGGCAACGGAAGCGGTCCATGTCGGGCTGCTCAAAAGTGAGAGAGCCCATCTGCCAGAAATCAAGCCTGGGAAAATCGCTTTGCAAACGGTGAGGATAGGAGAAGGCCAGCTGGATGGGCACACGCATGTCGGGCTGGCCCAACTGTGCCTTCACGGCTCCGTCGGCAAACTGCACGGCACTGTGCACAATGCTCTGGGGATGCACCACCACCTGGATCTGCTCGGGCGACACATCAAACAGCCAGCGGGCTTCAATCACCTCAAAACCCTTGTTCATCATGCTGGCGCTGTCGATGGTAATCTTGGCACCCATTTCCCAGTTGGGGTGCTTGAGTGCCATGGCTGGGGTGACCGTCTGCAGCTGCTCCATGGTGTGGTGGAGGAACGGCCCGCCCGAGGCCGTCAGAATCAGCTTCTCCACGGGCGACGTTTCTCCCATCAGGCACTGGAAGATGGCACTGTGCTCGCTGTCGACCGGCAGCACAGCCACACGGTGACGCACACACAGGTCGGTCACCAGCTCACCTGCCACCACAAGGGTTTCCTTGTTGGCCAAGGCAATGGTCTTGCCAGCCTCAATGGCACTGATGGTAGGGCGGAGTCCGGCAAAACCCACCAACGCCGTGAGCACAATGTCCACGGCATCCATCTTCACAACCTGGCACAATGATTCCGCACCGGCATACACCTGCACGGGTTCGTCGGCCAGTGCCTCGCGCACGTGCTCATAGTGCCGTTCATCGGCAATGACCACCGCAGCCGGACGATACTTCCGTGCCTGACTAATGAGCAGGTCCGCCTGACTGTTGGCGGTCAGCACATATGGTTCAAAGAGGTCGTCATGCGCCTCTATGACCTGCAAAGCCTGCACACCAATGCTTCCTGTACTACCCAGGATACATATCTTTTTCTTGTTATTCTCTTGTTGCATCACACTTATGATTTTTCGTTCAAACTCAGCAAGCCCTCCGGCAAGCGCATACGCACCACACGGCCAGGATGATCAATGTCGACAATGAATTCCTCGGCTGCAGGCACCATGGTGTCCCCTACATGAAAAAGCACATTGGCCGTGGTGTCGTCTACATAGTCAATGGTGCCCAGCACGCCTGCCTGTTCGTCCACCACAGAGAAACCCGTGAAATACATCCACGAATAGGGCTCATCGCTCCTGTCGGGGGTGAGGCTATGGGGGAACCACACATCCACGCCACACAGTTCCTTCGCCTGGTCGGCTGTGTCATAGTCCATGAACTTCACCAATGCCACCGTATCGGAACGGAAACGGTATTCCTCCATGAAGAAAGGCACAAAGATGCCATCCACGCACAACACCAGATAGTCGGCCTCCACACGGTCCCACACATCATCGGTAAACTGCATGGCCACCTCTCCCTTCACTCCATGCGTGCGGGTGATGCGGCCAATCCTGTATATCTCCTCTTCCTTGATCATATCTCCACACGCTTGATACAGGCACCCAAGGCATTCAGGCGGCCCTCGATGTTCTCATAGCCGCGGTCAATCTGACCGATGTTGTCTATATGACTGGTGCCCTCCGCGCTCATGGCAGCAATCAGCAGGGCAATGCCGGCGCGGATGTCGGGGCTGGTCATGCGTCCGCCATGCAGGGCTATCTGATGGTCGTGGCCCACCACAACGGCACGGTGCGGGTCGCAAAGGATGATCTGTGCACCCATGTCGATGAGCTTGTCCACGAAAAAGAGACGGCTCTCAAACATCTTCTGGTGGATGAGTACCGAGCCCTTGGCCTGCGTGGCCACAACCAGCAGCACACTCAGCAGGTCGGGCGTCAGGCCTGGCCACGGTGCATCGGCAATGGTCATGAAGGAACCGTCGATGAAGCTGTCTATCTGGTAATGGTCGTGATGGGGGACCACAATGTCGTCGCCCTCATGCATCACCTCAATACCCAGCCGCCGGAAGGTGTAGGGGATGATGCCCAGCTGGCTGTAGTTGACGTTGCGTATGCGCAATCCGTCGCCCACCATGGCGCCCATGCCGATAAAGGAGCCCACCTCAATCATGTCGGGCAACACCGTATGACTGGTGCCATGCAAAGCCTCCACGCCCTGAATGGTGAGCAGGTTGCTGGCAATGCCCGAAATGGAGGCGCCCATGCGGTTGAGCATGTGGCACAACTGCTGCACATAAGGCTCACAAGCCGCATTATAGATAGTGGTCACCCCCTTGGCCATGACCGCGGCCATGATGATGTTGGCCGTGCCGGTGACAGAAGCCTCGTCCAGCAGCATGTAGCAGCCTTTCAGTGTGTCGGCCTCCAGTGTGAAGGCCGACCGCTGCCCGTCATAGGAGAAAGTGGCCCCCAGCTTCTTCATGCCCAGGAAATGGGTGTCAAGCCTGCGGCGGCCGATCTTGTCGCCACCGGGCTTGAACACCATGGCCTTGCCACAGCGGGCCAGCAACGGCCCCACAAACATCACACTGCCACGCAGGCTGCCGCAGCGGTGCATGAAAGTGTCGCTCTCCAGATAGTCCTTGTTGAGCGCGTCGGCCTGGAATGTGTAATCGCCCCTGTCATGGCGTGTCACCCTCACACCCATGTCGCGCAAGAGCTGTATCTGGCTGGCAACGTCGGCAATATCGGGCAGGTTGGAGATGCGCACAGGGTCGGTGGTGAGCAATGTGGCACACAACACCTGCAGTGCCTCGTTCTTGGCACCCTGCGGGGTAATCTCTCCCCGGAGTCGGTGTCCGCCCTCGATTACGAATGCTGCCATAGGCTATTTCTTTTTACGGTTCTTGCCCGACGCATACTGAACCTCCGGCTGCACAATGGGAGCAAAGCGGAATGTCTGGGGCAAGCGGCCCTTTCCGCGCGTATAGCGCAGGATGTCCTGCAATATCAGGTCTTCATCGAGCGAGTCACGGTTCCAGGAATACAGGTCCTGACGCATCTGGTTGGCAGCAACCGTGGTCATGTCCATCCGCGTCTGGGCATCCTCTTCTTTCATGATGAAGTCCAGCATACACTCCATCAGGTAGCCATAATGCTTGCGCTGGATGCGCTTCATCGGGTATGGAAGGGGTTTCGGATGGGCCACGGCCTGCTCCTCGGGCACAATGTCCACGGGGTAGTCCACATCCAGTTTATAATGCGACATCCTGGCCAGATGGTTCCACAGGCGATGCTGGAAATCCGGTCGCGAAGCATTCTCGTTCTGCATACGTGCCATCACCGACACAATGTAGTTGGCACAGCGGTTACGCTCGTTGCGGTCCTCGATTTGCAATGCCACGTCAACCATGTCCTGGATGGTGCGACCGTACTCTGGCATAATCAGCTGCTCACGCTTGGTGTTGTATGCGGGCAGCGGGAATTTCGTTTCTTTTGTCATTTATAATTACAATAGTTTTTTCGGCACTGTGGCCACAAATTGTTTCAGATAGAAGGGTTCAAAATACGCCACATCGGCAAACTGGCGGCGGGCCATAGCCTGTTCGGCCAGGGGAGCCATGTTCTTGGCCAATGGCTGTATGCCGTCAATCAGGTGGGCATTGGGGTGGCTGATGAGCGGGAAACACTTGGCTGCTCCGTCGCCAAAGAAATACACGGGATGAGCATCCAGATAGGCGCGATAGGTGTTGCCGTCCACAATGTCGGCCTGTGTGGGGCGCACCTCACGCAAGGCACGGTCATAGACGGCCGCATACACCTCCATGCGGCGTGCATCCACCATCGGCACCAGAAGGGCATCGTCCTCCAGCTCGTCGTGATAGAGCAACACGGGCACACACAACACCTTCAGCGTGGGCAAAGGAATGAGGGGTATGCCACGACCATAGCAAACGCCCTTGGCCATGGACACACCGATGCGCAGTCCCGTGTAGCTTCCCGGACCCTGGCTCACGGACACGGCATCCACCGGGATGGCATGGCTGTCGGCAAACGACAATGCTTCCTCCACGAAAAGCCCACAGCTGACCGTATGCCCGGGGCCTTCAAAATTTTCGCGGTGAAAGATGGTTTCACCGTCCTCGCTGAGTGCCGTTGAGCACACCTGAGTGCTGGTTTCAATATGCAAAATACATGACATAATCCGTTTTTGTAAAGAATTTCGCCACAAAATTACAACTTTCTCCTTTTATTTTTCTACTTTTGCATAAAATTGTTGTTAAAATATGATTCTATCAATGACTGGATACGGCAAATTCACTGCCGAACACCTTGGAAAGAAGATTACTGCCGAGATAAAATCGCTCAACAGTAAGGCACTCGACCTGAATTTGAGAGTGGCACCCATCTACCGCGAAAAGGAGATGGAGATGCGTAACATGATTGCCCAAACGCTGGAACGCGGAAAAGTGGAATTCAGCATCTGGGTGGAGACGGTGGGCCATCCGCAGGAGTGCCCCATCAACGTTTCCCTCATGCAGGCCTACCACAAGAAGCTCACCGAGGCAAGCCAGGCCTGCGGCATAGCGGAACCCAGCGACTGGCTGACATGCCTGCTGCGCATGCCCGACGTGATGACCCGCACCGAAACGCTGGAACTGACCGACGAGGAATGGGAGGTGGCACGTGAAGCCACCATGAACGCCATCAATGCGCTGATGGACTTCCGCCGTCAGGAAGGTGCCGCCCTGCAACAGAAATTCACAGAGAAGCTGGACAACATCGAGCGGCTGCTTGCCCAGATTGAGCCCTACGAGAAGAGCAGGGTGGAGAAGATTCGCCAGCGCATCCTGGACAACCTGCAGTCGATTCCCGAAGTGGAGTACGACAAAGGCCGGCTGGAGCAGGAAATGATCTATTATATCGAAAAGCTGGACATCAGCGAAGAAAAGCAACGGCTGGCCAACCACCTGCAGTATTTCCGCCAGACCATGAACGACGGACACGGACAAGGAAAGAAACTGGGGTTCATCGCTCAGGAGATGGGACGCGAAATCAACACCACGGGTAGCAAGAGCAACCAGGCCGAGATGCAGAACATCGTGGTGCGGATGAAAGACGAACTGGAGCAAATCAAGGAACAAGTGCTAAACGTGATGTAGCCATGAAAGGGAAATGTATCATCTTCAGTGCGCCCAGCGGCAGCGGCAAGAGCACCATCTTGCATTGGCTCATGTCCACCCACCCCGAACTAAGGCTGGCCTTCAGCATCAGTGCCACCTGCCGGCCGCCGCGGGGAAGCGAGCAGCATGGGGTGGACTACTACTTCCTGTCCCCCGACGAATTCCGGGAGCATATTGCCAAAGGGGATTTTCTGGAATATGAGGAGGTCTATGCCAACCGCTACTACGGCACACTCAAGAGACCTGTGGAGCAACAGCGGGAAGAGGGACAGAACGTGCTGTTCGACGTAGACGTGAAGGGCGGATGCCGCATCAAGGAATATTTCGGGAAGGATGCGCTCAGCATCTTCATACAGCCACCCTCAGTGGACGAACTGCGCCGACGCCTCATCGCCCGTGCCACCGACGACATGGAACAAATAGAGAAACGGCTGGCCAAGGCTGAGTATGAGCTCAGCTTTGCCCCACGGTTCGACCACATCGTAATTAACGACAACCTGCACGAAGCCCAGCAGCAAACGCTCCTGCTCGTGAAACAGTTCTTGGGCCTATGACACAGCCACGCATCGTCACGGGCATCTATGGAGGGTCGTTCAACCCCATCCACGAAGGGCACACCCGGCTGGGCGAAGCCCTGTGCAGCATGGGGCTGGTGGACGAGCTATGGCTCATGGTGTCGCCACAGAACCCGCTGAAGGTCAACGACAACCTGCTCAACGATGAAGAAAGGCTGCGTCTGGCCCGTCTGGCCCTGGCCGATATGCCCTGCATACGGGTGAGTGATTTTGAGTTCAGCCTGCCCCGCCCCTCCTATATGGTGCACACGCTGGAACAGCTCACCCTGGCCTATCCCGACAGGGAGTTCGTGCTGGTGATAGGTGCCGACAACTGGCAACGCTTCCCCCGCTGGTATCGCCACGACCAGATTCTGCAACGCCATCGGATTATCGTCTATCCCCGCCCCGGCTATCCGCTGTCCACATTGCCCGAGGGCGTGACCGTGGCCCACACGCCACTCATCCCCTACAGCAGCACCGACATACGAGACCACATACGAAAAGGCACCTTCACCGGCGAAGGACTCCATCCTGCCGTATGGAAAGAAATACAACTTAAAGGACATTACAGATGAAAAAGATTCTAGCCTCATTGGCCATCTTGGCCACAAGTGCCACCCTGTGTATGGCACAAAAAACACCAGTGGAAAAGTACGAACTTGTCCCGGACGGCTACATGGACGTCTATCTCGACCTCGTGTCGCGCCACTCCAGCAAGGTCATCACCACCGAAACGGGCGACTACATCGGCCAGACAATGCCCAACGGCAACCTCTATGGCTTTGGCATGTTTCTCAGCTGTGGCGGACAGAAGGTGACCGGCATGTTTCGCGACGGCCATCTGCTCTTTGGCATCACCATGGGCGAGCAGAACACCATTGTGGGAAGCCCCGACTTCTACATCTCCTACAGCAACACCACCGGCAAGCCCGAATACATCATGCGCGGCAAGGAGCAGTTGCAGATTACCGATGAAAGCCGTTACGACTATGGCTTCGTGACCATGCGCTACCAGAACGGAGACAGCTACACGGGCGAAATCTACCAGCGCAAGCGTCACGGCTATGGCATCTATTATTATGCCAACGGCGACATCTGGTTCGGTCCCTACGAAAACGACCAGCGAAACGGCTACGGGGTGCTGTTCACCGAGGAGGAAGGCATGATTCTGGGTGTGTGGCGCGGAGAGAGCGTGTCCAGAGTCACGGTTGTAAAGCGCAAGTAGGAGCTGCGGAATCCACAGCCTGCATCACCTCTCGCAGTCCAGCCGGTTGCGCCAGAGGTACTTGCGGGTTTCGTGCACCAGCATCCCCGACAGAAAGAGCAGCGAAAGCAGGTTCGGTATCGCCATCAGGGCATTGAAAATGTCGGCCAGGTTCCATACGGTATCCAGGCTCACTACAGCGCCCAGATACACAGTGATGAGGAAACACACCCTATACGTGTTGAGAATGGCCTGACGGTTATACTCCATGATATGCTTTCCGCGCCGTCCGGCCACTCTGGGAAGCAGTTTGTTGGAAAGATATTCAATACCCCGCTCGCCATAATAGCTCCACCCGAGGATGGTGGAAAAGGCAAAGGCCAGCGACCCGAAGGCCAGCAGGGGCGCGCCCAGATAGGGAATCTTGGAAAAGGCCATCTGGGTGAGCACGCCTCCGTCGCTCACATTGATGTCGGGATAGGCAATGATGCTGGAAACCACCACGATCCCCGTGATGGCACAGATGACCACCGTGTCCCAGAATGTCCCCGTAGAGGACACCAGGGCCTGACGCACAGGGTTCTTTGTCTGTGCGGCAGCGGCCACCAGTGGCGCAGAGCCCAAGCCGGACTCATTGGAAAACAGTCCGCGGGCAATGCCATAGCGGGCAGCCAGCATCACTGCCGAGCCAGCCATTCCGCCCTCCACGGAGGAGGGGTCCAGTGCCGAAGTGACTATCAGTTTCACCGCCGGCACCACATACGCAGCATTCATTATCAGTATCGTCAGACACCCCAGGATATAAAAAGCCGCCATCAGGGGCACCAGAGCCATGCAGAACCGCGCAATGCTCCTCACGCCGCCCATGATTACGGCCGCCGACAGGATGGTGACCACTCCGCCCACCACAACGGGCTCCACGCCAAACACCTGCGTGCCCATCACCGAGATGGAATTGGCCTGCACGGTGGACCCGATGCCAAAGGCTGCCGTAGCCGTAAAGAAGGCAAAGGCCAGGGCCATCAGTTGCCACATGCACCTCACCCATCCCCTGCTGTTCCACGCCAGCCCTCGCTCCAGCGCATACATGGGTCCGCCCAGCATTCTTCCGTCGGGCGTGCGCACACGGTATCGCACCGCCAGCAGCGCCTCCCCATATTTGGTGGATATGCCCAGCACACCGGTCAGCCAGCACCAGAACACGGCCCCTGGGCCGCCCAATGCAATGGCGGTGCCCACGCCCACAATATTTCCCGTGCCTATCGTAGCTGCCAAGGCTGTGGTCAGGGCGGCAAACTGTGACACGTCGCCCGCCGACTCCCGGTCCTTGCTCACCGACAAACGTATGGCTTTCAACAAGTGCCGTTGCGGAAAACGCAGGCGTACCGTCAAGAACACATGCGTACCCAGCAACAGCACTATCATGGGCCATCCCCAAAGCATCCCGCTTATCAGAGACAGCAGTTCATTCAATTCATTCATCCTTAATTTACCTCAACTTTTATAATACCGATTTGTTTGCGACTGCAAATTTACGACATTATTCCCGAAAAAACGGTTTTTGAGGAGAAAAAAAAGGATATCAATATGCTTCGTCATCGGCCACATCTTCCCGGGTGAGCCCATGCCGGTCCACCATGCGCCAAGCATAGAAGATATAGCCCACCACAAAGGGAATGAGCAGGCTCACCCATGCCATCGTGCGGAGGGTGAACTCACTGCTGCACGCGTTGGCAATGCTCAGGGACGACTGAAGGTCGGCATTGGAGGGATAGAAGCAGGTGTTGTTGAGACCCGCATCCAGCAGCAGGGCAAGGACCGTGAGCACCACACCGATGCCCACAGGCCAGATGCCGCGGACATACTCCTGGCACAGAAGCGTGCGGGCAATGCCATAGAGAACCCAAGCCACGCCCAGGAGCAGGAGAACGGGGAGATACCACAGCGCAATCAGATTGGAGGCATACTTGAACGGCTCCATAAAGACAACACCCGTTGCGGGGTCATAGGCGTAACCGTCCTTCAGAAGCGTCCTCACCAGGAAAGCCACAAAAAGCAAAAGGAAAGGCACAGCTGCATAAGGCAACGACTTGCGGCAACGCCGGCACACAGGTTCATCGTCCACATTATTCATGATGTAAAGCACACCAAGCACACGGGCCAGAAAGAACACGGCCACGCCCAGCACCAGGTTCCACGGGTCGAGCAGCGCATCCAGTCCGTGCGAGGCATTAGCCCATCCGCTGATGATGGGCTGGGCGATGCCCTCCACCAGATTGTCCTTTTTCACCAGAAAATTGCTGCCATTAAAGAAGGTGGCCACCGCACCGCCCAGAAGCGTGGGTCCCACAAAGCCGTTCAGCACCAGAAAACACTGGAAGGCACGCGTCCCCAGCAGATTGCCCATCTTGTGCTGGAATTCATAGCTCACCACCTGGAGCACAAACGAGAACAGGATGACCATCCACAGCCAGTAGGCACCACCGAAGCTGGTGCAGTAGAAGAGCGGGAACGAAGCAAAGAACGCACCTCCGAAAGTGACCAGCGTAGTGAAGGTGAACTCCCACTTGCGGCCCGTGGAGTTGATGATGAGCCGACGCTCCTGCTCAGTCTGTCCCAGCGTAAAAATCATGGAGTTGGCACCCTGCACGAAAAGCAGGAACACCAGCAGTGCCCCCAGCAGCGACACCAGGAACCACCAATATTGTTGCAAACATTCGTATGTCATAGTCGTATGGATATTGTTGTTTTGATTTAGGTTATAAAAGTGGGGAGGGGGGTTATGCCTCTCCTTCGTAGGCGGGGCCTCTCCGGATGGCTTTCCACAGGATGCTCACCTCCACTGCCAGCAGCACGGTAAACAGCACCAGGAAAAGGAAGAAGGTGAGCATCACACTGCCCGTCTTCACATCGCTCACTCCCACCCATGTGGGCAACATGTCCTGAATGGCCCATGGCTGACGGCCGAACTCAGCCACCAGCCAGCCGCTCTCGCTGGCAACATAGCCCAAAGGCAGCATCACCATGGCCCCCACCAGCAGCCAGCGACATCTGGACAGGTCGCGGCGCCAGGCCACCACGAGCACCACCATGAAGAAAAGGATGAACAGTGTGCCCAGCCCCACCATGGCGCGGAAGGCATAGAAGCAGACAGGAACATAGGGGACCAACTGGGCTGGGTCCTTCACATAGCCATAGCCGAAATAGGGCATATTAGCCTGTAGCGACTGCATGAGCGCTTTCATCTCGGCCTCCGCAGCGGCATCCGGTGCAGTCCCCCTGAGCGATGCACGCATCTGGCGATAGCGCTTCAGGTCGCCTATGGCCTGCCGCCCGCGCAGTATCTTCTCCTCCACTGAAGGCTCCACACTGCCGTCCGGACGTTCATAACCGCCCTTGAGCAAATCGTTCACCCCCGGCACAAAGCCATGCATATTGCGTGTGGCCAGGAAAGACAAGGCATATGGAATGGCCACACGCAAAGGCGGTTCCTGGGCCGCCCGATAGTCGGGCTGCTCAAAGGGGTTCACCCATGCGATGGCCGTGAGCGACTGGTCGTTTCCTCCCTGATAGAGGGCCTCCATGGCTGCCAGCTTCATGGGTTGCACCTGTGCCACCCGATAGGCCGACTGGTCGCCAGAATGAAGGGTCAGCAAGCAGGCCGCCAGACCCACAATACTCCCAATTCTGATGCTGGCCAGGGCCAGCCGTTGCTCGCGCCTGCGATAGAGGTAATAGCATCCCACAGCCACGGTGAAGAGCGCACCGATAATCCAGGCGGAAGTGACCGTATGGACAAACTTGTTGACAGCCAGCGGAGAGAGTGCCACCTCCAGGAACGAACTCATCTCGTTGCGCATGGTGTCGGGGTTAAAGGTGCAGCCCACCGGGTTCTGCATCCACGCGTTGGCCACCAATATCCACCACGCACTTATCGTGGCTCCGATTCCTGTGAGCCAGGTGGAGGCCAGATGGAAACCGGCCGACACCTTCTTCCACCCAAAGAACATCACGGCCACAAAGGTGGATTCCATAAAGAAAGCCACAATGCCCTCGATGGCCAAAGGCGCACCAAAAATGTCGCCCACAAACCAGGAGTAGTTGCTCCAATTGGTGCCGAACTCAAATTCCAGCACGATGCCCGTGGCCACGCCCATGGCAAAATTGATGCCGAACAGGCGCTGCCAGAACACGGCCACATCCTTCCAAAACACCTTGCGTGTGCGATAATACAACGTTTCCATAATGCCCATAATAAGGGCAAGCCCGAGCGTCAGGGGCACAAACAGCCAATGATAGATGGCGGTGAGGGCAAACTGCGCCCTGGCCCAATCCACCACGTCGGGTTCCAAACTGATAAATAACTGGTTCATCATATCACATCTTTTTTTCTGTTTTTACGCCATTGCCACAGCCTACTCCCCCAGCACCTTCCCCGCCACAAAAGCCGCTTCATGGCCCTTTTCGGCATGGGTGGAAATGAAATCGGGGAAGAAGAAACACCTGAGCACAGCAAAGATGACGATCAACTTAATGATGATAATCATCCACAACGTACGCCCTATCGTCATCTGTCGGAAGCCGTCGGCATACAGGTCCACAATGCGCCTGACCACATTCATAGTATTGCTGCGTGAAGGTAATTTTAAGCTTTACGGGCGCAAATTTAGCTTTTTTTTCAATTCCACACAAGTTTTTCACCTCTTTTTTACAATCGCAGCCATTCAGCAAACCTTCGCATCATATTGGGGTCACTGTCTTTTCCCCTGTTTAGGGGAAGAAAAAGAAAGGGAAGGACAGGCGAACCAACTCCTAAAACACCGCCAATTTGAGGCCGAAAGAAAGGCGAAGGTAGTCGCGCGGACGAAGATGGTTGGTGACAGCACTTATCAGATACAAATCACAGGTGCTCAGCTCATAGTAGAACGTGATGCTGTTGGAGAACACCCGCTTCCGGTCCGGAATCATGAAGCGGACGCGCTGACCCACGAACAGATGCGTGCGGAGACGGGTGGAGAACCCATAGTAGCCGCTGGGGTAACGGTCGGGCTCGGTGGTCCAGAACTCATTGTTGAAGACCGTGTTGAAATAGATGCCGCCCGAAAAAGGATAGACTCTGACAGACGAGCCAAGCGGTAGGCTCCAGGGCGTGAAATTCTCCTTGATTGTGAAGGCCAGCTTGGCCTCGTCGGAACTGTAGCGCGGGATGATGCCCAGCATCATGTCGGTTTCCCACTGCTGGTTGCGCCCATAGTCCCATCCTATCCCCAGACTGACAAGCCCCATGCCGCCGGCATACTGCACCTTGGAATAATGAGGAATCAGCCGGCTCCACGCATACCGGTAGCGCTCCACCCGAAGTTCATGCCTGGAACGGATGGATAGAGTGTCGCCAGAGGCACGGACTGCCGACGGAGCAGCAAGGAAACACAGGACACACAAGCATGTCCACAAGCTAGAAACTGACCAATTGGTGCTCATATCCATCAGGGGTTAAGGTGAACAACAGGTATGCCCTCTTTTCGATGCAGGGGGTTTGGAGATACTGGATGCCATCGCCGAAAAGGTCGTCCACCGCATAGCGATGGCCATGTCCATAGATGCAGCACAGCAGGCCCGGCAGCTGATGCAGATAGGCCTGGAACACACGCGCCACGTTGTTGTTGAATTCCAGGTCGAACGGCGGCACGTGCATGGCCACCACGGTGTGCCTGATGCCGGCAGGCACGTTGGCAATCACACTATCCAGAAAACCAAAATCGGGCACCGGCTCGGAATAGTCGTACTCCATGCAATTGGTGTTGAGGCAGACAAACAGCACCTGACCGGCCGTGAAATAGAAGTTCAAGGGACCAAAGATGCGCTGGTGGACACTCTCCCCCGTGCCCAGACAATCATGGTTCCCCAGCAAGGCCACCCATGGCTGGCGCAAACGCAACAGGATGTCGCGCTGCATCACAAACTCATGCGTAGCCCCAAAGTCGGACAAATCGCCGCCATGGATGACAAAGTCTATGTCTTGGCGCTGGTTGATGTCGGCCACCGCCTTCTTGGTTTCGTCATACCATCGCTGCGTGTCGCTGATAAAAGCAAAGCGAATGGTGTCCTTGTCCTCGGTCTGCAATGCAATGCGCGAAGCCGACCGGGCATTGATGTCGGTTTCGCCCCTCACCAGGGCGTCATACGGATGCGCCTCGAACATGTCGCATCCCAGCAGCAGCCAGCACATGAGCGGCACACAAACGGAATTCAGGAGTTGTCGTAGGGTCATGTTGCACGAATTTGGATGCAAAGTTCGCAAAATCCATCCAATACCGAAAGCACGAAATCGCGGATTAATTGGTCAAAATATCCGAAAACTGCCTTCCGCCCCACCCTATTCCCGCACCAGAGAGTCCAATCCTCGAAAGAAAGGGACTGAAGGCTGAAGGCATGGAATATTCACCTGAAATGGATATATATTCATGAAAATGCATGGATTATTAAAATTATTCTCTAAAACCAGAAACTTTATCCAAAAAAAGCTGTAACTTTGCACCACGTTAATGAAATTTTATGCAAGATAAGAAAGCCAGACATCAGGCCATACACATGATTGTGTCCTCACAACATGTAGAAAGCCAGAACGACCTGATCATAGAACTAGAGAAAGCCGGTATATCCGTGGGGCAGGCCACACTGAGCCGCGACCTGAAGCAACTCAGGGTGAGCAAGGTGAGAATGCCCAACGGAAGGTCGGTATACGCATTCCCGCGCGAATCGCAATATGCCACCATGCCGAGCAGGGAGGAGCTGAACAGCACAAAGTGGGGAATGGAATTCTCCGGCAATATCATGGTGGTGCACACGCCACCGGGATATGCCAACGTGGTGGCATGCGAGATAGACGCCACACGAAGCAAGATGATGCTGGGCACAGTGGCCGGCGACGACACCATTATCGTGGTGCTGTCCGAGGGAGCCGACCGCGATGCCGTGGAGGCACTCATGAGAAAGATTACCAGACAAATCAAACAATGACACAAATGAATACAACCACAGAGGAAGAAATACAAATCGTGGTGGCCGATCCCAGCCACGAATGCTATGTAGACACAATCCTCAAGACCATCGAGGATGCCGCAAAGGTGAGAGGCACAGGCATAGCCAAACGTACCCACGAATACCTGGCCACCAAGATGAAGGAGGCCAAAGCCGTGATTGCCCTGCAAGGCACGCGGTTTGCCGGATTCAGCTACATCGAGACCTGGGGGAACAAGGAATATGTGACCACATCGGGCCTTATCGTGCACCCCGATTTCAGAGGGCTGGGACTGGCCAAACGCATCAAGGACATGACCTTCACGCTGGCACGCACCCGCTGGCCCCATGCCAAGATATTCTCGCTCACGAGCGGTGCGGCAGTCATGGCCATGAACACCCAGCTGGGCTACAAGCCGGTCACCTTTGCCGACCTCACCGACGACGAGGCCTTCTGGCGGGGATGCGAGGGCTGCATCAATGTGGATGTGCTCCACCGCACAGGACGCAAATACTGCATCTGCACAGGCATGCTCTACGACCCCGAAGAATACCTGCCAGCCAAGATTCCCGCAGACGTGCTGGAGCGCATACGGAAAATCGACGGCCAGCCCAAAGAGCCGGAACAATAAGGCTGCGGGCGTATACCATAATATATTAATAGGAACAACAAAAAAACATACCGCATAAAAATGGAAGAGAAGAAGAAAAAAGTGGTGGTGGCCTTCAGCGGAGGCCTCGACACCAGCTACAACGTAATGTATCTGACCCGCGAGATGGGCTACGAAGTGTATGCCGCATGCGCCAACACCGGTGGTTTCAGCCAGGAGCAGCTGAAGACCAACGAAGAGAATGCCTACAAACTGGGAGCCGTGAAATACGTGACGTTGGACGTCACCCAGGAATACTACCAGAAGAGCCTGCGCTACATGGTATATGGCAATGTGCTGCGCAACAACTGCTACCCCATCAGTGTGAGCAGCGAACGTATCTTCCAGGCTCTGGCCATTGCACGCTACGCCAAGGAGATCGGCGCAGATGCCATTGCACATGGCAGCACCGGAGCGGGCAACGACCAGATCCGTTTTGACATGACATTCCTGGTGATGGCACCAGGCGTGGAAATCATCACACTCACCCGCGACCGCAACCTGAGCCGTCAGGAAGAGGTGGACTATCTGAATGCCCATGGTTTCCATGCCGACTTCACCAAACTCAAATACAGCTACAATGTGGGCATCTGGGGCACGAGCATCTGCGGAGGAGAGATTCTCGACAGCAAACAGGGACTGCCCGAGAGCGCCTACCTGAAGCATCCCACAAAGGAAGGTCCCGAGACACTGACCATAGGTTTTGAAAAAGGCGAAATCTGCAGTGTGAACGGGAAGACATATACCGACAAGATTGCCGCCATACAGGAAGTGGAGCGCATCGGTGCATCATACGCCATCGGACGCGACTGCCATGTGGGCGACACCATCATCGGCATCAAGGGCCGCGTAGGCTTTGAGGCCGCCGCTCCCATGCTCATCATCGGTGCACACCGTTTCCTGGAGAAATACACACTCAGCAAATGGCAGCAATACTGGAAGGACCAGATTGCCAACTGGTATGGCATGTTCCTGCACGAGAGCCAGTATCTGGAGCCCGTAATGCCCGATATGGAAGCCATGCTGGAAAGCAGCCAGCGCAATGTGAACGGCACGGTGACACTGGAACTGCGCCCCTACTGCTTCCAGACCGTGGGCTGCGACTCGCCCGACGACCTGGTGAAGAACAAGCTGGGCGAATACGGAGAAACAGCCAAGGCATGGACCGGCGAAGACGCCAAGGGATTCATCAAAGTGACATCCACCGCACTGCGTGCCTATTATCTGGCTCATCCCGATGAACGCAAATAACACCAGCCCGATGGACAAGCAAACAGGAAAAATCAGAATCGGCATTCTGGGAGCCGCCGGCTACACGGGCGGAGAACTCATCCGCCTGCTCATAGGCCACCCGCTGGCAGAGATAGTATTTGCCAACAGCGAATCGAACGCAGGCAATCTGGTGAGCGATGTGCATGAGGGGCTTGTAGGCGACACGTCACTGCGCTTCACCAGCGATATGCCCTGGGAGAAGGTCGACGTGGTGTTCTTCTGCTTCGGGCATGGAAAGAGCGAGGCCTTCCTGCGTGAGCATGAGATACCGGCCAACGTGCGCATCATCGACCTGGCACAAGACTTCCGCATTGCCTCGCCCACGCACGACTATGTGTACGGACTGCCCGAGACACACCGCAGCCAGATATCCGGTTGCCGCCATCTGGCCAACCCCGGCTGCTTTGCCACCTGCATCCAGCTGGCCTTGCTGCCCGCACTCAAGGCAGGCCTCATCGACGGGGACATCCATGTGAACGGCATCACAGGCAGCACGGGAGCCGGACAGAAGCCGTCGGCCACCACGCACTTCAGCTGGAGAAACGACAACATATCGGTGTACAAGACCTTCACCCACCAGCATCTGCTCGAAATCAACCAGACCGTGCAGGAACTGGCTCCCGGATATGCGGGACGCGTGCTCTTCATCCCGCAGCGCGGCTGCTTTGCACGCGGCATCTTCGTGACGGCTTACGCCCATTGCACAGCGCCCATCGAGGAAGTGCAGAAGGTATATGCCCACTACTACGAGGACGCAGCCTTCACACACGTCGTTGCCAAAAGCCCCGACATGAAACAGGTGGTGAACACCAACAAGGCTGTGGTGTATGTGGAGCGCTTCGAGGACCAGCTGCTGATGATAAGTTGCATCGACAACCTGCTGAAGGGAGCCGTGGGCCAGGCTGTGCAGAACATGAACCTCATGTTTGGCATCAATGAAAAGACAGGCCTTGGACTGAAGGCCAGTGCATTTTAACCAATTCACACAAAAGATGAAACTATTCGACGTATATCCCCTTTTCGACATCAATATCGTAAAAGGAAAAGGTTGCCACGTGTGGGACGACAAGGGCACCGAATACCTTGACCTGTATGGCGGACATGCCGTCATCAGCATCGGCCACTGCCAGCCCCACTATGTGGAGATGCTCACACGGCAGCTCAGCATGCTGGGATTCTACAGCAATTCCGTGGTGAACCGCCTGCAGCAGCAACTGGCAGAGCGGCTCGGCCCCGCCTGCGGCTACGACGACTACCAGCTGTTTCTCATCAACAGCGGAGCCGAGGCCAACGAGAATGCGCTCAAGCTGGCATCGTTCACCAATGGGCGCACACGCATACTGGCTGCCCAGAAGGCCTTCCATGGGCGCACGTCGCTGGCCGTAGAGGCCACGGACAACCCAAAGATCATCGCCCCCATCAATGCCAACAGGCACGTCACCTATCTGCCCATGAACGACCTGGACGCATGGGCTGCCGAGCTGGAGAAGGGCGATGTGTGTGCAGTCATTCTGGAATGTATCCAGGGCGTAGGCGGCATCCGCATGGCCACGGCTCCATTCGCCCAAGGTCTGCAGGAATTGTGCCAGAAGCATGGCACGCTGCTCATTTGCGATGAAATCCAGTGCGGCTACGGACGCAGCGGCAAGTTCTTTGCCCACCAATGGCTCGGCATCAGGCCCGACATCATCACCTGCGCCAAGGGCATCGGCAACGGATTCCCCATGGGTGCCGTTCTGATTGCGCCTCACCTGAAGCCCGTATACGGCCAGCTGGGCACCACCTTCGGAGGCAACCATCTGGCATGCATGGCCGCACTGGCCGTGCTCGATGTGATGGAGCAACAGCAGCTGGTGGAGAACGCACGCATTGTGGGCGAGCACCTGATGGACCGCCTGAAGGAACTGCAGCAGGAATGCCGGCACATTGTGGACGTGCGCGGCAGGGGACTGATGATTGGCGTGGAGCTGGACATGCCCTACAAGGAAGTGCGCACCCGCCTGCTCATGGAGGAGCATTGCTTCACGGGATGCAGCGGCACCAATGTGCTGAGGCTGCTGCCCCCCCTGTGTCTCACCATAGAAGAGGCAGACCTTTTCATTGAGAAACTCAAGCGTTGCCTGATGCAATGAGACTGGTGATAAAGGTAGGCAGCAACGTGCTCACTCGCAGCGACGGCCATCTCGACATCACCCGCATGTCGGCCATCATCGACCAGATTGCATGGCTGCGGAGCCAAGGGCATGAGGTGATTCTGGTGTCATCGGGAGCCGTGGCCTGTGGCCGCAGGGAGCTGGCGGTCGGGCACGACCTGGACACAGTGGAGCAGCGGCAGCTGTTCTCTGCCCTGGGCCAGGTGAAACTCATCGGGCTGTATTACGACCTCTTCCGCGAACATCAGCTCCACATCGGCCAGATTCTGACCATGAAGGAGAACTTTGAGCCGGGAGAGCAGTACCGCAACCAAAGGGCGTGCATGAGCGTCATGCTGGAGAACGGGGTGATTCCCATCGTCAACGAGAACGACACCGTGAGTGTGACCGAGCTGATGTTCACCGACAACGATGAGCTGAGCGGCCTCATTGCCCAGATGATGCAGGCCGACATGCTCATCCTGCTCAGCAACATCGACGGCATCTTCACAGGCGACCCCGGGCACCCCGGTTCGCAGCTCATCCACACGGTGGCCCCAGGGCGCGATCTGAGCGAATACATACAAACAGAAAAGAGTGCCTTCGGGCGCGGCGGCATGCACTCCAAATACACCACCGCACAACGGGTGCAGCAGGCAGGCATCAGGGTGATTATCGCCAACGGAGAACGGGAGCACATCATCCCACACCTGCTTACACGCCCGACGGAAACACCCCACACACTATTTGAAACAAGATGAAAGAGACTTTCCAACGAACAAAGGATGCCAGCCGGCAGCTGGCGATGCTGGACAATGACACGCGCAACCGCGTGCTGACCACCGTGGCCCATGCCATACGCCAGCAGAAGGAACGCCTGCTGCAGGCCAATGCGCTCGACCTGACACGGATGGACAAAAGCAATCCGCTCTATGACCGCCTGCTGCTCAGCGAGGCCAGACTCGATGCCATTGCCGGCGACATGGAGCATGTGAGCTGCCTGCCTTCCCCTCTGGGACGCACGCTACTGGAGAAAACGCTCCCCAACGGTCTGCGGCTCAGGAGGGTGAGCGTGCCATTCGGAGTGATTGGTGTCATCTACGAGGCACGCCCCAATGTCACCTTCGATGTGTTCTCGCTCTGCTTCAAGAGCGGAAACGCCTGCATCCTCAAGGGCGGCAAGGATGCAGACAGCAGCAACAGGGAAGCCATCGCCCTCATCCACGAAACCCTGGCCACACTGGGCATCAGCACCGATGTGGTGGCACTGTTGCCAGCCACACACGAGGCCACGGCGCAAATGCTGCAGGCCACAGGCTACATCGACGTGTGCATTCCCCGTGGCGGCCGCAAACTGATTGACTTTGTGCGCGACAATGCCCACATCCCGGTCATCGAGACGGGAGCCGGTGTGGTGAGTGCCTATTTCGATGAAGACGGAGACGTGGAGATGGGCAAACGCATCATCGACAATGCGAAGACGCGCCGCGTGAGCGTGTGCAACGCGCTCGACTGCCTCATCATCCACCGCAGCCGACTGGCCGACCTGCCTGCCCTGCTGGCTCCACTGAAGGAGAAGAACGTGGAAATCTACATGGACGAGGCGCACTATGGCATAGAGTTCATGGACTACAAACTGGCCATAAAGACAGTGGACTCGCTCGACGAGGCCATCGCCCACATCGCGCGCTACGGCTCGGGGCACAGCGAATGTATCATCACCAGCAATCCCGCCCATGCCCAGCGTTTCCAGCAACTGGTGGATGCCGCCTGCGTATATGTGAACGCCCCCACCAGTTTCACAGACGGCGCACAGTTCGGGCTGGGAGCGGAGATAGGAATCAGCACACAGAAACTGGGTCCGCGCGGTCCCATGGGGCTGGAGGAGATAACCACCTACAAATGGCTCATCGAGGGCAACGGACAGGTGAGGGAAAAATGACACCCACATACATTAATTAATATATAAAGAAATGAAGACT
>JAEDIG010000023.1 GCA_016292545.1 Bacteroidaceae bacterium
CCAACATCAATGCAGGCATAGCTGCAGCCAACCAGATTGTTGGTTTCCTGAAAGATGGAATCACCCGTTTCCAGTTAAACAAGTTCTAATCATTTATCAGCAAGGCGTATGGCAACAATCAAACCGTTTATGGGGCTCAGGCCTCCAAAGGACCTTGTGGAGCGGGTGGAAAGCCGCCCCTATGATGTGCTGAGCAGTGAGGAGGCAAAGGCAGAGGCCGAAGGCAATCCCATGTCGCTCTATCATATCATCAAGCCTGAGATAGACTTCCCCGAGGGCGCGAGCGAATATGACAGCCGTGTCTATCAGCGTGCATCGGAAAACTTTGCCAAGTTCCAGCAGATGAGATGGCTAGTGCAGGACGAGCAGGAGATGTACTATATCTATGCCCAGACCATGCACGGCAAGACCCAGTATGGTATTGTGGTGGCTGCGGCTGTGGAGGACTACATGAACGGCGTCATCAAGAAGCATGAACTCACGCGCAGGGACAAGGAAGAGGACCGCATGAAACATGTGCGTGTGACCGATGCCAACATGGAGCCGGTGTTCTTTGCCTATCCCGACAATGAGGTGCTCGACAGTCTGGTGGCACGTATTGTCCAGTGTGAGCCCGAATATGATTTTGTGGCTCCCGGCGATGGTTTCCGCCACCGCTTCTGGCTGGTGGACAAGGCTGAGGATATCCATACGGTCACCCGTGCGTTTGCTGACATCCCCTGTCTGTATATAGCTGATGGCCACCATCGTAGTGCCGCCGCCGCATTGGTGGGCCACGAAAAGGCCGTCCAGAACCCCAACCACCGGGGCGACGAGGAGTACAACTATTTCATGGCCGTGTGCTTTCCCGCAGGCCAGCTCACCATCCTCGACTACAACCGTGTGGTGAAGGACCTGAACGGCCTGTCATCGGAGGCCTTCCTGCAGGCGCTGGGCGTTCATTTTGAAGTTTCCCCCAAGGGCGCGGCCTCCTATCGTCCGCAACAACGCCATGAGTTCAGCCTCTATCTCGACGGCCAGTGGTATGGCCTTCTGCTGAAGCCCGGAGTGTGCGATGAAAGCAATCCCATCGAGCGGCTCGACGTGAGCATCAGCAGCCGTCTGATACTCGACGAACTGTTGGGCATCAAGGACTTGCGTTCCGACAAACGCATAGATTTCGTGGGCGGGCTGCGCGGTCTTGACGAGCTGAGCCGACGTGTGGACAGCGGTGAGATGCGAATGGCCCTGGCCCTTCATCCAGTGAGCATGCAGGACATCATGGACATTGCAGACAGCGGAAACATCATGCCACCCAAGGCCACCTGGTTTGAGCCCAAACTCAGAAGCGGCCTTGTGGTGCACAAACTCAACTGAGAATCCTGCTATCCACGGCTATGATTGACGAGTACAAAACCATATCCGGCGCAAGCGAGGGCACTTACTCTGAACTCAGGAGTAAGTTCCTTGCTTTCGCCCATCCTGTCACTACGGTGGAGGAGGCTATGGCAATTGTGGAGCAATACCAGAAGAAGTTCTACGATGCCCGACATGTGTGTTGGGCCTATATGCTGGGAGCCGAGCGTGATACGTTCAGAAGCAACGACAACGGTGAGCCCAGCGGCACTGCCGGCAAGCCCATCCTGGGACAGATAAACAGTTTTGGCCTGACGGATGTGGTGGTGATGGTGGTGCGCTATTTCGGTGGTGTAAAGCTGGGAACCAGTGGACTCATAGTGGCCTATCGGACAGCTACTGCCGAGGCGCTGAACAATGCAGACATCGTGGTGAGGACGGTAGACGACTCGTATACCTTCTCCTTTGAGTATCCGTTCATGACCGCTGTGATGAAGGTGGTGCGCGAGATGGAAGCCCGCATCGTGTCGCAGACCTACGACATGGATTGCAGCATGACCGTGTCGCTGCGCAGAGGCCGGATGGACGAACTGAAGGAGAAAATCCGAAAGGCATTGTCGCCTTTCTAGCCATCCTCTGTTTTTTCTTTCCCCGTCAGCATATTCTTAATAATAACCTTAACCTATTAAACTAACCCATTAAATTTTTTAATCGACATGAGCAGTTTCAAGACAGAAGCATTGATCCTGAGTCTGGGTATTTTCCTGGCAGGAGTGAGTGTGAAAAAGGCTGTAAAGCAGTTTGCCAATTCAGACCGTGTGGTCACTGTGAAGGGACTGTCGGAGCGCGAGGTTCCTGCCAACAAGGTGGTTTGGCCCTTGGTGTACAAGGAGATGGGCAACGACCCTGCGGAAATGTATGAAAACATCCAGACCAAGAACCGTCAGGTGGTGAAGTTCCTGAAGGACCATGGCATTTCGGAAAGCGAAATCAGCCAGAATTCCCCCAATGTGACCGACCGCAAGGCAGAAAGCTATGAGCAGAACATCCCTTATCGCTACATTGCCACAAGCGTGACCACCGTCACGAGCGACAAGGTGGAGCTGGTGAGGAAAATCATGAGGGGACAGAGCGAACTGATGAAACTGGGCATTGCCCTGGTGACCGAGATGTATGGTCCCAATACGGTCACTTACGAGTTCACGGGGCTCAACGACATCAAACCCGGAATGATAGAGGAGTCCACCAAGAACGCACGCGCCACGGCCGAGAAGTTTGCAAAGGATTCTGACAGCGAGCTGGGCAAGATAAAGAAAGCCAGCCAGGGTCAGTTCAGCATTGAGGACCGCGATGCCAATACACCCTATATCAAACGTATCAGGGTGGTGTCTACGGTGGAGTATTATATCGAGGACTAGTGTAGGAGGGGGGCACCCAGCACGTATTCTTCCACCACCTGGGCCACTCCGCATGCCTCGTTGGAAGCCACAATGAGATTGGCCGCACGCTTCACCACATCCTGGGCGTTGCCCATGGCCACTCCAAGCCCGGCAAACTCAATCATACACAAATCGTTGAAGCCATCGCCGCAAGCGATGGTTTCTTCTGTGCCTGCCCCAATGCGGCGGAGCAGGTGGTCCAGGGCATGGGCTTTGTTAGTGCTTTCGGGCATTATTTCCAGGAAGAAGGGTTCGGAACGGTACACGCTCACGCGTCCGCCCAGATGAAAGGCCATTTCGTGCTCCAGCGGTTCAATCAGCGACGGATGGCCTGCAACCAGCAGCTTTGGGATGGGGAAACCAAAGAAGGTGCGGAAGCTTTCTATCTGCTTGAGCGGCATTTTGTTGATGAATGCTGCATACTGCACGTATTCGTTGCCTGCCTGCTCGCAGTAGATGTGTCCGTTGTGATAGGTTATCATCTGGACACCTGTGCGGCACGTCTTTTCAAAGATAAGGGGATAATGATTCGGATGGAGGTCTTTCCTGTAGATGCATTTTCCTGTCTGGCAGTCGATTATCTGTCCTCCGTTAAAGGCCATGATGAAGCCCCCGAACTCGTGGAGCCGCAGCTGTCTGGCCAATGGTATGATGCCCTGAACCGGCCTTCCGCTGGCCAGCACTATCCGTATGCCCCTTTCTTGCTGGGCACGAATCAGTGTGCGGAGGTTTCGGGCGGGAATCTCTTTCTGGCTGTTGGTGAGCGTTCCGTCCAAGTCGAGTGCCAGAACTTTGTACATGCTTTTTTTCTCCCCCTCTTTATTCCTTTTCTTCTGCTGTGCGCAGGATCAGCGTTGTGGCTCCGATTGTGATGATGGACCCTTCGGAGAGTCTCACTCTGTCCTGGTCACGCAGGATGCTGTTCATATAGAAGGTGCCGGTGTTGCTGGGAGCGTCGCGCAGAATATAGGCCAGCCGGCCTTTCTTGTCGCGTTGCACCCGTATGATGCAGTGCTTGGTGTCCACGCTGGGGTCTACGGTTTCAATGGGCTTGTTGATGTTGGTACCCTTTACATAGCGGCCAAACACGTTGTCGCCCATATCGAGCGGAATCACCTGCTTGTAGTGGAACACGTTTTCCACCACGATGATAGCACCAAGTTCTTGGCTGTGGGCCTGTTCATCGATGATTTCCTCCTTGCGTGTGTTGCGCACGCTTGATGTACCCATGCGTATGCCGAACTGCCGCTGGCAGTTGGGGCACTGGAACACCAGCTGTTGGCCGGGTTCATATTGCGTTTCGTCGAAGGTGATATAGTGGTCGCACTTGGGGCAACGTACTTTTTTCATGTGGATAGATGTTCTTTTATGTAGGTGGGTTTGCGAAAATGTCGTGTCAGTTGAGTGGGGTGATCCAGGCATCCTTGAGGGCAGGCACATTCTTGAGTGCCCTCATTCTGGCTACAGCCTTCTCCCGGCTTTCGTAGCAGGGGATAATCACGCGCACCATCTTCTCTCTTTGGTACACGTGTGCATCATAGCCTTGCGACTGCAGTGTTGCTGCAAAGGCTTCTGCATTGGCCAGATTGGTCACCGATGCCAGCACGATGGCAAAGCCCTTCTCGGCTTTTTCGGGGGCGGTTTTTGCAGGGGCAGGCGTTGCGGGCTTCGGCATTTCCGGCTTTGAGGGTTTCTCTGGTCTTGCGGCTTCGGATTCCTCCGGCTTTGCAACCTCGGGCTTCTCCAACTTTGTGGGCTCGGGCTTTGCAGCCGTTGCATCTTGCGGTCTGTCGGCGGGTTTTGCGGGCCGATGTTCGTTGGCCATCAGATTGTAGGGCACAAACAGGTTGGCCTGTGTCTGGTGGGAGTGGCCCGTATTAGCCAGAGGGGTGGAGGTGAGCACAAAAAGGATCAGGCTGGCTGCCACAGCCGTGATGGCATGCACGAATGTGCGATTGAGCCTGACCACATAGTGCCTGCGTGCATGATGTGCCGTATCCCCGGTGGCGTTGTCTGCTGTTTCTATGATGATGGGGTCATAGGGTTTCTGGAGCTTCTCTATGCGAAGCGCGTCCAGTCCGTAGAGGCCCGGGGTTGTCACTCCGGCCTTGCACGGCGAGAAAGTGATTGGCTGGCTGGCGCTTTCCTGCATCATCACGCCAATGCTGCCAAAGTCGATGCTTCCCTGTTCCAGCAGCTCCATCTTCACCTGCTGCACAAACTGTGCCACCTGCTTTTCGGCTTCCGATGGTGCTATGGAATAGGTTTCGGCCAGCGTGTCCACCAGCAGCGAGTTGCCCTGCCGCAGACTTTCGTTGAAGTGTACAGTACGGTAGGGAGGCAGGAAGAGTGCTTCATCCTCAATCCACTCACTGGGCATCTCCTGTGCAAAAAAACCACCTAATTGCGGGATTATCACACAGTCATGCTCCAGAAGCAAGTATTCAATATGTAGAAATATCCTTTTCACGAATGCAAATATACACACTTTTTTTTAAACTGCCTCATATTTGGAGATTTCTTTTCAGTAAATTTGTGTAGAGTTGCACAAATCATTTTTTTTCCCTATCTTTGCGCCCGCAAAGCATATTAATAATAAGTATGGAATATATAAGGACACAAATAGACGGCGTCTTTATCCTCCGGCCAAAGGTCTTCGGGGATGAAAGGGGCTATTTTATGGAAACTTTCAGACAGGAGGACTTTTGTAGCCATGTCTGTCGCACGGAATTTGTGCAGGACAATGAGTCAAAGAGTTCCCGCGGTGTGCTTCGCGGCCTCCACTATCAGAAGGGGGAGTTCAGCCAGGCCAAGTTGGTGCGTGTGATCAAAGGGCGTGTGCTTGACGTGGCTGTCGACCTGCGCAGGAGCAGCCCCACCTTCATGCAGCATGTGGCCGTGGAGCTATCGGACGACAACCATCTTCAGCTCTTCATCCCCCGGGGGTTTGCACATGGTTTCCTCGTACTCAGCCAGGAGGCCGTCTTCTGCTATAAGGTGGACAATCTGTATGCGCCTCAGGCGGAATGCAGCATCCGGTTCGACGACCCCGCAATCGGTGTGGAATGGCCGATGGCCAAGGAGGAATTGCTCCTCTCGCCCAAGGATCTGGAGGCCGTGGATGTGGAACATGCCATATTGTTTGACTGAAAAATCCTATATTCCTTTATGACCGTTGTTATCAGGATATTCATCCCGGCGTTTCTGCTCCTCTGTTGTATGGCCTGCGGCCACGGAGAGACCCGTCAGGAAACAGTTCTTCGGCCGGACACCTGCGACCAGCAGGCCATCCGCGAGATGCAGGGCGTGTGGGTGGATGCCGACACACATTCTCCCTTCTTCTGGGTGAAGGGTGACAGTGTCTTCTTTGCCGATTCCACCAGTGTACCCGTGATACTGAAGATGCGTGGTGACACGCTCTGGGTGGGCAACGACAGCTATCAGATAGAGTCGCGCTCCAGGTATCGCCTTTCGTTCTTCACCTCGCTGGGCAATGTCATTTCGCTCCAGAAGAGCTCTCAGGAGGTCGACACATTGGCCTTTTCTCCCCAAACCGTGAAGCCGGTGGTCTACACCGAGGTGACGAAGCGCGACACCGTGGTGAGCCACGGAAACCACCGCTACCATGCCTACATAACAGTCAATCCCACATCCATCAAAGTGTACCGCACCACCTATACCGCCGACGGCATGGCTGTGGAGAACTTCTCCTTCGACAATGTCATCCACCTCAGTGTGTATGAGGGTAGGCAATGCCTTTTCCGCAGCAATTTCAACAAGTCCATGTTCGAGCAGATGGTGCCCGAAGAATTTCTCTTCAAGGCCATCCTCTCGGACATCGTCTATCTGTTCTGCGATGCCAAGGGCATCCACTTCCAGGCTTCCATTTGTGTGCCGGACAGTGTGTCGTGCTATGCCGTGGAGCTGGTGGTGGACGAGAACGGAGAGCTGACAATGGAACTGATGGGCTGACAGGCCGTTTTTCCCCTTTCCTCCCTTAACCAAAGTTTGACCATAAAATTTTAAGGTCAAATTATTTCTTGTCCCGAACTGAGGTGGATATTGATGGAAACCCCTCGAAGAGGCCGCTTGCGGCGATGCTCCGAGGGGTGAAGGAAGAGATTAAAGTTCCACTTGGTAGGTTCCTGCTTCGTAGTCTTTCGACTCAGTCTGTCCGGGCAGTGTAACAGTGGCGGTGGCACCTTCGGGGATGGTGAAGTTCCATACCCATGTATCACCTTCATATTTCCATTCGCTCTTGATAAGACCGGCGGCAGACTTATAGGAGGCCTTTACGAAGCCTAAGCGTTTGTCGGGGATGGGCTTCATGATGATGTGTTTGAAGCCGGGAGCGTCCACGTCGGCACTGATGCCGGCCATTGTCTCCCACATCCATTCACACACAGCACCATAGGCATAGTGGTTGAAGCTGTTCATGCCCTGGGGACCCATGCCTTTGTCGAGCATATAGCTGTTCCAACGCTCCCAGATGGTGGTGGCACCATTGTCCACAGAATAGAGCCAGCTGGGGTTCTTGCGCTGGAAGAGGAGTTCGTAGGCAATGTCCGACATGCCGTTCTCGGTGAGTGTGGCCATGAGGATGGATGTGCCCAGGAAGCCTGTCTGCAGGCAGTTCTCGTGTTCGGCAAAGTTGCGGCGCAGACGCTCCACCATAGCATCCTTGGCCTCACCCTCTACCACATGGTTTTTCAGGGCAAAGAGGGCAGGGGTCTGCATGGTGTTCAGGATGTCGGTCTTGAACGAACCGTCCTCGTTGAGGAACTGCTCCCGGATGTAGGCTCTGGCCTCGGCCTCCATGGTTTCATATTTAGAGGCATCGCGGCCTGTGGCCTTGGCCATGTCGCGCATCATGCCTGCATCGATGCACCAGTAGCTGGCACACAGGTAGCTCCAGTATACGTATGTCTCGGGGCGGTTCACATGGTTGCCGTTCTCGTCTACCATGCGGATGGTGCCTGCACAGCTTTCCAGCGGCTCGTAGCTAAGCCAGTCGGCCCATTGGAAGTCGGAGTTGTAGGCAGCCAGGGCGTGATGGTCATACTTGGTTTCGTTGATGGTGTTCATGAATTTTTCCATGGACTCCCAGCTTTCGTCGATGATGCTGTTGTCGCCGAACTGCTTCCATACCACCCATGGCACAATGACACCGGCATCAGCCCATCCCACGCGGAACATGTCGCCGGGGGCTGCCCCATATTGTGCCTGCGGAGCCACACCTGGATATCCGCCCTGTTCGCTCTGTGTGTCACGCATGTCGCGTAGCCACTTGTGGAAGAAACGGTCGGTGTTGGCAAAGAAAGAACCTGTCTCGGTGAACACTTGTGTGTCGGCTGTCCACCCCAGACGTTCGTTGCGCTGCGGGCAGTCGGTGGGCACCGAAAGATAATTGGAGCGCTGGCCCCACACGGCGTTTGCAATGAGCCGGTTGATGAGGTCGTTTCCAGTGGTGAGCGTGCCGATCTCCATCTCCTGTGCAATGGAAGTAACGGGCAGTGACTGTATCTGCTTGATGTGCACTTCCTCGGTAGCCGTGATGGAAACAAAGCGGTAGCCGTAGAAGGTGCACTGAGGATGATAGGCCACATAATCCTTGTTGTTGGCAAAGGTGTACTTGAGAATCATTCCGATGTCGGGGATGCGCAGGTTCAGGCGGTGGCAGCTGCCTTCCGGGCCGTCCATGCCGCGGCTCTTGGCACCATTGCCGTCGTTGAGCAACTCTGCAGGAAGACAGGTGAGCGTTGTGCCCTCCTGTGCCTTGAACACGAACGAAGGTACTGCGGCGCAGTTCTGTCCGAAATCAATGACCAGCGTTTCTCCTGGAGCAACCACCATTTCCTGGCCGGATGTGTATTCACGGTCGATGACAATCGTGCCGTATGCCTCTTCGCTGGCATTGGTGATGTCCTTCCATACGTATGCCTTCTGGGGGGCCAGGGCCAGGTCGGTGCGCAGATAAATCTCGGCACCGTCGGAAGGCAGGATCTCACCGTTGAATTCCTGGTTCACCTCTGGGGTGGAGAGCAGCTCTGGAGTCTCGTAGCCGGGTTTGATGCGGGCATCGTATTCCTCGCCGTCGAAGATGGCTGCGTGGGTCACGGGGCCGGCGATGCCTGCCGTCCAGTCTGTGGTGTTGGTACCGAAGCAGGCCTTCTCACCATCGGTATATGTCACTTCCACTACGCCCCTGAAGGCCACCTTGCGGCCAATCATGCCGTCGTTTCCGCCAGGGGTGATTATCTTGTCGGCCCACCATCCGGGGGTCACCTGCACAGACAGCATGTTTTCCGCACCTGCCTTGGTGGAGAAGGCATCGGTAATGTCGTAGGTGAACGAACGCTTGGTCTTGGCATAGTGGGTGAATCCGGGCTTCAGTATTTCTTTGCCCACAGTATGGCCGTTCACATAGAGCTGATAGACACCCAGTCCGGTGGTCATCCATTTCACGGAAGCCACCTGTTTCTCGTTCTTCATTGTTGTGAGGAACCAGCTGGACCCGTCGGCCGCCCGTTCGTTGGCTCCGCCTATGGAGCCGGTGACTACGGGTGCATCCACCACCGAAATCCATTGGGACTGGTTCCACAATTCACTGTCGAGGGCATCAGTGCGTTGCCCGATTTCCGTGGGTGCTTTCGTACATCCCATCACCGCTGCCAGAACCAGGCCTGCAGTGAGTCTGAAAACATTGTTCTTGTTCATAACTTGTCTCTTTTTCGCAGCTTTGGTTGTTGGATTAGTCAGTATTTCAATGTGTGAGTGGAATTGTCCGGTGTTCCTGCTGCGATTTCAGAACGCAGGGCAAGACTCCACACCACACCGTTTTTGTTTTTGTGTGTGAGTATTCAGGGCTTTGCAGACGGATTGCCGATGTGAATGGCAAGGGTGGCAGGCTTCAGCCCTTCTGCCCGGGCATGCACTTTCACTACTCCTGGCTCGCCGGTAGAGCGCAGAATGATTCCGGCCTGACCCTGATGGAGCTTCCTGTGGGAGGAGGTATAGGATTCATTGGAAAACATGTCGCCGTTTGCAACGGCCACCAGGCGGGCAGGCCCTTCTACAGAAAAGGCCACATCGCTGGTGCAGGAAGGCACGGTGCGTCCGCGCCGGTCTGTAGCGGAGATGAAGATGTGCTTGAGGTCTTGCCCGTCGGCAAGCCAGGGCAATGTGTCGGGGACGGCGGCCAGCGACTGGGCTTCCCCTGTGGTTTCCACACGGTGGCGTGCCACAATCTTTCCACCCGTACGGGCAATGGCTTCGATGTGGCCGGCCTTGTAGGGGATGCGCTCCCATTTTATTTTATTGCGCGTGCGCGGATTCATGTCGTTGGCCTTCACACCCATGCTTTTTCCGCACACCCTCAGCTCCACCTCCTCGGCATTGGTGAAGGTGTAGATTGTGAGCAGGCTACCATCCTTGCGGTTCCAGTGGTCGGTGAGGCGGGCAGTGCCCACCCGGACATCGTTCCACACTGTGTTGTCGCGGCTTTCCTCCACAGCCAGATGAACTACTGGTTCTTGTGGCCTGAAATAGCTGCGCAGATGCCATGCTGCGGGCTTTGGCCACAGCGTGATGTCGAACATGCCTTGTGTCCATCCCTTTGCCGGCCATCCTCCCGATTCGCCCAGATAGTCAATCATGCCCCAATAGGCCAGTCCTATCACACGGTTAAGGTCCATCTCAAAGAAGTTTGCACCCATGGCCGATGTGCTGGCTTCGCTCTGATAGAACATGAAGTGGGGGAATCGGCGGCCGTCGCCGGGAAAGTACATATAGCGATAGTTGTAGGAGGCCACGTCGGTTTCCATCACCAGCGGTGCAGGCAGGGAATCCGTGTCGGGGTGCCTGCCGCGCGGGTGCATGGCCACGGTGACGGGGCGTGTGGTGTCGAAGCGGTGGAGCAGTTCGCGCTGGAGCCGGTAGGGGGTGACACCCCAGTCGGCGAAAGGAAGCGACCAGTAGGTCTGCAATTCATTTCCCAGACTCCACATCACCACAGAGGGATGGTTCCTGTCGCGCTTCACCCATTCGGGTACGTTATGCTGCCACAGGTTCACCCATGGTGTGCGTCCGCCTGTATATTGTGTGAGCCATTTGTCGTAGAGCTCGTCCACAACCAGAATGCCAAGGCTATCACACAGGTCGAGGAACGCCTGGCTGTAGGGATTGTGGGAAGTGCGCACATGGTTCACTCCAAACTCCTTGAGCACGCGCAGTTGCTTCTCGATGGCGCGTGGGTAGGCGGCAGCTCCCAGCGGTCCTAGCGTGTGGTGGCCGGCCATTCCCTGGAGCAATGTCTTCTGTCCGTTGATGTGCAGGCCGTACTGAGGCGAATAGCTGATGGTGCGGATGCCGAAGCGCTGTGTGTAGGTATCAGCAGCACTTCCGTCGGGACGGCGCAGTGTGAGGCGAGCGTGATAGAGGTAGGGGTCATTGGGGCTCCAGAGCATGGGGTGGGGCAGCCGGATGCTGTCCACGGGATGCTCGCAGGTCTTCTGTCCTCGGTTGAAACGGATGCGGCAGGTGCGGGCATATACGGTGTGCCCCTTCTGGTCGGCCAATTCCACGTCCACTGTAAGGCTGTCGGTCCGTAGCAGGCAGGTGATTTCTGCTTGGATTGCAATCAGTGCTTCTCCGGTGCTGGCCTCTGGTGTGGTGATGTACAAGGGATGCCGCGTGAAATGGAGCTGCGGGTCGGTGACCAGGATGCTCACCGGCCGGAACAGGCCTCCGCCTGTGTACCAGCGGGAGTTTTCGGGATTGCGTGTGTCGGCACGAATGGCCAGCAGGTTGTCGCCGTCCCACTGGAGCTTGTCCGACAGGTCGCTCTCAAACCCCAGATACCCATAATCGGTGCCCCCGATGGGTTGTCCGTTGAGATAGGCATCGCCCACCAGCATGATGCCTTCCACATCAAGCATCACCCTGCGCCCCCGCCACGAAGGCTCGGGCCTGAACCGGCGGAAATACCATCCGATGCCCATTTCCTTGAACCCACGTGCACTGAGCCGACTTTTCACGTTGGCCGCAGCATCCGATTCGTCGGGTTTTTCGTAGGCCGACGGCTCTACCCATGGCTGGCCAATCTGAAAGTCGTGGGGCAGATCCACCTCCACTCCTTTCTGGGCGGGTATGCTGTTGGGGGAGATGGGCTTTCCGTTTGCTGTATCTCCAGCCACGAATATCCAATTCCGGGTGAGCGGTATGCGTTCCCTTGATTGCGACGGGGAAGGCAGGCTGCATAGCAATGTCAGAAAAAAGGCCGCCCATGGTAGCAGATGATTGTTTTTTGGCATGTTCTTTTCGGTTTTTGCTTGCAAATTTACAAAAAAATGGGCAGAAAAACGAAAGAAAGCATGCTTAATTGCTGATTTATTGCTATTTTTGTGCCTAAAAATGAAGAAAACATTAAGTAAACACCTCAAATGGACAACAAATCGCTAGACCAGTGGTGGGCAGGGCTCACCATCGCACAGAAGGAGCGCATCGCTTCAAAGGCTGCATCTAAACGTTCGGGCAGACCCGAACAAGTGTCTTATCCCGAATGTACCCGCTGGTGGGTGGGTGCAGAGGCCGAACAAAAGCAATGGGTGTATGCCCACTGCACCGACAAGCATGGTCTCCTGTTGGAGGAGTGGCGCGAGGGAAAGACCTATAGCTATTAGGGGTGGGCAACGAGTGTGCCGACAGTGCGGAAAAGAACTAATGCTGATTATGTTTAGTGGTACATATCCGTTTTGTTACCCAGGATGGCACTCCGCTTCGCTCCATTCTGCCCTGGGCCGGTGGCAGATTGCCCCTTTGGGACGTACAAGGCGTCGCCCTGTAATTGGAAAAAACGTGTGTTCCAGCTATAGGGCGACTTTGGTGGAATGAAGGAGTGAACTTACTGCCTTGAAATGTGGTAAACGCCTCCGGCCTTGGTTTGGAGGTCATACTCGTAAATCCTTCTCAGCACAGGCTTTGCAGGTGTGATATCCTTGCTCGCCAGCGGCTTCTTCACGGGTGGCAGGCTGTAGAGCGGATTGCTGTTTGCGCCGTGGGCTTTTCTAAGGCCTTCGCCCTGGAGCGGCACGTAGGAGCGGATACGCAGCTGACCACCCAGAGGAGCCTGTATGGCAGCCTGCTTCAGCGCACCGTCCTCCCAGTCCATGTCTATCACAAATCCGCCACGGGCCACAAGGCCGGCCACATGGCCCTTGCTCCAGACATTAGGCAGTGCGGGCAGGAGGTGAAGTGCTCCGTCGTGGCTCTGCATGAGCATCTCTGCCACCCCGGCCGTGAAACCGAAATTGCCGTCAATCTGGAATGGCGGATGCGCATCGAAGAGGTTCGGATAGATGCGGTCGCTGAGCATGTGGGTGATGATGCGGTAGGCATGGTTGCCATCGAGCAGGCGTGCCCAAAGGTTGATTTTCCAGCCTGCCGACCATCCTGTAGCCTCGTCGCCACGCTGGATGAGTGTGTTCCTGACGGCCTCGAACAGCTGCGGTTGGCGGTACGGGGAAATCTGGTTGCTGGGATAAAGGCCATAGGCATGGGATATGTGGCGGTGCTTGTCGTTGGGGTTGTCGGCATCTTCCAGCCACTCCTGGAGCTGGCCGTGGCGTCCTATCTGCATGGGGGGCAGTTTGGTGAACATCTGTTTCAACGAGTCGGCGTAGGCATTGTAGTCTTTCCCCAGAATGCGGCATGCCTGCCATGTGTTGTACAGGATGTCAAAGGCCAGCTGGTTGTCCATGGTGGAGCCTGCAATGGTGGACACGCCTGCACCCGATTTGTCCCCCTCAGGGCCGTGTTCGGGCGAGTTGGACGGGCATGAAACCATCCATCCGTATTTTGGATGGCGCACGAGAAAATCGAGGAAGAAATCGGCCGACCCTTTCAGCACTGGCATCACATCGGTCAGGAACTTTGTGTCGCCCGTATACAGATAGTGCTGCCACAGATGCTGGCACAGCCATGCACCGCCGTTGGGCCACATGCCGTAGAAAGCCGGATCCACCAAGCCCGTACACCGCCAGATGTCGGTATTATGGTGGAGCACCCATCCCCTGCAGCCATACATGCTCCGGGCCGTCTGCCGCCCCGTTACCGAAAGTTCCTGGAGCATTCTGAAAAGGGGTTCGTTACACTCCCCCAGCCCTGTCATGTCGGAGGGCCAATAGTTCATTTCCAGATTGATGTTGACAGTGTATTTGCCATCCCAGGGCGCCAGCACTTCCTTGTTCCAGATGCCCTGCAAGTTGGCCGGTTGGCCTCCGGGCTGCGACGAGCATATCAGCAGATAGCGGCCGAACTGGAAGAGCAGCGAGGCCAGCGCAGGGTCTTCATTCTGAGCCGACTCACGCAGACGCTGGTCGGTGGGCAACTGGGCCGAAGGTGTGGAACCCAGGTTGATGCGTACGCGGTCGAACTGGGAGGCATAGCGCATCCGATGGGCTTGGACAGCTTTGCTGTAGGGTGTGGCTACGGCCTTCTGGAGGCGTTCGAGGGCACGCTGCCGGGCATTGCCGCTCACATCGTGATAGTTGACAAAATTGGTGGCCGCAGACAGGTAGACGGTCACTGCTGTGGCGCGCTCCACATGCATCACACTGCCTGTAACCGATACGCGGCCGCCCTCTGCCACAGCCTTCATCCACGTCTGGCCCCTGATGACGCCCTCTACGCCCTCGTGGCCGGATCCGTAGGTCTCCATCACCAGACAGTCGTCTTCTGCCTTCACGGCATATTGCATGGGGCTTGTGAAGGAAGCGTCGAAGGTGAGGCTGGTGGGACGGTCGGCCGTGAGCCGCACGCGCACCACATCATCGGCAAAGGAAGTGGTCACCTCGCGCTTGAAGGTGGTCTCCCCCACCCTGTACTGCACACCGGCCACAGCATCACCGATGTTCAGTGTACGCTTGTAGCCATCGGCCTTCTCATGGCCGGGGAAGGTGAGCATCAGGCTGCCCAGTGTCTGGTAGGGCATGCCGTTGCGTGGCGTCTGGAAATTCTCTCCGATGAGTCGTTGGGCCTCTGCGCGCTTGCCGTCGAATATCAGCTGACGCACTTTGGGGAGCACCGTCAGGGCATTGGGATTGTCGTTTCGGTAGGGGCTTCCTCCCCACATGGTTTCCTCGTTGAGCTGGATCTCTTCATGGGCGGTGCCGCCATAGACCATTGCCCCCAGGCGTGAATTGCCCAGCGGGAGGGCTTCTGTCCAGGTGGCGGCCGGGCGGTTGTACCATAAAGTGAGTGGCTCCTCTGCCTTTATGGACAAGGAGCAGGCGAGCAGCAATAGGCTAAGCAGACAGATACGTTTCATGATTTTTTTCGGATTTATTTGATGAGTGTTTTCTTTCCGTTGTGGATATAGAGGCCTCGGGTGGGACGAGTGGCCGGGGTGCCGTCCATGCGGTACCACTGGCCGCCCTCAGCATGTTCGGCCTTCACCTTGCCAATGGCATCCGTGCCGCCGCAGAAGGTGAAACTCATGAGGCCGTCGGCTCCTTCGGTGATGTCTTCCACGGGTTTTCCCATGAAATAGCGGCCGTCACTTCCGGCGGTGAAAATCTGGGCCGAAGGCAGGGAGGTGTCGGTGAGCGAGGTGTTGCCCGAAATGCCGGGATAGGGGTCGCCCTTTATGCTCTGCACATTGAAGCCCTCGTCGTTGTCGGCCAGGAATACGGTGCAGCGCTGGTGGTTCACGGTGTTGTTCACTATGTTGCTTTCCCAGACACTGTAGTTATAGTCGACATGCAGAATCATGAGCCCATGGCCATAGGCGTATTCGTCCCATCCCGTGTTCTGCCGGTTCTCCAGCAGGTAGTATTCGTTCTGATTGGCATCGTTGTAGATGACGTATGATGCTCCGCCCTCCGAAAGGGCCGCCATGCTGTCCACCCTGCACGGCGACAGGAGCGGCACGGGATCGGCCCATCCACAAGACCATCGCTCGAAGGAGGTGTAGTTGACAGGTGTCTCGCCCTGCATGTTCTTGCCGCAATAGCAACCATAATCCATCAGGCTCCACACAGAGAAGCCATACACGTTGCCTCCCCTCGTGTGATAGAGGTCGGCCAGCCCCAGGCAATGGCTGAACTCGTGGCAGAAGGTGCCTATGCCGTCGGGCGTAGTGCCCGAACCGCCATACAGCTCGCAGCTGCATGCATAGCGGCTCACCTTCACCCCGTCCAGATAGATTGGGGTGATGTTGTAGGCATGGGGCCACACGCATCCCGTGCCGCCTCCGCCGGCTTCGCCGTGGCCGGCATATAGCACAAACACCTGCTCCACGGTGCCGTCCTGGTCCCAGTCGTAGACGGAAAAGTCCACGTCGGGGTTCACCAGCCTGCAGGCTTCCTCCACCATTTCCTCTGCGCGTATGTCGTTTCCGTACCTGTCGTTGGCACCATAGTAGTAGCGGCTGCCCGACAGTGTTACGGGACCCGCCACATCGAAGGAAAGGTCGAAGAGGCCGTTGCTCTGGTCCAGGAAGTAGCGGTTCACGCTGGCATGGATGTTGTACTCCGGTGCCCCATTGCCGTTGAGCAGGCGGTTGTAGAATGTGTTCACACCGGCATGGGAGAACTTCACGTCGGCATATTCCACCAGGATTACCAGTCCTCTGCGCTGCCCCGTGATGGGTTCGCCGAAGCGGGTGGAGCGGGTAGCCGGTGCCAATGCGCGCGCTTTTTCTGCGGCATTCGTGAGCATTTCACCCGCGTTGCCGTGCAGGCGCAGGAAAGTGGTTTCCTCCTGTCCGCGCATGTCGGTTTCATGGGCCAGCACCGACGAGGGGCGCATCAGGCCTGTCACATCGGTAGTGGCATGATAGAAGCTCCCGTCCTCGGCCTGCAGCAGGGGCAGGGCATCGTCGGTGAGATAATAGTGGAGATGCTCATCGCCGTGGAGCGTGACGGCCACTGTGGAACCGTCTTTCTGTGTGGCTTGAAATCGCACCCGAAGGGCAGGCACGGCCATTGCACACAAGGCTGCCTGCAGAACCAGTGTGAAGATAATTATCCTTTTCATGACAATGTTTTTTTTTTCTTGTATCGTTCTTTGACTTATGGTTCCGGCATTGCATTGAAGGCGGCCGAGATGCAGGTCATGGCCCCCACCCCATCGTGCCGGAAATCGCCTCCGTTGGAGAAGCAGAATCCGTCGGGGGTCTTGGTCATCCATGCGCTCATGCTCACCCCCTGTTCGTTCCTGTTGTTATAGGCATGAAAGGCGTTGGCAGCCATCCATTGCAGCCACCGGGGCTGGCTGGTGAGCACTGCATACTGGCGCACATAGCGCATCAATATGCCCTTGAATCCCGTGAGGTCGCCCTTCACCGTCTGACACACGTTTATGATGCCATGGCCATCGGTCAGATGGCTGGCTGTCCATTCCATCAGGGCATCGGCATCCTGCCTGAAGACAGGGTCACCGAAATGGGCATACAGCATGCAAGCCGCCCCCAGGCTTGTGCCCTGGTTATAGGTAGACGACCAGTGGTTGGCAATCTTGCGGGTGTGGGGGTCATAGCAGTCGAACACCTGCCCATTGAAATGCCCGCCGGCCATGTTGTAAAGAATGGCCCGCTGCCCCATGTAGGTGGCCCGTGCCTTGTCGTAGTAGGCCTTGTTGCCCGTGGCCTGAGCCAGATAGCAGGCAGCCACGGCAGCTGGTCCGTTGATGCAGCTGTTGGTGGTGGGCTTGCCCATACACCATATCAGTGTGTGGTCGCCATGCTTGTCGGCTCTTGCATACATCATATCGAAATTGGCCTTGGCCGGACGCAGGTATTCCTTCCGTCCGGTGAGCAGATAGGCACGTGTGCAGGCGATGCACATCCATGCAATGTCGTCGTTATAGTCGTTCTTGCGCCAGTCGGTGCCGTTGCGGTGGCAGAAGTTGCGGAAGAGCTGGTCGAACATGGTGGCATAGCAGGTGTCGCCCGTGGTTTCGAGGGCATCCACCACTATTTCCATCATCTCAGCGTCTTCCCACCAGCCGCCCTTGCCGATGATGTGCCCCACCTGGGCCGGACGGTAATACTGACGTTTCCAGCAGGTCATCATCTCGTCGCGCACGGCTGGAGTGAGCTCCGATGGCATGGAGGAATCTGTGGTCACGCACCAATGGATGCGCTGCGGGGTCGACTTTGCGGCCACTGCCAGAGTGAGCTGGATGCCATCGCGGCCGCCCGGGGCAGCCGAAAGGCACAGGCCGGGATCGGCCTTGGGGCGTATGATGTAGGTGTGGGGCGTTCCGGCTACGGGTTCCGCCACCCACACTCCCCGGCGGGAGGCTTCCGAGGCGGTTGTCTGTATCAGCCGCCCGCCGGAAACCACGGCGGAATCAACAGCCAGACACAATCCCGTATAGGCATTGCGCAGGATGGCTCCGTCCTCGCCCACGGTTTCCACCAGCCAGCGCTGGGCCGGCACATTGGTTTCGCTCCACGTCATCACCCTGCTTCCGGGCGTGAGCGAGGAATTTTCGGCAGAGAGCACATGCCCACGGGTGTCTTGTGCAATGCGCACGGTTTGTCCCGAACGGGGCCAGGAATAGCCTGCCAATGTGGCCAGGCACACCAAGGCAACGGCAATCGTGCGATAGGTTTTTGTTTGTTTCATGATGTAGGATTGTTGTTGTTGTTAATGAATTTCCGGTTTGGTGCCTGCCGCTGCGGTGTTTTCCGTGCCGCATCGCGTGCATACACCGGGTGCATGCATCTTGGCACCGCACACACCGCAGCGCAGGTGTGGCGCAAAACGGCGCACATAGCGCACCACAGCCCACACGGCGTAGAGCATGAAAAGCAGATAGTCGAGCTGGAAGCGTGCGGCCAGGCTGAGCAGGATATACCCCACCATGAACAGGCCGATGAGCGACACGCCGTAGCGGAAGGCCGAAAGAGGGGGCAACATGCTGAGCACATCATCGGCAGCAGCCACCAGACAAACCAATGCCAGCCATACGGCCGACAGGAAAAGGCTCAGCACCAGCGGCAGGCCAAAGGGGTTGAGCGTGGGGTGGAAATAGAACACCTCCCAGGTTTCGGGCACATAGCGCTGGATGCTGCCATACAGCAATACGGCCACGAAAAAGAGCAGGGCCGAAGCCGTGGGATAGAAGGAGGCAATGTCGTTGAAATGGGGGAAATGGAGCTGCCTGCGGCGGTTTCTCCACAGCAGCTGCACCAGTGCCATGCCGGCCACGAAGAGGAGGAACACCAGCAGATGGCGCTGGCTGAAGAGATAGATGAACTGGCTGATGGGGTCATTGGGAACCACATGGGAGAGCAGTTCCTGCTCGTGCATCCACCCTTGGGTGACCTGGTCGTGGGCCACCTTCACCCACACGCTGTCCGTTGTATCCTCGGGAATGACGGTGAATCCGGCCACCACCAGTTCGTCGCCACGATGGATGACGGGCATGTAGGAGGAGGTGTCGACGGGCTGGTTGTGGAGAGGCCGGTCCACTTGCAGCATCATGCTGTCCGACATACATATAAAATTATAGTTCACGCCATAGCAGCGGTTGCCCGGCTGCGGCGGGTAGTGGCATGCCTGCAAGAGGGCAGACAGGAAGAGAAGGTGTAGCAGCTTAATCTTCATACGCAACGGTCATCTGGCATTTTTTACAGTCGAAGCGCAGGCGGAACCTGCGGCCGTCCATCGAGCGCAGGTAGAGCGGCTCGGGCAGCGGTGTGGGGCACGGTTTGCCATGCAGACAATGTCCCAGCTGGTAGCGCAGGCAATAGCGGCAGGTCATGAGCACGGGCGAAGACGGCTGTGCAGCAGCCGTTTCCATGGCTTCGGTGATATGGGAGAAACCCATCTCTCCGCAAACCCGGCGTGACAACGCGTTGCTCACATTGAACGCCTCTACATCCCGTGGAGCCGGCGCGGGCGCCACATCCGTCTGCTGCGGAGGGCGCACGGGCGGCTGTTCGTCGAGCAAGGCGATGAGCCGTCGCCTCCATTCTGCCAGCACACTGCGCGGAATGAACCATTCGCGCGAAAAGCGGGTGTGGAATGCAGTGGAGTGGTAGTGTGTGTCGCCCAGGCGCGCCAGTGTCTGTTCCATCTGCTGGGTTTGCGGCATTCGTGCCTCCGTATGGGTGCAGGTGAAGGATTGCCCCACGGCCAGGCCGTCTTCCCGCTGGGCTTCCAGCCGGAATCCGTCCTCCGTTTCATCGAGCAGCCAACGTATGCCCATCGACCGGCGGGCGGTGGGGCGCGACATGAGCCTGTCCCATTGCATGTCGGCATTGCGGTAGAGGGTGGCACGCAGGGGGATGCCGGGCATCGATGCGGGATAGAGCCGGTTGCCTTCGGCACGGTTCACACGAAAGCCCTTGAGCTCCCCGTCGCTGCCGACGAAGCACAAGCCGTCGCCGTTGGAGAAGGAGGCTGTGCCCGCCACCACAATGCTGTCGGCCCTCACCTCCTTCACGGTGCCCACACATTTGCCCAGGCTTTTGGGTGTGTGGATGGAGGCCATATCAGGTGTGCGGCCATGGATGAAATAGCTGGTGAACCCGCGCGAGAAGCTACGCTCGGGGTCGGGTTCGAACAGCAGTTCCACCCTGCCCCACGAGGCACGGCAATACTCCGCGCGACGGCGAAGGATATTGTCTATCTGGCGGCGGTAGAAGGCCGTGACGTTGCGCACATAGGATTCGTCCTTGAGCCTTCCCTCTATCTTGAACGACCGCACGCCTGCGTCCATCATCTCCTCCAGATGGCGGTGGCGGTCCATGTCGCGCAACGAGAGCAGGTGCTTGTGGCCCAGCAGCTTGTGGCCGTCCTTGTCCTCAAGGTCGAACGGCAGGCGGCAGAACTGGGCGCATTCTCCCCTGTTGGCCGAGCGGCCGAAACAGAACTGGGAGGCCTGGCACCGGCCGCTGTAGCTCACGCACAGCGCGCCGTGGACAAAGGCCTCGAGCGGCATGTCGGGCACAGCACGATGGAGGGCCGAAATCTCGTCCACACCACATTCGCGCGCCAGCACCACCTGGCTGAACCCCATATCCCGGAGCCATCTGACCTGTGCGGCCGAACGGTTGTCCATCTGTGTGCTGGCATGGAGCGGGATGGGCGGCAGATGCAGGCCCAGCAAGGCCAGGTCCTGCACGATGAGGGCATCCACCCCTGCCTCGTGGAGCTGCCATACCAGCTGCTCCACGGCCTTCAGCTCATGGTCATAGAGGATGGTGTTGACCGTGACGTAGATGCGCACGCCGAAGCGGTGGGCATAGCGGCACAAGCGGCCTATGTCGTCCACACTGTTGCCGGCTGCCGCACGGGCACCATAGCTGGGCGCACCCATGTAGACGGCATCGGCTCCATGGTCCACGGCGGCCATGCCGCAGGCAAGGTTGCGGGCAGGGGCAAGCAGTTCAATGGATTTCATCAATGTTGTAGGGTGTTTCCTGATAGACGTAGTAGTTGAGCCAGTTGGTGAAGAGCAGGTTGCCGTGGGCACGCCACGTAACCAGCGGCCCCTGCCCGGGATCGTCGTTGCGGTAGTAGTTGAAGGGCTTCTGGATGGGGAGGCCCTTTGACAGGTCGCGCCGGTATTCCGTGTCGAGCGTCATGGGCGAATACTCGGAGTGGCCGGTCACGAATATCTCGCGTCCGCCCCGTGCCATCACCATCGACACTCCGCTCTGTGCGCTCTCGGCGATGATGTCGAGCTGCTCCACCTTTTCAATGTCCTCGCGCCTGACCTCGGTGTGGCGGCTGTGGGGCATATAGAACACGTCGTCGAACCCGCGGAAGATGGGCAGTCTTGGCTTGAGGGGCACCTGCGGGAAGATGCCGAACATCTTTTGGGGCAGCGGATGCTTGGGCACTCCATAGTGGTAGTAGAGGCCTGCCTGTGCCGCCCAGCAGATGTACATCACGCTGGTGACATGCGTGCGCGCCCAGTCGAAGATTTCCGTTATCTCCTGCCAGTAGGTCACCTCGGGATAGTCGAGGTGCTCCACAGGTGCTCCCGTGATAATCATACCGTCGAACTTCTCGTGGCGCATCTTCTCAAAGTCGCGATAGAAGGCCTTCATGTGCTCCACGGGCGTATTCTTGCTGGTGTGGGCCTTCACCTTCATCAGGTGGATGTCGAGCTGGAGGGGCGAGTTGGAGAGCAGGCGGATGAGGTCGGTTTCGGTGGTTATCTTCAGGGGCATCAGTTTGAGGATGACAATGCGCAGCGGGCGGATGTCCTGGCTGTTGGCCCGCTCGGTGCCCAGCACAAAGATGTTCTCGTCCTTGAGAAAATCGATGGCCGGGAGTTTGTCTGGAAGTCGTAATGGCATATTGCTATATGAATCTATTTATATGTATATAAAGGGGGGGGCAGGCGGGTTTTTCACCACACCTGCACTCTCTTCTCCTTGGGCAGATACATGGGGTCGTTCTCGGTGATGCCGAAGGCTTCATACCAGGCATCCAGATGGGGCATCTGGCCGTTCACGCGCCACTCGCCCAGCTGGTGGGGGTCGCCCTTCACCCTTCTGCGGATTTCCTCTTCACGGATGTTCTGGCCCCACACGTTGGCGTATGCCAGCATGAACCGCTGCTGGGGTGTGAATCCGTCCACATCGCCCAGAGGAGCCTCTTTCAGGGCGTTGCAGAACGCCTGGAAGGAAACCATGAGTCCGCCGTGGTCGGCAATGTTCTCGCCCAGGGTGAGGCTGCCGTTGGCATGCAGTCCGGGGAGCACCTCGATGGAGTCGTGATAGCTGCGCATCACGGCTATGCGCTCCTCAAAGCGGTTGCGGTCCTCCTGTGTCCACCACTGGCGCAGGTTGCCGTCCTTGTCATACATGCTGCCCTTGTCGTCGAATCCATGGGTCATTTCGTGGCCGATGACCACACCGATGGCTCCGTAGTTGAAGGCATCGTCGGCATTCATGTCGAAGAAGGGAGGCTGCAGTATGCCTGCGGGGAAGCAGATTTCGTTGGTTGTGGGGTTATAGTAGGCATTCACCGTTTGTGGGGTCATGTACCATTCGTTTATGTCAACGGGCTTATTCAGGTGGGAATCAATCATATCCTTTATCTCCCACTCGTTGCATGCAAGCACGTTCTGCAGATAGGAGGAGCCAATCTGGAGCGTGGAATAATCCTTCCACTTGTCGGGGTAGCCCACCTTCACATAGAAGGCATCCAGCTTCTCGTGGGCCAGGGCGCGGGTGGAATCGCTCATCCAGTCCTGCTGGTCGATGCGCTCGCCCAGTGCCACCTGCAGATTGGCAATGAGCTTCTGCATGCGCTCCTTGGCTGCGGGCGGGAAATACTTGGCCACATAAATCTGGCCCAGCGCTTCGCCCAATCCGCCTTCCACACTGGCCACCGCACGCTTCCACCGGGGGCGGTCCTCGGTGCGTCCGCTCATCACGGTGCCCCAGAAGCCGAAGCTGAGGGCTCGGCTCTCGTCGTCCACATAGCTGGACGCCATCTCTATGGCATGCCACAGGTAGACGTTCTGCAGGGCCTCGGCAGGTTCCTGGGCCATGATGCGTCCGGCTTCAAGAATGGCCTCGGGCTGGCCCACGACCACCTCCTTCACGCCGCTTATGCCGAAATAGCCGAAATACTTGTCCCAGTCGATGTCGGCAAAGGTGGTCTTGAGGCTGTCATAGGTGAACTTGTTGTAGTTGGCCTCCACATCGCGCAGTTCGGTCATTGTGCGGCACTTCTGGGCCAGACGGGTCTCTATGCGCATCACGTCGGCGGCAATGCGTGCGGCATCGGTTTCCGAAAAGCCCACGTGGCGGCACTGGTCGTTGATGTATTTGGCATAGGCGGTGCGTATGTTGCGGGCCGTCTCGTCGGTGTCGGTGTAGTAATCCTTCTGCCCCAGCGAGAGGCCGCCCTGCACGATGGTGAGGATGTTGTTCCTGGAGTCCTTTTCGTCGGCACCGATGTAGTAGCCGAACAGGCCGTTCACACCCTGGCGCAGCATGGAGGGCCACACGTCGGCAATCCAGTCGGCGGCCACCTGGGGCGAGGTGCGGTAGCCGTCGGTGCGCAGGAAAGCGGCCATCTCGTCCAATCCATGCTCCTGCAGGGCAGCGGAATCCATGGCCGAGTTATACAGGTCGGCAATCTTCTGTTCGATGGAGCCGGGGGCGTTGTCCAGGGCAGCCACGCTGTCGATGAGCGAACGCAGGATGGCGTTGTTGTTTTCCGTGAGCACGTCGAAACTGCCGTAGCGGCTGTATTCGGCTGTGAGCGGATGGGCCTTCTGCCAGCCGCCCGTGGCATACTGGTAGAAATCGGTTCCGGGCATTGCGGTGGTGTCCAGATTGGCCAGGTCGATACCCGACTTCAGGGGCTGCTGGCCGGTTGTGCATGCTGCCGCCATGGCAGCCAATGTCAGTGCAGACATCAAGTTCTTCATTCTTTTCATTATATATTTTTATGTATGCGTTATTTTGTTGAATATCCTTTTTCTTTTTTGCT
>JAEDIG010000024.1 GCA_016292545.1 Bacteroidaceae bacterium
GGTCGGCACCCAGATAGGCACCCAGCATGAAGTCGTCCACACTCTGGCCGGGCCACAGGCTCACCGTGAGGCCCGCACGATGGGCCTGCTCCACCATCTCGCGGCTGGTGCCCGGCATGGTGCACCCGACTGTGTGGATGCCCACCGTCAGGGCCGTGGAGATGGTTTCCTGATTGAGCGGCTTGCCGATGATGAGCAAGAGGTCGGCATCGGGGTGATGCTCCTGCAGATAGCGTAGCCCCCTGTAATCGCTGGAAGTGAACACGAACTGCGCCCCCTTGGAACGGATGCTACTCACGGCCTGATACACCTTCTCCACATATTCCACGAGGCGTGGCTGCGGATAGTACTGGGCAGGGCCCGACTTGAGCTCCCACTCCACATAAAGGCTGTCCTTGCCGCAAAAGAATTCTACAAGGCGGTCCATCCTGAGAATGGGATGGCCCCGTTTCGTCTGCAGGGAATCAATCTGGGAGGAGGTCATCTCCTCCAGAATACCGTGGCCGTTGGTGGTGCGGTCGAGGGAGTGGTCGTGCATAATGTAGAGCACCCCGTCGGCCGACATGCGCACATCGGTTTCGAAACCTGTGTACCCTGCCTCCCAGCTTTTGCTGAAGGCATCGAGGGTGTTCTCGTCGTGCTCCATGCGCCCTCCCCGATGGGAAAACGCCCTTATCTGCTGTTTCTGGGCCATCAGGCACGTGTGGCCGCACATCAGCATACCTGCGGCCACTGCCGCAATCAAGAATATCCTTTTCATGACTTTGATGATATGTGGGGATAAGAAAAACGAGAGCCTCCCCTGCCCCTGAAAGAGAGGACTGCGGGAGGCTCAAGGAAACCAAAAAAAATTACCCGAACTATATAACGTATATTTCTTTAATCGGCCAGTTTGGCCTTGATGAACTCACGGTTCAGGCGTGCGATGTTGGCAATGGTCTCACACTTGGGGCACACAGCCTCGCAGGCACGTGTGTTGGTGCAGTTGCCAAAGCCCAGCTCGTCCATCTTGGCTATCATGTTCTTGGCCCTGCGGGCAGCCTCCACACGTCCCTGGGGCAACAGGGCCAGCTGGCTCACCTTGGAGGACACGAAGAGCATGGCAGAGCCGTTCTTGCAGGCGGCCACGCAGGCACCGCAGCCGATGCAGCTGGCGCAATCCATGGCCTCGTCGGCATCGGCCTTGGGGATGAGGATGGCGTTGGCATCCTGGGGCTGTCCGGTGCGGATGGTGGTGTATCCGCCGGCCTGGATAATCTTGTCAAAGGCGCTGCGGTCTACCATGCAGTCCTTGATGACGGGGAATCCGGCACTGCGCCAGGGCTCCACGGTGATGGTGTCGCCGTTCTTGAACTTGCGCATGTAGAGCTGGCAGGTGGTGGCTCCGCGGCTGGTCTTGCCGTGGGGTGTGCCGTTGATATACAGCGAACACATGCCGCAGATGCCTTCGCGGCAGTCGTGGTCAAATACGAAAGGCTCCTTGCCGGCAGCGATGAGTTCTTCGTTGAGAATATCCAGCATCTCCAGGAATGAGGTGTCGTCGGGGATATTCTTCATCTCGTGTGTATCGAAATGTCCCTTGTCCTTGGGACCGTTCTGCTTCCAATACTTTATTGTGAAACTGATATTTGCCATAGTTAGCTCTTGTAATTACGTGTTTGTACTTTGATTGCTTCATACACCAGCGGCTCCTTGTAGAGCACGGGGGCCTTCTCGTCGTCGCCCGGGTATTCCCAGCAGCCTACGTAGAAGTAGTTCTCGTCGTCGCGCTTGGCCTCGCCTTCCTCGGTCTGGTATTCCTCGCGGAAGTGTCCGCCGCAGGACTCGTTGCGCGAAAGGGCATCGTTGGCGATGAGCAGACCCATGAGGAAGAAGTCTTCCAGGCGGAGGGCTTTCTCCAGCTCGGTGTTCACGCCGTTGAGCTGCGGGATGAACAGGTCGCTGTAGAATTTCTGGCGGAGCTTCTTTATCATCTCGATGCCTTCCTTCAGGCCCTCGGCAGTGCGGCCCATGCCCACGTGTTCCCACATGATGTGGCCCAGTTCCTTGTGGATGCTGTCTACCGACGACTTGCCCTTGATGTTCATCAGGCGGTCGATGCGTGCCTTCACGGCCTTCTCCGTCTGGTCAAACTCAGGCAGCGAGGTACTGAAGCGAGGCACGGTAATCTGGTCGGCCAGATAGTTCTGGATGGTGTATGGCACCGAGACGGTTGGCACCATGGTCGGAGAAGTTGCACTCACCGATGGCAAACAGGCCCTTGATGCTGGTCATCAGTTCATAGTCTACCCAGATGCCGCCCATGGTGTAGTGGATGGCGGGAAAGATCTGCATGGGCTCGTTGTAGGGCGACACGTCGGTGATTTCCTCATACATGTCGAAGAGGTTGCCATAGCGAGCAGCGATGGTGTCCTTGCCGAAGTCGCGGATGGCCTCGCTGAAGTCCAGGAACACGGCCAGACCGGTGTTGTTCACACCGAAGCCCTTGTCGCAACGCTCCTTGGCAGCACGTGAGGCCACGTCGCGGGGCACCAGGTTACCGAAGGCAGGATAGCGGCGCTCCAGATAGTAGTCGCGGTCTTCCTCGGGAATGTCGCTTCCCTTCTTTGTGCCGGCCTGCAGAGCCTTGGCATCCTCCAGTTTCTTGGGCACCCAGATACGTCCGTCGTTGCGCAGCGACTCGGACATCAGCGTCAGCTTCGACTGCTTGTCGCCGTGGACGGGAATACAGGTGGGATGGATCTGCACGTAGGAGGGGTTGGCAAAGTAGGCACCCTTGCGGTAGCAGGCAATGGCAGCCGAGCAGTTGCAGCCCATGGCGTTGGTGGAGAGGAAATAGGTGTTGCCGTAGCCACCGGTGGCAATCACGACTGCATGGGCGGCAAAACGCTCCAGCTCGCCGGTCACCAGGTTGCGGGCGATGATGCCGCGTGCGCGTCCGTCGATAATTACGAGGTCGAGCATCTCATAGCGGGTGTACAGCTTCACGGTGCCGGCGTTCACCTGGCAGCTCAGTGCGCTGTAGGCGCCCAGCAGCAGCTGCTGTCCGGTCTGGCCCTTGGCATAGAACGTGCGGCTCACCTGTGCACCGCCGAAGGAACGGTTGGCCAGCATGCCGCCATATTCGCGTGCAAAGGGAACGCCCTGTGCCACGCACTGGTCGATGATGCTGTTCGACACCTCGGCCAGACGGTATACGTTGGCCTCACGGGCACGGTAGTCGCCGCCCTTCACGGTGTCGTAGAACAGGCGGTACACCGAGTCACCGTCGTTCTGATAGTTCTTGGCTGCATTGATACCGCCCTGTGCAGCGATGGAGTGTGCACGACGGGGGGAGTCCTGGATGCAGAAGTTGAGCACATGGAAACCCATCTCGCCGAGCGATGCGGCAGCGCTGGCACCTGCCAGTCCGGTTCCCACCACGATAATATCCAGTTTGCGCTTGTTCTTGGGGTTCACAAGCTTCTGATGAGCCTTATAGTTGGTCCATTTCTCTGCCACTGGTCCCTCAGGGATTCTAGAATCTATAGTCTTTGACATATTGATTTTACTATTATTAATTACACATCTTGATTAACTCAGCATCCCATTCCACAGCAACCGCCCACTGCGGTCTGCATGTCGGCGGGGGTATAGCCACAGGCGAATGCCACAGCCACGGCAGCGAACATGAGGATGACGACAGTGGTGTAGACCGTGCCGATGACCCTCCAGCGGCAAAGCCAGATGTGACCGCTCCACCCCAGCGTCTGCATAGCGCTCCAGAAGCCATGGTTCAGATGGAACCACAGGGCAGCCAGCCACACCAGATAGATGACGGTGTAGACGGGACAGGCGAAGGTGTGGGCGATGAAGGCCGTGCCGTCGGTGGGAGCAATGGCACCCTCAATGCCCACGAGCTCAGCATACATCATGTTGTACCAGAAATTGTAGAGATGCAGGCCCATGCCCAGAATGACGATGATGCCCAGCACCAGCATGTTCTGGCTGGCCCACTCCACGGCCTCAGGCTTGTCCGTGACAGCATAATGGTTGTTGCCACGCGCCTTGCGGTTCTGCAAGGTAAGCCAAAACGCAAAAACGAAATGCAGAGCCACCAGCGCAGCCAGACCGAGGGTTGCCACTACGGCATACCAGTTGGCGCCCAGGAACTCGCAAATCATGTTGTAACCCTGTGCACTGATGAGAGCCACAACGTTCATTGACGCATGAAAGGTCAAGAACAGGACAAGCGCAATGCCTGTGACAGACATCACCACTTTCCTACCGATTGATGAATTGATTAACCACATAAATTTGAAAATTAGTATTGTTTTTGAAAAATTTGTTTCATCGGTTTTCCCATATCACGATGCAAAAATAATGGAAAAAAGTGATTTGAACAAGAAAAATTATCAAATGTTCAGAGAAAAGCACTACTTTTGCACAAGAATAATTGCTTTTTAGGTAAAAACAAGCCAAATGGAATTGAAATATGACGTCGTTGTGATTGGTGCAGGGCACGCCGGATGCGAAGCCGCTGCAGCCAGCGCAAGAATGGGTGCCGACACGTGTCTGGTGACCATGGACATGAACAAGATTGCCCAGATGAGCTGCAACCCCGCAGTGGGCGGAATCGCCAAGGGCCAGATTGTGCGCGAGGTGGATGCACTGGGCGGACAGATGGGCATTGTCACCGACCGCACGGCCATCCAGTTCAGAATGCTCAACCGCAGCAAAGGGCCCGCCATGTGGAGCCCACGCGCACAATGCGACCGCAGCAGGTTCATATGGACATGGCGCACCATCCTGGAGAACACGCCCGGGCTCCACATCTGGCAGGACCAGGTGAAGGAGCTGCTGGTGGAGGACCACCGGGCCGTGGGCGTGCGCACCTACATGGACGTCACCATCAGGGCACGCTGTGTGGTGCTCACAGCCGGCACATTCCTCAACGGCCTCATGCACATCGGCAGCACCCGGCTGCCGGGCGGACGCTGTGCCGAGCCGCCCAGCCTCCACCTCACAGAAAGCATCACCCGCCACGGCATACGCAGCGGACGCATGAAGACAGGCACCCCCGTGCGCATCGACGGACGCAGCATCCACTATGAGGAGATGGTGCGGCAGGACGGCGACGACTTCAGCCAGCGCTTCTCCTATCTGGGCGACGACAGGCGATTGCCACAACTGCCATGCTGGATCACCTACACCAATCCCGAGGTGCACCGCATCCTGCGGGAAGGTCTGCCCTACTCCCCGCTCTACAACGGACAAATCCAAAGCATCGGCCCCCGCTATTGCCCCAGCATCGAAACAAAGATTGTCACCTTTGCCGACAAGGAGCAGCACCAGCTTTTCCTGGAGCCAGAAGGAAGCGACACAAACGAAATGTACCTGAACGGATTCAGCAGCAGCCTGCCCATCGATGTGCAGATGGAAGCGCTCAGGCAGATACCTGCCTTCCGCGACATACAGATCTACCGCCCCGGATATGCCATTGAATACGATTTCTTCGACCCCACCCTGCTGCGCCACACGCTTGAGTCGAAAGTGGTGGAAGGACTGTTCATGGCCGGACAGGTGAACGGAACCACCGGCTACGAGGAGGCAGCCGGACAGGGACTGATTGCCGGCATGAATGCGGCGTTGAAATGCAGAGGAAAGGAGCGTTTCGTGCTCGGGCGCGACGAAGCATACATTGGTGTACTCATCGATGACTTGGTGACGAAAGGAGTGAACGAGCCCTACCGCATGTTCACAAGCCGAGCCGAATACAGAATACTGCTGCGCCAGGACGATGCCGATGCCAGACTCACCGAAAGGAGCTTCCAAGCAGGACTGGCCGACAGCGCGCGCCACGACCGATGGATTGAAAAGAAAAAGCGGATGCAGGAGTTGGAAACCTTCTGTGCCACCTACAGCATAAGGGCCAACAAGCTCAACGATGTGCTCACAGCGATGGGCACCGCTCCGCTTCTGAAAGGCTGCAAACTCATCGACCTCATCTCGCGTCCACAGCTTTCCATCGCTTCTCTGGCTCCCCACATCCCTGCCTTGTCAAATCTGCTCGACAGCATCACACACGACAGGAACGAAATCATAGAGGCCACAGAAATCGGCATCAAATACAGAGGATATATTGTGAGGGAGCGCGAGCTGGCCGACAAGATGCGCCGGCTGGAAGGCATCCGCATCCAAGGGAAGATTGACTATGACAACATCCTTTCGCTCTCCACCGAGGCACGCCAGAAGCTGAAGCAGATTGACCCCGAGACACTGGGGCAGGCTTCACGCATTTCGGGCGTGTCGCCCAGCGACGTGTCGGTGCTGATGGTGCTGATGGGAAGGTGACAGGGTTTCACGTGAAACAAGACTTAAATACTTTAACAATAAACCACTGAAAATGAACAACAAGAAATTGCTTGAGAACCTCAGAAATGTGCCCGATTTCCCCAAGAAAGGCATACAGTTTAAGGACGTGAGCACACTCTACAAAGATGCCTCCTGCCTGCAGATAATGATAGATGAACTCTATGAGATATACCGCGACAAAGGCATCACCAAAGTGGTGGGCATAGAGAGCCGCGGCTTTGTAGTGGGCGCAGCATTGGCCGCCAGACTGGGCGCAGGATTCGTGATGTGCCGCAAACCGGGCAAGCTGCCTTGGAAAACACGCCGTGCCACCTATCAAAAGGAATATGGCGAGGACTGCATCGAAATAAGCGAAGAAGCCATCGAACCCACCGACCGCGTCCTCATCCACGACGACCTGCTGGCCACAGGCGGCAGCATGCAGGCCGCCATCAGTCTGGTGAAGCAGTTCTCGCCCGAAAAGATTTATGCAGGATTCATCATAGAACTGCTGATTGAAGGCCTGCACGGGCGCGACTGCCTGGACAAGGACGTAGAGGTGGAAACGCTGCTACGCATCGACTGAGCCATAAAACAAGACTTCTGCAATGAGAAAGATTCACCTCGACGAAGCAACGACAGACCAGCTCAAGCGCACCGCGCTGTCACTACCCGAGTGTCCGGGCTGCTACCAGTATCTGGACGAATCGGGCACGATTATCTACGTTGGAAAGGCGAAGAATCTGCGTCGGAGGGTTTACTCATATTTCAGCAAGGAGCATGAAAGCTTCAAGACCACGGTGCTCGTGAGCAAAATCCGGGACATAAAGTATGTGGTGGTGAAAACCGAAGAGGATGCATTGCTACTCGAAAACAATCTCATCAAGAAATGGTCGCCCCGCTATAATATATTATTGAAGGACGGAAAGACCTATCCCAGCATCTGCATCTCGAACGACTATCTGCCCAAGATTTTCCAGACAAGGCGAATCGACCGACGCACGGGCACCTATTTCGGTCCATACAGCCACATCCCCACCGTGCGCCATCTGCTGGAGCTGCTGAAGAAGCTCTACCCCCTGCGCACATGCAACATGCAGATAACCCCCGAAAGCATTGCCGCCGGAAAGCACAAGGAATGCCTGGAATACCACATCAAGAACTGCATGGCCCCCTGCACCGGGCACATCAGCCGCGAGGCCTATATGCAATACATTGCCGAGGCCAAGGAAATCCTGAAAGGGAACACAAGCGCACTCCAGGCGCAGATGATGGAGCAAATGCGCAATCTGGCGGCCGAGATGCGATTCGAGGAGGCAGAAGCCATCAAGAAGAAGTACATGCTGCTGGAGAACTACCGTGCCCACAGCGAGGTGGTGAGCAGTGCGCTCCACAACATCGATGTGTTCAACATAGAGGACGGCAAGCAGGTGGCCTATGTAAACTACCTGCATGTGGTCAAGGGCAGCATCTGCCAGGCCTTCACCTTCGAATTTTCCAAGAAGCTGGACGAAACGGCCGAGGAGATTCTGGTTCTTGCAATAGGTGAGATAAGGAGCCGTTATGGCAGTGAAAGTAAGGAGATTATCACACCGTTCCCCGTGGAACTTTCGCTTCAGGACATCAGCATAACAGTGCCCCAGCGGGGCGACAAGAAGAAGCTCCTGGAGCTGAGCAAGCTGAATGTGCTGCAATACAAGAAGGACAAGCAGGCACAGAGCGACAAGCTGAACCCCGAGCAGAAGTCCACACGCCTCATGAAGGAACTGCAGGAGTGCCTGCAACTCCCCCGCCTGCCCATGCAGATAGAATGTTTCGACAACAGCAACATCAGCGGTTCGGATGCCGTGGCCGGCTGCATTGTATTCAAGAAATGCAAGCCCAGCAAGAGCGACTATCGCCGATACATCATCAAGACGGTGGAAGGCCCCGACGACTATGCCAGCATGCAGGAGGTGGTGAGGCGCAGATACAGCCGCATGAAAGAGGAGCAGACTCCCCTGCCCGACCTCATCATCACCGACGGCGGAAGGGGGCAGATGGAAGCCGTGCGCAAGGTGGTGGAGGATGAACTGGGCCTGGAAATCCCCATTGCGGGGCTGGCCAAGGACAACAAGCACACCACCCACGAGCTGCTCTACGGTTTCCCTCCCAAGGTGATTGGCATGAAGACGGACAGCAGCCTGTTCCGCCTGCTGGTGGAAATCCAGAATGAGGTGCACCGCTATGCCATACGGTTCCATCGCGAAAAACGCAGCCGCAGACAGGTGGAGAGCGAGCTTGACCACATCAAGGGCATTGGCCCCAAAACAAAGCAGATGCTGCTAAGGGAGCTAAAGAGTGTGAAACGCATCTCTGAGGCCACAATGGAACAGCTAACTGCTATTGTGGGGCAGCAAAAGGGCGGCCTCATCTATGCGCATTTCCATCCGGCAGAGGGTGCGCTGCCCCCATCGGAAAAGTAATGCGCCAGCATGGCATATACATATAATACATAAATATAAAGATACAATGAGAGCAGTAATTCAAAGAGTAAGCCAGGCCAGCGTCACCATCGGCGGCAAGGAAAAAAGCCGCATCCAACAGGGATTCCTGGTGCTGCTGGGAATAGAAGAATCCGACGGCCAGGAGGATGTTGACTGGCTGGCAAGGAAGATTGTAGGCCTCAGAGTCTTTGACGACGAACAAGGGGTGATGAACCTTAACATAGAACAGGTGGAGGGCAACATCATCGTGGTGAGCCAGTTCACGCTGATGGCCAGCTACAAGAAGGGCAACCGCCCTAGCTGGCTGCGCGCAGCCGGCCACGAAACAGCCGTGCCGCTCTATGAGGCCTTCGTGGACACGCTCTCCAAGAGCCTTGGCAGGCCTGTGGGTACGGGCGAATTCGGTGCCGACATGAAGGTGCAGCTTGTCAACGACGGCCCTGTAACCATCTGTATGGACACACATAACAAGGAATAACGCCCTATGGAACAGCATACCGAACTCACCCTGAAAGCGGCCCAGCAGGCCGTAGACGAATGGATTCACACCTACGGCGTGCGCTATTTCAGCGAGCTCACGAACATGGCCATTCTCACGGAAGAAGTGGGCGAACTGGCACGCGTAATGGCGCGGAAATATGGCGACCAGTCCTTCAAGCCCGGCGAAAAGGACAATCTGGAGGAGGAGATGGCAGATGTGCTATGGGTGCTCCTCTGCCTAGCCAACCAGACAGGCACCGACCTGAACGAAGCACTCTGGAAAAGCATCCAAAAGAAGACCTCACGCGACAAGGACCGTCACCGCGGGAATCCCAAACTGAAATAGCATCCCCCCTCAAGCCACAAAGCAGAATATCACACTGAAAACAAACAATATAGCAAAAAAAGAAGAAGATATGACTACAGAAGAACAGAACAAGTATGAACAGGCCCTGAGCCTCTACCCCACCGACATCAACGATGAGGAAGTGAAAGCCCAAGTGGCCCGTATCATAGCGGAAAAGGTGCCGCAGAACAACACAGAAGCCGTGAAGCGGTTCCTGCTGGGCAGTGTGGAACTCACATCGCTGAAGGCCACCGACAACGACGAAAGCATCCTCCGGCTCACCGAAAAGGTGAACGCCTTTGACAACGACTACCCCAACCTGCCCCATGTGGCCACCATCTGCGTATACCCCTGCTTCGCCTCCATCGTGAGCGAAAGCCTGGAGGTGGACGGTGTGGAGGTGGCGTGCGTGAGCGGCAACTTCCCCTCCTCGCAGGCATTGCTCGATGTGAAATGCGTGGAAACCGCATTGGCCATCAACGACGGAGCCACAGAGATAGACATGGTGATGAGCGTGGGCAGGTTTCTGGCCGGCGACTATGAAAGCGTATGCGACGAGATACAGCAGATCAAGGAGTCGTGCCGCGACCACAAACTGAAGGTAATCCTGGAAACAGGCCTGCTGGGCAAGGCATCGTTCATCAAGAAGGCCAGCATCCTGGCCATGTATGCCGGTGCCGACTATATCAAGACGAGCACCGGCAAAGAAAAGCCTGCCGCCACACCTGAGGCTGCCTACGTGATGTGTCAGGCCATCAAGGAGTACCATGACCATACGGGCATCCGAATAGGCTTCAAACCAGCCGGAGGCATGAACACCATAGAGGATGCCCTCGTGTACTACACCATCGTGAAGGAGGTGCTGGGCGAGGAATGGCTCACCAACCAATGGTTCCGCCTTGGCACAAGCCGATTGTGCAATCTGCTCATCAACGACCTCCTGAAGGCGGAAATCAACTATTTCTAGCCAAAAATTGAGGCTGCCTGGCAGCCCCTCGGCAAGGGAGAGGGCTGCAAGTGGCCTGATTTTTGGGCCAGAAATCGGTTCATCCCGCTGAAATTCCATCGATTAGACATAAAAATCAATGCAATCCTAAAACCATAGAATAGAAAACCGATGAAGAAAAAACTGCTTTTTGGATGCCTGACAGCCTCCATGCTGCTCTCATCGTGCGTGGTGAGCAAGAAAAAGTTCATCATCGCCGAAACAGGGCGACTGAACGCCCTGTATAGCCGCGACAGCCTGGCCAACCTGCTTCAGAGCTCGCGCGACGACTACTCCGCACTCACCACCCGCTGCAACGCCCTGCTCCAGGACACGGCCCAACTGCGAAGCGGCCTGCGCAACTATCAGTCGATGCTGGCCAACAACATGAGCGAAAACCAGAAGCTCAACGCATCGCTCACTGAACGCGAGAAGACCATCACGCAACTGCAGGCCATGATAGACGAGCAGACAAGCAAGGTGCAAAAACTGCTCAGCAGCGTGAAGGATGCCCTGCTGGGATTCAGCAGCGAGGACCTCACCGTGCGCGAGGAAGGCGGCAAGGTGTATGTGGCCATGAGCGACAAGCTGCTCTTTGAATCAGGCAAGGCCGTGGTGAACGACCTGGGCAAGAACGCTCTGGGCAAACTGGCAGAGGTGCTCAACCGACAGACGGACATTGACGTGTACATAGAAGGCCACACCGACAGCATCCCCATCCGCACAGCCGTATACCAGGACAACTGGGACCTGAGCGTCATCCGCGCCACCAGCGTAGTGCGCATCCTCACGCAAACCTACGGCGTGAGCCCCATGCAGATTCAGCCCTGTGGCCGGGGCGAATACAAGCCCATCGATGACAATGCCACACCCGAAGGACGCGCCCGCAACCGTCGCACGGAAATCATCATGGCTCCCAAGCTGGACAAGCTCTTCGACATGCTACGATAATGCCTCCCCAAGCCCCCTGTTCAGGGAGAGGAAGCCACGCCCCTAAGGAAGGGGGCATAATTCCATATTGAGTTTTGCGGCTTCATCCTCCTAAACAGGGGGGGGGCGAGGAGGGGAGGCGTTGCAGTTGTTGCAGTTGTTGCAGTTATTTTTGGACCCATAACTGCAACAGCCGCCAGCACCCAGCAAACGGCCAAAACGGCCCCTTTCTCGGGCTCCCACATAACAAGGCTACACTAGTTCACGTTTTGTTCCTGGCAAAGGCAAATGGCGAACTATTACAAGGATCAATACACTACGATTCTCGTATTTCAGAGATTATGTCGTTGACAATATATGTATCAGACATTATCTGGTATCCATACTTCGGGTCATGGAGCTGCTGCCCCACCCTAGTCCTATAGAAAAGCAGCAAAGCACGCTTTGGGGAGATATGCAATTCCTCGGCCAGCTGAAGAATAACGCGGGTTATTTTCCGATATAGTATATAGTCCTTCATTTCACTTCTGCTTCAAATGATTCAACATATTTGAGATAACGATCTATGATTTCTTGATTCAGAATACATATCTGATGATGCAGCTTCTCGTTAATCAGTCTGTCCATCGCCATCTCAGGAGTTATGAAACCATCAATGTAGGCATCCACCGTAGCAATCACACGGTCATTGGCAATGCCGCCCTCAATCCAATCATATTTTTTCCACGGGCACAGACCCTTTCTGCTCTGCGAGATGAAATCAAGCCACTCCTTAGTATAGCCTGGAAACACCAATATCCGATAATTATCGGCAGCGATAAATCTATCTGTATCAAATTCATACACATTGACAATAGATTTTACACCCTTCTTGCGTGAGGCCTTCGTTATTGACCAGTCAATAGCTTGCTGTCGGTCATTGGTTAGATAAAACCCTTGTCCGAAATCCAAGTCTTTTCGACCAACAGAGATGAGTGGCTCACTCACTTCTGCAGTAGCGCCATGATACAATATCTTATTACAAGTCATGCTCATAGTTATACAGAGTTTCTATTATATCATCGGCCACATAATTTGCACTTTGAGTGTGGAGCGTATTGTAAAAATGCATCAGTCTGCCCTCAATGAGGCCTTGGCTTTCAAGACGGCAAACCAGCTCAGACGGGGATATTCCCATCTTCCGGGATGCAGTCTCTATGGCAATCACACAGAACTGCATGACATCACTTTCATGTGTGCGTGGACTTCCTTCCATATCTATATCACCGTTTTCTATTTTTGACGGTGCAAAGATAGTGGAAATCGAAGACATTACAAAACAAAAGTAGCAAAACCTTTATCATAAATCAAATCCATAGCCCAAGGTGAACATAAGCGTGGAGTTGCGCGCATTGTCTGTCATGTGCTTATAGACATGCGTTAATCCAAGATTATACCGGAGGTCAAAAGTGATGTTGCGGTATTCGTAGGAAAGTCCTATGGGAATGGAACAGTTGACTCTGTGGAGGATTGCATCATATTTGCTTGACACACGGAATTCCGGCTGAACACCAATCTTTGCAGAAACGCCGAACTTGGTGGTTGCCACCAGCATAAGCGGAACATTGATGTTGTTGGCACCAATCTCCACGTCGTCCACCCCCTCTATTTTCCCGAACGATGTCCCCTGCTGGCTAAACATCACGCCACCACTAATCGCCAACGGAAAACTCATCTGGTATTGCATTTCCGCGCCAAACACCCAACCAGTCTTGAACTTGGATTTGACATAATCATAGGTCTCTGTATATATTTTATCACCAGAGAACTTGGAAAGGTTCAGTCCCACGCGTGGGTACAACGTAAGTGTGCCAGGCTCCTTTTGTGCAAATGTATTACAGCACACCAACATGCCAATCAACACGGCAAACAATCTTTTCTTCATCTCTTCATCAATGTTTTCAATAAAAACGATTGCACATGGACAATTATTGTCCCCTACACCTTTTTTCCCTGAAAACAGATAACCAACCTATATCCATACCGAGGTCCTGAGTCTGCCTGTTGCAGTTGTTGCAGTTGTTGCAGTTATTTTTGGACCCATAACTGCAACAGCCGCCAACACCCCATAAGCAGCCAAGACTTTAACACATAGGACCAGAGCCCCTCACATGCTCTCATAACAAGCCGGACACACGCCCTTGAGCAGATAGTTGACCTGCGTGACATGGAAGCCGCCAGGGACCACAGGATGCGGAATGCCCACGTCGTGGAGGCAGAAGGTGCGCTGGCACACGGTGCAGTAGAAATGGGCATGCTGGTCGGCCAGGCTGCAATGGTCGTGGCCGTGGCACACCTCATAGCGCACCGCACCGCTGCCGTCCTCGATGGCATGGATGAGCCCCTGCTGCAAGAGCAGCGTGAGTGTGCGGAAGATGGTGCTGCGCTCGGCAGTCACCATCTTGTCGTCGATTTCCCTGAGGCTGACCGGACGCACGCAGTCCATCAGCGTCTTGAACACCAGAATGCGCATGGCGGTGGGTTTCACTCCCCTCCCCGACAGACGGCTGGCTATCTCTTCGGTGGTCATAGGCTAATACTTGAACGAACTGCCGCCGGCAAACTCGCGGAGCAACGAAGTGGGGGGCACCTGGTCGCCGGGAATGCTGCGGAAATAATGAAGGAACTTGCGCAAGCGGCTGGCTTCGGCATATTCCACCTCACGCTCGCTCACCTGCTCCAGAATGGTGAGGGCCTGGTCCTTGATTACGGCCAGCTCATAGAGCAGGGCACTGTTGAAAATGACATCGGCATTCACCTGGAAGGGGATTATCCACTTTTCCTCGCCGGCCGTGACACTGGGCAGGCGGCGGATGGTCTGAAGGGCTGAGAAGCCACGGTAGCGATAGTCGCGCACGATGCGGCGGAGCAGGCGTATGTCGCGTGTGGGGATGCTGTTGTGGTCGTCGAGCTGGATGGATGTGAGGGCTGACACAAAGATGCGGTACTTCTTGTCGTCGGGAATCTGGCGGGTGAGGATGGGGTTGAGGGCATGGTTTCCCTCCAGAATAACCACATCATCGGGTCCTATGCGGAGCTTGCGGCCCTCAAACACACGGCGGCCCGTCTGGAAGTCGTAGCGCGGAAGCTCCACCTCCTCGCCCTGCAGCAGGGCGTTCATCTGGAGGTTGAAGAAGTCGGTGTCCACGGCCTGGATGCACTCAAAATCGTACTCGCCGTTCTCGTCGAGGGGCGTGTCCACACGGTTCACGAAATAGTCATCGGTGCTGATGGTGAATGTGCGCAGGCCGCAGGCCATGAGCAGGATGGCCAGCCGCTTGCTGGTGGTTGTCTTTCCGCTGCTGCTGGGGCCTGCAATGAGCACCAGACGGGCATGCCTGGCGGCAATGTTGTCGGCAATGTTGTTGAGTTTCTTGTCCTGCAGTGCTTCGCTCACGTTTATCAGGTTGCTGCAATGACCCTCGCCCACCACGGCATTGAAGTCGCCCACAGTGCGCACGCCCAGAATCCCCTGCCAGCGATGGTGCTCACGAATCACCTCCAGCACCTGGCTCTGCTCGGTCATTTCCTCCAGCCGTCCGGGATCTTTCCGGTCGGGGATGCGCAGGAGCAGTCCGTCATAGAAGCCCACGAGGTCGAACAGGTGAATCTGTCCCGTGTGGGTGAGCAGGCAGCCATACATGTAGTCGATGGTGTTGTCCAGCCTGTAGTAGTTGGTATACAGGTTGTCCTGGCTCTCCAGCAGCTTCACCTTGCTGGCCATCCCCTTTTCGCGGAACATCTCTATCGCCTCTTCAATGGGGCACTGGATGCGGTGGATGGGCATGTTCGAGCGGATGATTTCCTGCATGCGGTTGCGGATGTTGCTGATGTCGGACGAGGTCACGGGCCGGCCGGTGCGGAGCTCGCAGTAGTGGCCGCCTGGCAGGGTTGCATTGATGAGCAGCCGGCCATCGGGATAGAGGTCTTCCACAGCCTTGGTGAGCACCAGGAAAAGCGTGCGCACATAGGTGCTCATGCCTGCCTGCGACCGGAGGCTGAGATACTCCACGTCCTTGCTGTTGTAGAGCCTGTAGTTGAGCCCCTGCACCTTGTTGTTGACCATGGCGGCCACGGGGCCGTAGTCCATGTGGATGCCCGCTATGTCATAAGCCTCGTGGAGCGAGCTGCCCAGAGGCACGTTGATGGTCGTCCGTGTGTTCCGGCACCTTATCTTCAGTTCGTTTGCCATTGTCCTTCGTATGTTTGGTTATGCATCATTTTGCATCTGCTTCCAGCATGTGCATGAGCTCCTGCATGCCAGCCGATGCCCCTTTTGTAATCTGGGTGAAACGGTGGGTGCTGTTCCAGTGCACAGGTTTGGGGTCGATGAGATAGATGGGGCACGTGTCGGGCACAAAGCTGGTGAGCCCGGCGGCGGGATAGACGTTGAGGCTCGTGCCTATGATGATGTAGATGTCGGCCTGCGAACTGATGGCACAGGCATCCTCGATGAGGGGCACAGCCTCGCCAAACCACACGATGAAGGGACGCAGCTGGCTGCCGTCGGCCGCCAAATCACCCATCTTCACCTGCAGATGACTGCTGTCGAGCGTGCGCACATAGCGCGGGTCGTTGGGGTGGCGGCTGCTGGTCACCTTCATCAGTTCGCCATGCAGATGCACCACACGGGAACTGCCGGCCCGCTCATGCAGGTCGTCCACGTTCTGGGTGACTACAGTCACATCAAACCGTTCCTCCAGCTGCGCCACCAGACGGTGGGCCAGATTGGGCCGGGTGTCCACGAGCTGCATGCGCCTCTCGTTATAGAAATCCGTCACCAGCTGCGGGTTTCTGACCCATCCCTCGGGGGTGCACACCTCCTGGACGTCATACTTCTCCCACAGCCCTCCATTGTCGCGGAAAGTACTGATGCCGCTTTCGGCACTGATACCCGCTCCAGTCAAAACAACCACTTTTCTCATAGTAACTGTGTATAATTAGCGCAAAAATAGCAAAAAAAACAAAAAGTATAGGCACTGAATGAATAAAATGTACTAATTTTGCGCCCGAATTATAGATTATTAATTTTATTTATGAACAAAATCAGTTATGCGCTGGGCTTGGGAATCGGTCATCAGCTCAAAAGTATGAACATCGAGCAGTTCAGCATAGAAGACTTCACCCAGAGTATCCGCGACGTGATGGAAGGCAGCCCGACTGCCATGAGTGCGGCCGAGGCACAGGCCATGCTCAACAAGTATTTTGAAGAAAAAGAGAAAGAGAATGCCAAGAAGGCCATCAGCCAAGGCAAGGCTTTCCTGGAGGAGAACGGCAAGCGCGAGGGCGTAGTGACCACCAAGAGCGGCCTCCAGTATGAGGTGCTCACCGAAGGAAACGGCAAGAGCCCCAAGGCCACCGACCAGGTGCGCTGCCACTATGAGGGCCGGCTCATCGACGGCACCGTGTTCGACAGCAGCTACAAGCGTGGCGAGCCCGCCGTGTTCGGCCTCAACCAGGTGATTGCCGGATGGACGGAAGGCGTGCAGCTGATGAAGGAAGGCGGCAAGCACCGCCTCTACATCCCCTACCTGCTGGGCTACGGAGAGCGTGGAGCCGGTTCAAGCATCCCCCCCTTCAGCACACTGGTGTTCGACATTGAACTAATAAATGTATTATAAATAATCAATTATCTAAACAAAAGCAAAAATGAAGAAGTTTGGTTTTATCTTTGCCGCCGCTCTGGCCGCACTGATGTCTTCCTGCGGAAACAGCACTCCCAAGGCCGACATGAAGAATGATGTAGACTCCCTGAGCTATGCCATCGGTATGGCACAGACACAGGGTCTGAAGCAGTATCTGGTACAGCGCATGGGCGTAGACACCACCTACATCAACGAATTTGTAAAGGGTCTGAACGACGGTGCCAGCGCAGGCGACGACAAGAAGACCGCCGCATACTATGCCGGTGTGCAGATTGGACAGCAGATCCTGCAGATGGAGAAGGGCATCAACAACGAGCTCTTCGGCGACGACAGCACACAAACCATCAGCCACAAGAACTTCATGGCAGGCTTCGTGGCAGGCACACTGGAGAAGGACGGCCTCATGACCGCCGAGGAAGCCGGCCAGATGGCACAGACCAAGATGCAGACCGTCAAGAGCCAGCACATGGAGAAGGTCTACGGCGACAACAAGAAGGCCTGCGAGGAATACATGGCCAAGATTGCCAAGAAGGAAGGCATCCAGAAGCTGGACAACGGCGTGTACTATGAAGTAATCACCGAAGGCAAGGGCGAGATTCCCGCCGACACCAGCCGTGTGAAGGTGAACTATGAAGGCAAGCTCATCAACGACAGCATCTTTGACAGCACCTACAAGCGTGGCGAACCCACTACCTTCCGCTGCAACCAGGTAATTCCCGGATGGACCAACGCCCTCACCCACATGCCCGTGGGCTCCACATGGAAGGTATACATTCCTCAGGACCAGGCATACGCCGACCGCGAAGCCGGACTCATCAAGCCCTTCTCCTGCCTGATTTTCAAGATTGAGCTCATCAGCATCGAAAAGTAAGACCGCTACAATGAAGCGCATCAGCATACTATGCTTCGCTCTGCTGGCCGGCCTGTGCATCACCGTGCAGGCCGCTGGCAAGAAGACTTCCAAGAAGAAGGGAAAAGCCACCGAACAGGTGAAGGTGGACACAGTGAGCGTGGACACATTCAGCTATGCCTACGGAAAGGCCAACACACAGGGCCTGAAGCAGTACCTGTCGCAGCGGATGGGCATCGACACCACCTACATGGACGACTTCATGAAGGGATTCGGCCAGCTGGCGCTCACCGAGGCCGACAAGAAGGAAAAAGCCCGTCTGGCCGGCATCGAGATAAGGACACAGCTGGAAAACCAGATACTGCCCGCCGCCAACAAGCAAATCGACGACTCGGTGCAGGTGCTGGTGAGAGAACGCTTTGTGGAAGGTTTCAGGGACGGCATCATGCAGGCCAACATGTACATCACCATGGACAGTACCCAAAAGCTCGTGAGAAAGCAGATGGACTACTACCACAGCGTGAAGATGGAAAAGAAGTATGGCGCCAACCGCCTGGCCGGCGAAGAATTCCTGAAGCTCAACGCCAAGAAGGACAGCGTGCAGACCACCCCCTCGGGACTGCAATACAAGGTCATCACCATGGGCACAGGCGAAAAGCCCCAGCCCACCCAGAAGGTGAAGGTGAACTATGAAGGCAGGCTCATCGACGGCACAGTCTTCGACAGCAGCCTCAAGCACGGCAAGCCCGTCACCTTCCCCTGCAACCAGGTGATCAAGGGATGGACCGAGGCGCTGTGCATGATGCCCGTGGGAAGCAAATGGGAGCTCTATGTGCCCCAGCAGCTGGCCTATGGCGACCGCGAGCAAGGCAAGATTCCCCCATTCTCCGCACTGGTGTTCACCGTAGAATTGCTGAGCATAGAAAAATAACGGGATTTCCCCTCACAATTTGAACAAAAAGACACCAAATTTCGGTTTTGGTGTCTTTTTTATTGTTTTTATGGGTGATATTTGAAATAAATTGTCTATTTTTGCTTGCTTTTTTACATAAAACACATGTTTTCTACAATGGAAAAGATTGACACTTTAGACAAGAAGATACTGGAAATCATTTCTTGCAATGCCCGCATCCCATTCAAGGACGTAGCCCTGGAATGCGGTGTAAGCCGCGCTGCCATCCACCAGCGTGTGCAACGCCTCATCGACCTGGGAGTGATTGTAGGGTCGGGCTATCACGTCAACCCCGTGAGCCTGGGCTACAACACCTGCACCTACGTGGGCATCACGCTGGAAAGAGGTTCCATGTACAAGACCGTGGTGAAAGAGTTCTGCAAGATACCGGAAATCGTAGAATGCCATTTCACCACCGGCCCCTACACCATGCTCATCAAACTCTATGCCCGCGACAACGCACACCTGATGGAACTGCTCAACAACCGGCTGCAGGAAATCCCCGGTGTCATAGCCACCGAAACCCTCATCTCGCTCAAGCAGAGCATCAAGAAGGAAGTGCCCATCGGACAACAACGCGAGGAAAGCAAACCCATCTCGCTGGACGACACGGAAGACGCATGAACAAGACACCCTGGACTGAACGATACGAGCAGGCCATAGGACAGCCGCCCGCCTGCCGCCACATGCCCCTGATAGGCATCACAGGCAACTATGGGGAAAAGGGCTGCGAGCTGGGCGAGGGATACTACCGCTCGGTAGTGGCTGCCGGAGGCATACCCGTGGTGGTGCCTCCCTTCGACAACGAGCAGGCCATTGCCGACATGCTCGACCGCATCGACGGACTCATTCTGTCGGGCGGAGCCGACCTGAACCCTCTGCTGCTGGGCGAACAGCCCGTGCCAGGGCTGGGAGGTGTGTGTCCGCAAAGGGACATGCCCGAACTGCTGCTCATCCGCATGGCCTGCAACAGACAGATACCCATTCTGGGCATCTGCCGCGGCATACAGACGCTGGCATGTGCACTCGGAGGCTCCGTGTGGCAAGACCTCGGCAGCCAGTGGGACGGGCCCACGCTCATCAAGCACAGCCAGCAGATGCCACGCCACGTGGCATCACATCATGTGGAGATAGCCGAAGGGAGCATGCTCCACGGCATCATGGGCGGCCACAGACGCGTGGCAGTAAACTCGTTCCACCATCAGGCCGTGAAGACATGCGGCCCGCTGCTGCGCCCTTGTGCCACATCCGGCGACGGAGTGATAGAAGCCGTAGAGAGCACCCAGTACAAGAGTATTCTGGGCGTGCAATGGCATCCCGAATGCTTCATCCTGGAAGGTGACCCCTGCATGATGCCGCTCTTCAAATGGCTCGTAGGCGAAGCCGGATCCTTTGCACAGGCCCGCCGGCTCCACGACCGCATCCTCACACTCGACAGCCATTGCGACACACCCATGTGCCTGGACAAAGCGCAGGAAATGGGTTTCTCGCCCGCCAGGCTCATCTCCAGCCGCACCGACATTGCGCTGGTGGATGCCCACAAGATGAGAGAAGGACGGCTGGATGCAGCCATCATGGTGGCCTACCTGCCGCAAGGCGAACGAGGCGCGCAAGCCTATGACCTCGTGCGCAACCGCACCGACCACATCCTGGACCAGATAGACAGCATGGTAGCAGCCTGCCCCACCCTAGCCCCCGCCGCCACTCCTGCAGAGGCAATGGCCAACAAGCGCCAAGGGCTCAACAGCATATTCAAGGGCATAGAAAACGGGTATGCCATCGGAAACGACCTCGCATTGCTCGCCCACTTCCGGCAACGGGGTGTGGTGTACATGACCCTGTGCCACAACGGCGACAACGACATCTGCGACTCCGCCAAGGGGCATGCCGAGCACGGAGGCGTGAGCCCCTTCGGGGAAAAAGTCATAGAGCGGATGAACCGGCTGGGCATGATGGTGGACATGAGCCATGCAGCCGAAACAAGCTTCTACGACGCACTCCAGATGAGCCAGTGCCCCATCGTGTGCAGTCACAGCAGCAGCCGGCAGCTCTGCAACCATCCGCGCAACCTCACCGATGACCAGCTGCGCGCCCTTGCCCACAAAGGCGGTGTGGCACAGGTGACCTTCTACAACGGTTTCCTCCGCACCGACGGAGAAGCCTCCATCCGCGATGCCGTGGCCCACATCAACCATTTTGTCAAAGTGATGGGCATAGAGCATGTAGGCATTGGCACCGACTTCGACGGCGACGGTGGTGTGAAGGGCGTAGCCTCGGCTTCGGAGCTCATCAACGTCACCCGCAGGCTGCTGGCCCAGCGGTATGGCGAAGATGACCTGCGCCTGCTGTGGGGCGGCAATTTTCTCCGGGTAATGGAAGACATACAAAGCCGTGGCACCACGGCTGCGGACACATAACTAAAATTATATATATATAAAGAAACACCAAACAAAGGAAATAGCAGACCTATGAAAAGAAGGATTATCTATGCCCTGTGCGGATGCCTGATGATAGTGCTGGCGGGAGGCTGCAAAGGGCGCACACAGCAAACCGCCAGAAGGGCCGACACCATCACACTGGCTCCCTGCCCCCGCTTCGTGGCCGACAGCGCCATGGCCAGCATACGGCAGCAATGCGACTTTGGGCCTCGCATCACCGGCAGCGAAGCCTCGCTGCGCTGCATGGAGTATATCATGGCCAAGTTCAGGCAATACGGGGCCGACGTGAGGCTGCAACAGGGCAACGTCACCCTCTACGACGGCTCCACCATAAAGGCCAGCAACATCATTGCCAGCCTCAATGCCGACAACCCCGACCGCCTGCTCATCTGCGCCCACTGGGACAGCCGTCCGTGGGCCGACAACGACCCCAACGAGGCCAACCACCACACGCCCGTACTGGGCGCCAATGACGGAGCCAGCGGAGTGGCCGTGATGCTGGAAATGGCGCGTCTGATACAGCAGTCCCCCATCCAGACGGGCATCGACTTTGTGTGCTTCGATGCAGAAGACATGGGCACACCCCGATGGGCAGAAGACGAATACGACAGCGACGACACCTGGTGTCTGGGCTCCCGCATGTGGGCGCAGCAAGCACGCGCAGATGGCTATATGGCCCGCTACGGCATTCTGATGGACATGGTGGGCGGACGCGGCTGCACCTTTGCCCAGGAGATGGTTTCCAAGGAATTTGCAGGCCCCGTGGTGGACATGCTGTGGCAGCTGGCCGCACAGATTGGCTACAGCCACTTCTTCCCCCGCACCGAGGGTGCCTGGCTGATGGACGACCATGTGAACGTGAACCGTCTGGCACGCATTCCCTGCCTCGACATCGTTCCCTATTTCACCGACGGGCCCAGCAGCTTTGGCCCCACATGGCACACGGTGAACGACACCCCCGAGAACATCGACCCCAATGTGCTGGAAGCCGTGGGGCAAAGCATTCTTCAACTCATTTATAACGACAACGCACAATGACTACAATCAACGAGATACAAGACGAAATCATAGAGGAGTTTTCCGACTTCGACGACTGGATGGACCGCTACCAGCTGCTCATCGACCTGGGCAACAGCCAGCAGCCACTCGACGAGAAATACAAGACCGAGCAGAACCTCATAGAAGGCTGCCAGAGCCGTGTGTGGCTACAGGCCGACCTGGTGGACCATCGCATCCATTTCACAGCCGAAAGCGATGCTCTCATCGTGAAGGGCATTGTGGCACTGCTCATCCGTGTGCTCTCCGACCACACACCACAGGAAATCCTCGATGCCGACCTCTATTTTATCGAGCGCATAGGGCTGAAGGACCATCTTTCGCCCACACGCAGCAACGGCCTGCTGGCCATGGTGAAGCAAATGAAACTCTATGCACTGGCCTTCAAGGCCAAGGGCTGCTAAAACAACAGACTCTCCAAGCGTGAAGATAGGAAACATTGACCTGGGCACGCAGCCTGTGCTGCTGGCTCCGATGGAGGATGTCACGGACATAGGCTTCCGCCTGCTGTGCCGGCAGATGGGTGCGGCCATGGTGTATTCCGAATTTGTGTCGAGCGACGCGCTCATCCGCATGGTGAACAAAAGTCTGGCCAAGCTGCAGGTGATCGCCGATGAGCGACCTGTGGCCATCCAGATTTATGGCCGCGACGTGGATGCCATGCGCGAAGCGGCACTGATCGTAGTGGAGCAGGCCCACCCCGATGTGCTCGACCTGAACTTCGGATGCCCCGTAAAGAAGGTGGCAGGCAAGGGGGCGGGTGCTGGCATGCTGCAAAACGTGCCCCAGATGCTGGCCATCACACGTGCCGTGGTGGATGCTCTGCCCCACACGCCCGTCACCGTGAAGACACGTCTGGGATGGGACAACGACCACCGCATCATCGTAGACCTGGCCGAGCAGCTTCAGGACTGCGGCATAAAGGCACTCACCATTCACGGACGCACCCGCGCCCAGATGTACACAGGAGAAGCAGACTGGACGCTGATCGGAGAGGTGAAAAACAATCCCCGCATGCACATCCCCATCATCGGCAACGGCGACATCGACAGCGCCGAAAAGGCCCGCATGTGCTTCCACCGCTATGGTGTGGATGCCGTCATGGTGGGACGCGCCACCTTCGGCAGGCCCTGGATATTCAGGGAGATATGCCAGGGACTGGGAAAACCGTGCCCTGCCATGGCCATTTCCTCATCGCATCCCGAGATGTCGGCTGGGTGGAAACTGGATGTGCTCAAGCAGCAGGTGGTCAACAGCGTGGAGCGCATCGACGAATACCGGGGCATACTCCACGTCCGGCGCCATCTGGCCGCCAGCCCTATCTTCAAGGGCATACCCAACTTCCGCGAGACGCGCATCCGCATGCTGCGGGCAGAAACGATGGACGAGCTGTTTGCCATCATGGAGGAGACGCGGCCGCTTGTCATTAACAACCAAAACATTCCACAAAATTGAAACCTACACGTTCCC
>JAEDIG010000025.1 GCA_016292545.1 Bacteroidaceae bacterium
CGACTTTCAGGCCAAAGAGAACAGCAGCCGCTACCTGAGCATGGAAGGCCCCTGGAAGTTCCTTTTCGTGAAGGACCACGACAAGGCCCCCAAGGGATTCCAGATGCCCGGATACGACGATGCCGCGTGGTCCACATTCCCTGTGCCCGGCCTGTTTGAAATGAATGGCTATGGCGACCGCATCTACAAGAATGTGGGCTATGCCTGGGCCACACAGTTCAGCAGCAATCCTCCGTTCGTAGAGGAAAAGAACAACTATACGGGCTCCTACCGTCGGGAGTTCGAGATACCCGCCGAATGGAAGGGCATGCGCATCTTCATGCACGTGGGTTCGGCCACCAGCAACCTCACCCTGTGGGTGGACGGCAAGGAGGTGGGCTATAGCGAGGACTCCAAGATGGAGGCCGAGTTTGACGTGACCCCCTATCTCACACCGGGCAAGAAGAGCCTTTTTGCCATGCAGGTGATGCGCTGGTGCGACGGTTCCTATCTGGAGGACCAGGACTTCTGGCGCTTTACGGGCATTGCCCGCGAGGTGTACCTCTATGCACGTCCGCAGAGCTATGTGCAGGACATCTTCGTAACGCCCGACCTCACCGACAACTACCGCAACGGTGCGCTTTCTATCCGCATCAACACGGTGAAGCCCTCGGGCACTACGCTCAAGCTGCAGCTCACCGACCCCTCTGCCGGTCCTCATGCCGTATGGCAGGCCGAGCAGAAGGCACAGGCCGAGACCACCTTCGACTGCCAGGTGCAGAATCCCCGCAAGTGGTCGGCCGAGATGCCCCATCTGTATGTGCTGCGCACTACGCTTCTCGACAGCAAGGGCAACAAGCTGGAGGAGGTGGCACAGTATGTGGGCTTCCGCAAGATAGAGCAGAAGAACAGCCAGATATGGGTGAACGGTCAGCCTGTCTATTTCAAGGGCGTAGACCGTCATGAACTGGATCCCGACGGCGGCTATGTGGTGAGCGTGGAGCGCATGATTGAGGACATTCGTGTGATGAAGGAACTCAACGTGAACGCCGTGCGCACCTGCCACTACAGCGACGACCCCCGCTGGTATGACCTGTGCGACATCTATGGCCTCTATGTGGTGGCCGAAACCAACATCGAGAGCCACGGCATGGGCTATGGCGACCGCACACTGGCCAAGAACCCCGCCTATGAGAAAGCACATATCGAACGCAACCAGCACAATGTGTTGGTGCAGAAAAACCATCCCAGCATCATCTTCTGGAGCCTGGGCAACGAGGCTGGCTACGGCCCCAACTTCGAGAAGGCATACGATGCCGTAAAGGCCATCGACAACAGCCGTCCCGTGCAGTATGAGCAGGCCGGCCAGAAGGGAAAGACCGATGTGTTCTGCCCCATGTACTACGGTTATGAGGACAGTGAGAAGTACTGCCAGAGCAACGAGGTGCAGAAGCCGCTTATCCAGTGTGAATATGCACACGCCATGGGCAACTCCATGGGTGGATTCGGCGAGTACTGGGACTTGGTGCGCAAATATCCCAAGTACCAGGGCGGTTTCATCTGGGACTTTGTGGATCAGGGCGTGCGTGGCGTGAGCAAGGTCACGGGCAAGCAGATATGGATGTACGGTGGCGACGAGGGCCGCTACCCTGCCTCCGACCACAATTTCAACTGCAATGGCGTGATTGCTCCCGACCGCAGCCTCAATCCTCATGCCTATGAGGTGCAGCACTACTATCAGGACATCTGGCTCAAGGACTTCAATCTGGATGGTGGCACCGTGAAGCTCTACAACGAGAACTTCTTCCGCCCGCTCAACTATGTGGATGCTGTGGTCACCCTCAAGAAGAACGGCGAGCCCTTGTTCTCGGACCGCATCTCCAACCTGCCTACCGTACAGCCCCAGCAGGCTGTCACCCTCAACATGACCGACATCCCCTTTGCCCGCATCGTGGAGTCGCTGTTGGCTACCAACAGGGATGGCGAGCTCACTCTGGATGTGGACTTTGTGCTGAAGAAGAACGAAGGCCTGCTCAAGGCCGGATGGACCGTGGCTGCCCAGCAGTTTGTGCTCAATGGCTACAAGTTCCCCTCTGCCGCACAGACCCTCAGCAAGGCTGCCGGTGCAAAGACACCTGTAGAACTCGACGAGATGAATGCCTGCTACACCCTCACCGCAGGCGGCCTCTCCATCACCGTGAACCGCTGGACGGGTGAACTCGACTATGTGGATGTAGATGGCAGGCCCATGCTTCAGGACGGTTTCTCCGTGACTCCCAACTTCTGGCGCGCTCCCACCGACAACGACTACGGTGCAAGTCTCCAGAACCAGTTCCGTGCATGGCTCAATCCGCAGATGAAGCTCAAGAGCGTGACTGCCAAGGAACTCACAGGCGCACGTGCCATTGAGGTCGTCTATGACATGCCCGCTGTGGAGGCACAGCTGGCCCTCACCTACACCCTCACCGCCAATGCCGACCTGATTGTGGACGAAAAACTCACCGTCAACAAGGATGCCAAGCAGAAGCCCCAGCTCTTCCGCTTCGGTATGCAGTGGGTACTGCCTCAGGCATACGACCAGATTGAGTTCTATGGAAAGGGTCCTCACGAGAACTATATCGACCGCAACGGTGGCCAGCGTCTGGGCATCTACAAACAGCAGGTGGCCGACCAGTACTTCGGCTATGTGCGTCCGCAGGAAAGCGGCAACAAGACCCAGGTGCGCACATGGAGCGTGACCGACCAGGCTGGCCGCGGCCTCAAGTTCCAGGCTACAGGCGACATGGAGTGCAGCACCATTCCTTATCTGCCTGCCGACCTCGACAGCGGCACCGACAAGGGCGCCAGCCAGCGCCATAGCGGTGACCTCACACCCCGCCCGTATTCCGTGCTCCAGGTGCAGGCCCGCCAGTTCGGTGTGGGCTGTGTCAACAGCTGGGGCGCATGGCCCCGCAAGGAGTACCAGATGCCTTATCAGGATTATGAATTCACCTACATAGTTAGCGTGCTTCGCTAGCAGTCGCTAATTGGGATTTTGCATGAGGCGGACACCGTTCGGGCTGTCCGCCTCATGTCCTTGTTGTCCTAAAATATCTTCAAAATTGTCTATTTTGTCAAAAAGAGCAAACACAGTTTGCCCATGTCGTAGAATAGTATTATCTTTGCACCCAATAATATATATTATTTCTACATAAATGAACAACAAACGCTATATGATGCGCGGTGTGAGCGCAGCCAAGGAGGATGTGCACAACGCCATAAAGAATATAGACAAGGGCATCTTTCCGCAGGCCTTCTGCAAGATTATCCCCGACATTCTGGGGGGAGATCCTGAGTATTGTAACATCATGCATGCCGATGGGGCGGGCACCAAGTCGAGCCTTGCCTACATGTATTGGCGCGAGACGGGCGACCTGAGTGTGTGGAAGGGAATAGCACAGGACGCCCTGGTGATGAACACCGACGACTTGCTTTGTGTGGGCGCGGTGGACAATATCCTTGTCAGCAGCACAATCGGTCGCAACAAGATGCTGATTCCCGGCGAGGTCATCAGCGCCATCATCAACGGCACCGACCAGCTGATGCAGGAGTTGCGCGAGATGGGAATCGGCATCTATGGCACAGGTGGCGAAACGGCCGATGTGGGCGACCTGGTGCGCACGATTATCGTGGACAGCACGGTCACATGCCGCATGAAGCGCAGCGACGTCATCAACAATGCCAACATCCGCCCCGGCGACGTGATTGTGGGCCTGAGCAGCAGCGGACAGGCCACCTATGAACAGTCCTACAATGGAGGCATGGGAAGCAACGGCCTCACCAGTGCCCGCCATGATGTGTTCGGCAAGTATCTGGCCGAGAAATATCCCGAGAGCTACGACCATGCCGTGCCCGAGGAACTTGTGTACAGCGGTTCCTGCAGGCTCACCGATAGTGTGGAGGGTGCGCCGGTGAACGCCGGACAGCTGGTGCTGTCTCCCACCCGCACCTATGCTCCTGTCATCAAGGTCCTGCTCGACGAGATGCGTCCCCGCATCCATGGCATGGTCCATTGCACGGGCGGTGCCCAGACCAAGGTGCTCCATTTCGTCAACGAGAACTGCCGCGTGGTCAAGGACAACATGTTCCCCTTGCCTCCGCTCTTCCGCACCATCCAGGAGCAGAGCGGCACCGACTGGAGCGAGATGTACAAGGTCTTCAACATGGGCCACCGCATGGAAATCTACGTGTCACCCGAGGATGCGCAGCAGGTCATCGACATCAGCCGCCGGTTCAACATCGATGCCCAGGTAGTGGGACACATCGAGGAAGGCAAGCGCAGCCTGACCATCCGCAGTGAGTTTGGCACATTCGACTATCAGTAAGCACAAGGGGCAATAGATATGGCAGAAAACAACAGTCTGTTGGAGAAACTGGAGGGCCTTGTGAGCCGATACGAGGAAGTGGCCACCCTCATCACCGACCCTTCGGTGATTGCCGACCAGAAACGCTATGTGAAGCTCACCAAGGAATACAAGGACTTGTCGCGCATCGTGGAGAAGCGTCGCGAGTATGTGGGGTGTCTGCAGAATGTGGCCGATGCCAAGGAGATGATGGCCATGGAGGATGATGCCGAGACCCGCGACATGCTCCGTCAGGAACTCAATGAGAGCGAGGCCCGCATCCCCCTGCTGGAAGAGGAGATAAAGCTCCTGCTCATTCCCGCCGACCCCGAGGACGACAAGAATGTCATCATGGAAATCCGTGGCGGTACGGGTGGCGATGAGGCAGCCCTTTTTGCGGGCGACCTCTTCCGCATGTATTCCAAGTATATCGAGCAGAAGGGCTGGAAAATGGCTGTGAGCAGTTTCAGCGAGGGAGCAGTCGGCGGCTACAAGGAAATCGTCTTCAGCGTCACGGGCGAAGGTGTGTATGGTATCCTCAAGTATGAGAGCGGTGTGCACCGCGTGCAGCGTGTGCCTGCCACCGAGACCCAGGGACGTGTCCACACCAGTGCGGCCACGGTGGCCGTGCTGCCCGAGGCCGAGGAGTTTGATGTGGAAATCAACGAAGGCGCCATCAAGTGGGACACCTTCCGCAGCAGCGGGGCCGGCGGACAGAACGTGAACAAGGTGGAGTCGGGTGTGCGTGCCCGCTATATGTGGCGCAATCCCAATACGGGTGTGGAGGAGGAAATCCTGGTGGAATGTACCGAGACGCGCGACCAGCCCAAGAACAAGGAGCGTGCCCTGGCCCGCCTGCGCACCTTTATCTATGACAAGGAACACCAGAAATACATCGACGACATCGCCAGCCGCCGCAAGACCATGGTATCCACGGGTGACCGCAGTGCCAAGATCCGCACCTATAATTATCCGCAGGGTCGCATCACCGACCACCGCATCAATTATACGATATATAACCTTTCGGCATTCATGGACGGACAGATTCAGGATTGTATCGACCACCTGATTGTAGCCGAGAATGCAGAACGAATGAAGGAAAGTGAACTATGACAAAAGAACAGATATTGCAGTTATTTTTATCAGTAACAAGCAATGAAACAGAGTTTCCTTTGCGTGGGACTGGATGCCGACATCCGCAAGTTGCCTGCCTGCCTGTTGCAGGAGGAAGACCCCATCTTCAGTTTCAACAAGGCCATCATCGATGCCACTGCGCCCTATTGTGTGGCCTACAAACCCAATCTGGCCTTCTATGAGAGCATGGGCGTGAGGGGATGGGTGGCCTTCGAGAAAACCGTTGCCTATCTGCGTCAGCATTATCCCGACCAGTTCATCATCGCAGACGCCAAGCGTGGCGACATCGGCAACACCAGTGCCATGTATGCCCGCACGTTTTTCGAGGAAACCAATCTGGATGCAGTCACTGTGGCCCCTTATATGGGTGAAGACAGTGTAACGCCCTTCCTCACCTACGAAGGCAAGTGGGTGGTGCTGCTGGCACTCACCAGCAACAAGGGCAGCCACGATTTCCAGCTCATGGCCGACGAGCAGGGTGAGCGTCTCTTTGAGAAGGTGCTCCGCAAGAGTCAGGAATGGGCTGGCAGCGACCGCATGATGTATGTGGTGGGTGCCACCCAGGGACGTGCCTTTGAGGACATCCGCCGCATTGTGCCCGACCATTTCCTGCTGGTGCCCGGTGTGGGTGCCCAGGGTGGCAGCCTGGAAGAGGTGTGCCGCTATGGCATGAACGCCCAGTGTGGCCTGCTGGTCAACAGCAGCCGGGCCATTATCTATGCCGACTCCACCGAGGACTTTGCCCGTGTGGCAGGCGAAAAGGCACAGGAGGTGCAGCGTCAGATGGCAGCCGAACTGGCCGCCCGTAATCTTGTTTAACCCATTATATACATATAGGAAACCAGATATGGAATTTAGTGCTGAAATGATTGCCGGATTGGTGCAGGGCACCGTAGTGGGCGACCCCAAAGCCATGGTGAACAACTTTGCCAAGATTGAGGAAGGCCGCCCGGGTTGCATCTCTTTTCTGGCCAACGACAAATATGAGCAGTACCTCTACACCACGGAAAGCAGTGTGGTGCTGGTAAACAATAACTTTGAACCGAAAAAGGAGGTGAAGGCCACCCTCATCAAGGTGCCCGATGCCAGAGAGGCCGTGGCACAGCTGCTGCAGGCCTATGAAAGCATGAAGCCCAAGCGCACAGGCATCAGCGAACTGGCTTTCATCGATTCCACGGCCAAGATCGGCAAGGACTGCTACATCGGTCCCTTTGTGGCCATTGCCGAAGGCGTGGAGGTGGGCGACGGATGTGTGCTTCATCCCCATGTCACCATCGGCAGGAACGCCAAGGTGGGCAGCAACACGGAAATCTACAGCAATGCCGTAATCTATCACGACTGCAAGGTGGGAAACCGTTGCATCCTTCATGCGGGCTGTGTGATAGGTGCCGACGGATTCGGTTTCCAGCCTACGGAGAACGGCTATGACAAGATACCCCAGATAGGCATCGCCGTTATTGAGGACGACGTGGAGATAGGGGCCAACACCTGTGTGGACCGTGCCGTAATGGGCGCCACCATTGTTCACAGTGGTGTGAAGCTCGACAATCTGGTGCAGATTGCCCACAACGATGAGATTGGCAGCCACACGGTGATGAGTGCCCAGGTGGGTGTGGCCGGTAGCACCAAGATAGGCGAGTGGTGTATGTTCGGCGGCCAGGTGGGCATTGCCGGCCATGCTACGATAGCCAACCGCACCATGGCAGGTGCCCAGAGTGGCATCCCCAACAATGTGAAGAAGGAGGGCCTGGCCATTCAGGGCAGCCCCGCCATCGACGGTCGTCTTTTCTGGAAGGCCAGCGCCGTGTTCAAGCAGCTGCCCGACATGTGGGCCGACATGAACCGGATGAAGAAGGAAATTGAAGAACTGAAAAAGAAAATATAGAGAACACTATGCTAAAGCAGAATACCCTCAACGGCAGTTTCTCCCTTTGTGGAAAAGGACTGCACACGGGCTTGAACCTCACGGTTACGTTCAATCCCGCAGATGAGAACCATGGCTACAAAATCCAGCGTATCGACCTCCCGGGCATGCCCGTCATCGATGCGGTGGCAGAGAATGTGGTCGACACCCAGCGCGGCACGGTGCTGGCTAAGGGCGACGTGCGCTGCAGCACGGTAGAACACGCCATGGCCGCCCTCTATGCCTTGGGTGTGGACAATGTGCTCATTCAGGTGAACGGCCCTGAGTTCCCCATCCTCGATGGCAGTGCCATCCTTTATGTGAAGGAAATCCAGCGTGTGGGCCTCAAGCAGCAGAATGCCCCCAAGGACTATTACATCATCAACAAGAAAATGGAGTTCCGCGACGACAAGACGGGTGCCTGCATCACCCTGCTGCCCGACGAGGCGTTCTCCATCACCAGCATGATATCCTTCAACTCCAAGGTGCTCAACTGCCAGTTTGCCACCCTCGACAACATGGACAATTTCGACCGCGAGGTGGCTGCGGCCCGCACTTTCGTGTTCGTGCGCGAGATAGAGCCTTTGCTCCAGGCCGGTCTCATCAAGGGCGGCGACCTGGACAATGCTGTGGTCATCTATGAGCAGGAAACTTCGCAGGAGGTGCTCGACAAATTGTGTCAGGAAACGGGTGCCGAGCACCACGATGCCAAGGAACTGGGCTACATCCAGCACAAGCCTTTGGTGTGGGACAACGAGCCTGCCCGCCACAAACTGCTCGACATCATCGGCGACATGGCCCTCATCGGCAAGCCCATCAAGGGACGCATCATCGCCACCCGCCCCGGCCATACCATTAATAATAAATTCGCGCGCATGATGCGCAAGGAGATTCGCAAGCACGACGTGCAGGCTCCTTGGTACGACCCCAACAAGTCGCCCATCATGGATGTCAACAAGATTCGCGAACTCTTGCCCCACCGCTATCCCATGCAGCTGGTCGACAAGGTCATTGAGCTGGGCTCCAACCGTATCGTGGGTGTGAAGAATGTCACCACCAACGAGCCTTTCTTCACCGGCCATTTCCCCCAGGAGCCTGTCATGCCCGGTGTGCTCCAGATTGAGGCACTTGCCCAGACGGGCGGCCTGCTGGTGCTCAACACCGTGGAGGAGCCCGAGCACTGGAGCACCTATTTCCTCAAAATCGACGGTGTGAAGTTCCGCCAGAAGGTGGTGCCCGGCGATACACTCATCTTCCAGGTGGAGATGCTCACGCCCATCCGTCATGGCATCAGCACCATGCGTGGCTATGCTTTCGTGGGCGAGAACTGCGTGATGGAGGCTACCTTCACGGCCCAGATAGTGAAGAACAAGTAATAATAACATAATTCAAACCATATATATGAGTAACATCAGTCCATTGGCCTATGTGCATCCCGAGGCTGTCATCGGCGAGAACTGCGAAATCGGAGCGTTCTGCTATATCGACAAAGGGGTGGTCATTGGCGACAACAACGTATTCATGAACAGTGTCACTGTGCTCTACGGCGCGCGCATTGGCAATGGCAACATCTTCTTTCCGGGAGCGGTCATCAGTGCCATTCCGCAGGACCTCAAGTTTGCGGGCGAGGACACGACGGCAGAGATTGGCGACAACAACAAGATACGCGAGAACGTGACCGTCAACCGTGGTACGGCGGCCCAGGGCCGCACCCATGTGGGCAGCAACAACCTGCTGATGGAGAGCGTGCATGTGGCCCACGATGCATACGTGGGCAATGGTTGCATCATTGGCAACGGCACCAAGCTGGCCGGTGAGATAGTCATCGACGATTTTGCCATCCTCAGTGCCAATGTGCTGATGCACCAGTTCTGCCGTGTGGGCAGCTACACCATGGTGGGAGGCGGCACACGCTTCAGCCAGGACATCCTGCCTTTCAGCCTCACGGCGCGCGACCCTGCGGCCTATTGCGGACTCAACAATGTGGGCCTCCGTCGCCGTGGTTTCGACCGCGACCTCATTGAGAACATCCACCGCACCTATCAGATCATCCTTCAGGGCACAGGCAAGCTCGAAGAACTCCTTCACCGCGTGGAGGAGGAGATTCCCATGTCGAAGGAGATTGAGTACATCCTGGATTTCATCCGTTCGGGCAAACGCGGGTTCATCAGATAACAAAACGTGTATGACACTCAAACTCACACTTTTCTCACCAGAGACGGAAGATTTCGCCATGGAGATTCTGGTGGATGCCGACACCACGTTCCAGCAGTTCCATGAATGGCTGCTGGAGCATTGCGACTATCAGGACTTGAGCAACCATCGTTTCCTCATCTGCGACGATGAACTGCGTGTGGAACGCCAGATATGCCAGACCGACGACGGGACAACCTCGGTCGACGAGGACCTCTACCTGATGGACGACTGCGTACTGGGCGACTATCTGGAGGAGGAACGCCAGACCATGGCCTATGTCTTCGACCCTGCTGGCCACAGGTTTTTCCTGATGGAGGTGTCGGAGCTCATCTTTGGCCAGCCTGTGGATGAACCCCTGTTGAGGCGTAGCCATGGCAAGGTGCCCCTCCAGCTGTTGGAGGCCGAGGACGAAGCTCCCGAAACTCCCGCTGCCGGCAATCCCGTGCTGGACGAAAGCATGTATGGCGACGAGGATTTTGCAGAGGACGAATTGGATGCCGAAGGCTTTGAAATAGAAGAATGAACACGCTGGTGGTTTTGCTTGGCCCGACGGCGGTGGGGAAGACCAGCCTCTCCCTGGCTTTGGCCGAAAGGCTCCATAGCCCTGTCATAAACTGCGACAGTCGCCAGATTTACCGCGACATGGAGATTGGCACGGCCCCTCCTTCTCTGGCCCAGCGCAACCGCGTGCCCCATTTCTTTGTGGCCACTTGCTCACTCACCGATTACTACAGTGCCGCACGCTATGAGGCCGATGTGCTGCAACTGTGCGACAGCCTGTGGCCCACTCATCCCACGCTGCTCATGTCGGGAGGCAGCATGATGTACATCGATGCCGTGTGTCAGGGTATCGATGACATTCCCACCGTAGACGAAACCGTGCGCCAGACCCTTCGCAACCGTTTCGTGGAGGAGGGGCTCGACCCCTTGCTCCGCGAGTTGCGGCTTCTCGACCCCGACTATTACCGCACGGTGGACCTCCGCAACCACAAGCGGGTCATCCATGCCCTTGAAATCTGCTACACCGCAGGCCGTCCCTATTCCTCTTTCCGCACCCAGGCGGCCAAGCCCCGCCCGTTTTCCATCCTGAAGATAGGCTTGCGGCGCGACCGTCAGGAACTGTTCGCCCGCATCAACCGGCGTGTCGACCAGATGATGGCCGACGGACTGCTGGAGGAGGCCCGCCGGCTCTATCCCTACCGCCATCTGAATGCCCTCAACACAGTGGGCTATAAGGAACTGTTCCAGTATATCGAAGGGCAGTGGCCCTTGGATATGGCCGTGGAGCGTATCAAGAAAAACACCCGCGTCTATGCCAAGAAGCAGATGACGTGGTTTCAGCGCGATGAATCCATCCATTGGTTTCATCCCGACCAGATACAGGACATCTTTAAATACTTGCAGGTATGAAACGATTTGGAGTCTTCACCGCTCTGTCAGGGCGTTGTGTGCGTGGCCTGCGCCGGATTTATGGCGGGCCGTGGTACAGGCGAATTGCTGTCTGGGGTTTTACGTTTGTAATGTCGGTAGTGCTGCTGCTTGTGGCAGTCGACTGCAACTTCCTCTGCCTTTTCGGACGCTCGCCCGGTTTTGCCGACATCAAGAACCCTGTGGTCAGCGAGGCTTCCGAAATCTACAGTGCCGACGGCAGGCTCATAGGGCGTTATTATAATGAGAACAGGACACCAGTGGAGTATGCCGATCTCTCGCCCTTATTGGTCCACACCCTTGTCGATACGGAGGACGAGCGTTTCTATCAGCACCACGGCATCGACTTCAAGGGACTGTTCGCTGCCGCCAAGGACATGCTCCATGGCCGTGCCCGTGGGGCCAGCACCATCACCCAACAGCTGGCCAAGAACATGTTTCGTGTGCGCACCCGCTATTCCACGGGCTTGCTGGGACGCATTCCTGGTGTGAAACTCTTGGTCATGAAGGCCAAGGAATGGATTGTCGCCGTCAAGCTTGAATGGGTGTTCTCCAAGGAGGAAATCCTCACCATGTATCTCAACACCGTAGACTTTGGCAGCAACGCCTTTGGCATCAAGACGGCCGCCCGCACGTATTTCGGCACCACCCCCGACAGCCTTTCCTATGAGGAGGCCGCCGTCCTGGTGGGGTTGCTCAAGGCCACCAGCAGCTACAATCCCCGCCTCAATCCCCGCAACGCCCTTGCCCGCCGCAACACGGTGCTCGACCTCGTCTATGCCCATGGCCACGTGCAGCTGGAGGGCAGGCAGGCCACGCCCGCTCAGTTCGATTCCATCAAGCATCTCCCCATCATCTTGGCCCATAGGGTGGGGGAGAGCCGCTACGATGGTCCTGCCCCTTATTTCCGCGAAGCTTTGATTGGCTACATCGACATGCTGTGTAGCCGCGGACTGGTGGCTGGCTGCGACTCTGCCGACCATCTCGACCTCTATGCCGACGGACTGCGCATCCACACCACGCTCGACACTCGCCTGCAGCAGTATGCCGAGGCGGCTGCCTTGCGCCAGATGCGTGTGGTGCAGCAGCGGTTCGACGACCATTGGGGCTCCACGCCCCCTTGGCAGGATGCACGCCATCAGGAGATTCCCCGCTTCATCGAGAAGATTGTGGAGAAGACACCCGAATACCGCTATCTGCAAAAGCGTTTCGATGGCAACGAGGATTCCGTGGCCTATTACCTCAACCTGCCCCACCGGGTGAAGCTTTTCAGCTACGACGGCCCGGTGGAGAAGCAGCTCAGCACCATGGATTCCGTCCGCTATATGGTGCGTTTCATGCACTGTGGCTTTGTGGCCATGGAGCCGGACACACGCCAGGTGAAGGCATGGGTGGGGGATGTGGACTTCCGGTCGTGGAAATACGACAAGGTGACGGCCATGCGCCAGCCTGGCTCCACATTCAAGCTCTTTGTCTACACCGAGGCCATGAACCAGGGACTCACCCCTTGCGATTGCCGTTTGGATGCATGGGTGGCCTATCCTGATACGGTCAACGGAAAACCCACCGTGTGGGCTCCTCACAATGCCAATGGCTATTTCACCAACTTCGACATGCCCCTGAAGAGTGCCTTTGCCCAGAGCATCAACAGCGTGGCCGTAAAGCTGGGGCTTGAGGTGGGCATTCCCAATGTGGTGCGCACGGCCCATGCCATGGGCATCCGCTCGCCTCTCCATGCCACCAAGTCGCTCAGCCTGGGCAGCAGCGATGTGAATCTGCTGGAACTGGTGAACAGTTATTGCACGGTGGTGGACGACGGGCGTTCCGACATGCCCCTTCTGGTCACCCGCATTGAGGACCGCGATGGACACCTCCTCTATGAGGCCAAACCCCATCCTGTGCAGGCCATTCCTTACCGTTCGGCCTATCTGATGCAGCGTATGCTGCGCTTTTGCCTCACCGAACGGGGCGGCACGGCGGCTGCGCTCTGGAGCTTCATCCATCCCATCCTCCAGTATAGCGAGTTCGGAGGCAAGACAGGCACCAGCAACAACCATTCCGATGCCTGGTTTGTGGGCATCACGCCCAAGTTGGTGGCCGGTGCCTGGGTGGGCGGCGAGTATCGCAGCATCCATTTCCGCACGGGTATGCTGGGGCAGGGCAGTCGCACGGCACTCCCCATCTTCGGCTATTTCATGCAGCAGGTGCTGGCCGACGAGCGTTTCAGCCACTATCGCGGCAAGTTTGCCGAGCCCAAAGGCCTCGACCCTTCGCTCTGGTCATGTGAAGGCTATTTTGCACAGCCCGCCGATAGCCTGGAGGCCGATTCCATTGCTGCCGACACGGTGCTGCGGCCCCACATGCCCGAGACTTTGCCCGCTGCCGACACGCTCGAACAGTCATCACCCGAACTTCCCCTCTCCGAATGAACAGCCAGATAGATACGTCCACGCCTGAGTTCCAGAATGCGCTGTCGCTTGTGCGTTTCACCCGCCAGTCCGTCTTCCTCACGGGGCGTGCGGGCACGGGCAAAAGCACCTTTCTCCGCTATGTGTGTGAACATGTGCGCAAGAAGCATGTGGTGCTTGCCCCCACAGGCATTGCCGCCATCAATGCCGGAGGGTGCACCCTCCATAGTTTTTTCAAGCTCCCTTTCCATCCCCTGCTGCCCGACGACCCGCGTTACACTCCCTCACGGCTGAAGGATTTCCTCAAGTACACCCGCGACCGCATCCGTCTCATCCGCAAGGTGGAACTTATCATCATCGATGAGATTTCCATGGTGAGGGCCGACATCATCGATTTCATTGACCTCATCCTGCGGGTCTACAACGGCAACATGCGCGAGCCTTTCGGAGGCAAGCAGTTGCTGCTTATCGGGGACGTGTTCCAGCTGGAGCCTGTGGTCAAGACCGACGAGCGCGACATCCTCAGCCGTTTCTATCCCAATGCCTATTTCTTTTCTGCCCGTGTGTTTGCCCGGATGAACCTGGTGTCGGTGGAGCTGACCAAGGTGTATCGCCAAACCGACCGCGCCTTTATCCGTGTGCTCGACCACATCCGTTGCAATGCGGTGTCGGCCGAGGAACTGCGGCTCATCAACACCCGCTATGTGCCCGATGTGTCCGATACGCCTGCCTCCGATGCTTCCGGCATACAGATTGTGCTGGCCACACGGCGCGACAATGTGGATTATATCAACCAGAACGGGCTCGATGCCCTTCCCGGAGAGAGCATCCTGCTGAAGGGGGAGGTGAAGGGCGAGTTTCCCGACACGTCGCTGCCCACGCTCCTCACCTTGGAGCTGAAGCCCGGAGCACAGGTCATCTTTGTCAAGAACGACCCCGATCGCCGGTGGGTCAACGGCACGCTGGGACTGGTGGCCTCCGTCGACGAGGAGGCCGGACTCATCCGTGTGGACATAGAAGGGGGCGACACGGTGACGGTGGAGCCCATGATATGGCGCAATGTCCGCTACACCTATAATGAAACGGAGAAGCGTATCGAGGAGGAGGAACTGGGCACCTTCAAGCAGTTCCCCATCCGGCTGGCATGGGCCATCACCATCCACAAGAGCCAGGGGCTCACCTTCCGCCATGTCACCATCGACTTTGGCGGCGGCACTTTTGCCGGCGGTCAGGCTTATGTGGCCCTCAGCCGCTGCACCTCGCTCGAAGGCATACGCCTCAAGCAGAAGGTGGCTCCCTCCGATGTCTTTGTCCGCCCCGAGGTGATTCAGTTCGCCTCCCGCTTCAACGATGAGCAGTCGGTGCAGCGTGCCTTGCTCATGGCCAAGGCCGACAATGAATACCGGGCTTGTGCCAAGGCATTCGATGAGGGCGACTTCGAGGCGTGCCTCCAGCATTTCTTTGTGGCCATCCACACCCGCTACGACATTGAGCAGCCCCGCGTGCGCCGCCTCATCCGGCGCAAGCTCAATCTCATTTCCACCCTCCGCCAGCAGGCCCAGGCCGACAGGGAAGCCTTGGAGAAGATGCAGCGCAGGATGAAGAAATATGCCCGGGAGTACTATGAACTGGGCAACATCTGTGCCACGCAGGCCCACGACCTGAAGGCTGCCATGGCCAATTTCCGCAAGGCCATCACCATGTACCCTGCCTATACCGACGCATACGTCCGCCTGGGGGCTACCTGTCTGGATGCCGGCGACGCCAGGCTGGCCCTGAAGGTGCTCAACAAGGCTGTCCGTCTTTCGCCCGCTTCCTTCAAGGCCGTCTATCAGCGTGGCCGCGCCTTCATGGCCCTCTCGCTTTTCGAGCAGGCTTTGGGCGACTTCAGCCGTGCCACATCCCTCTGCAACACCCACCCGAATGCCCATAAATTGATGGGTGATTGCTTCAGTGCCTTGGGCGATGAGGAAAAAGCGGAACTCTATTGGGAAATTGCGGCTCAATTGCGCCAACAGAAAGGGACTTGATGCCAAAATGGACAGCAGATGCCGTTCGAATTGTTAAACTATCTTAATGGAATAAACTTTTCTTGGCCAATGATAGGCCATATTCTCAAAAAAAGGTAAATTTGCTAATCAAAGTGTGTAAAACCACTAATCTTGAGATAAAACTTATAAATATAACAAACAATAACACAAATTAATGCGTATGAGAAACCGTTTAAGCAATTGGAGCCGCCATTCCTCACGAATGGTGTTCCTGTTGGCAGCCTGCGGGGTGATGTATGCTTGTAAGGATGAGTACTTGCTCGACGACGAAAAGCCGTCTACTCTTTCTTCCAGCATCTATTCTCGTTTGGAGGAAGGCAATTTCAAGACCTACTTGAAGCTGCTGGCCGACAAGGATGTGAATCCAGCCAACGCGCGTCCGCTAAGTGAGGTGTTGGGCCGTACAGGCTCGAAGACCGTATTTGTGGCCGACGACGAGGCTTGGAGCAAGTTCTTCGAAAGCAATGCAAAATTGCCGGAGAGTAACCCATGGCACAACGCCACCTGTTACGAGAACCTGAGCGCCGCTCAGAAGAAGTTGTTGATCCATACCAGTATGCTCAACAATGCCATCGTAATGGAGAATCTGGCCAGCAGCGAGGCTACTGGCAGCAACCGCCCCATCCGTGGCGAGTACATGCGTCGCTACACCGACGTGGAGACCACGGACTCTGTCACCTACATGCGTCCTGAACAGATTCCTTATTCCTACAATCCCACGGACAAGGACTTCTGGTGGCGCTTCCGTGCCGAGAATGGTGGTAATGGTCTTTACATTGTAAAGGACTCCACCCTCAGCATGATGCTTCATTTCACTAGCGAACACATGGCCAAGAACACCGTCACCGACGAAGACTTCAGCGTGTTCATGGGCAGCCCCCGTATTCCTAGCGATGTACACATCTACGACTCCAAGATTCTCGAGCAGGACCTGCGTTGCGAGAATGGTTATGTCAACATGACCGAGAAGCCGTTGATTCCGCTGGCCAACATGGCCGAGGTAATCCGTAGCAATGGAAAGACGAATATCTTCAGCCACATGCTCGACAGATATTCGGCTCCGTATTATTGCCCCGATGTTACACGCGCGTATAAGATATTGTATCCCGAATTCACGGACTCTATCTTCACGCTGCGCTATTTCGCCGACAACAGCTTCGGACACGTCATCAACAACACCCAGCCCGACGGCAACCCCTACACGGGCGACGAAGGCGGTTCTGTCAGCCTGAAGTTCGACCCGGGATGGAATGGATTCTACGACGAGGTGGATGTAGAGAAGGACATGGGTGCCATGTTCGTTCCCAGCGACGAAGCCCTCTGGACCTATTTCACCGAGGGTGGTGGTTTGCAGCTCATCGAAACCTACGACACCGCTTATGTGTCTGGCCAGACATGGGCCAACTTTGACGAGCTCTACAAGAGCATCGACCAGGTGCCCCTGAGCACCCTGCAGGGTCTTATCAATGTAATCATGCTGCGCTCCTTCGTCGGATCAGTGCCCAGCAAGATGACCAAGCTCCGCGACGATGCCCAGGAACAGCTCTTCTATCCCGAGGATATCGACAAGATCGACACCTGTCTGTTGGCTTGCAACGGTGCGGTTTATGTGATGAGCGACATCTATGGTCCTGCCGACTATACGTCTGTCACCTCTCCCGCCTACATCAGTAAGACCAACCTCGTGATGAAATGGGCCATCTACAACGGTTCGTCGGGTACCGACTACATGGGCTTGAACTACTATGCCTACCTGAAGGCCATGCAGAGCGAGTTCACCTTCTTCCTGCCCAGCGACGAGGCTTTGAAATACTACTACGATCCCACCAGCTTCGAGAGTACACAGAAGCGCCTTATCCAGTTCGGCTACAAGAACCAGTCGTTCCCCATCACTTCCCAGATTTACAAGTACGATCCCACAACGGGTGAGATTGGCAGCAAGTTCACAGGTAGTGGTGCCACCCTGCAGCAGCAGGAGATCACCAACCGTCTGAAGGATGTTCTGGAGTCTCACACCATCGTACACGACGGCACCAACCCCATCGACGGTGTGGACGAATACTTCCTCACCAAGAACGGTAATGCCGTCAGAGTGGTTCGCGAAAACGGCCACGTGGTGGCAGTCAAGGGTGGTTTCCAGATTGAAAACGAGCGCCAGGGCATCGTTAATGAAGGACAGCCCGGTTTGGACATCTGCCATGTCACCAAGCCTTTCGAGTCTCTCAAGAATGGTCAGACCTTCATCCTCGACTCTCCCATCATCCCCACCTACCGAAGCGTGTACAGCATCTTCACCAACGATGCCAAGCAGCAGGGCAACTTTGCGCCTGATTATGAGGACACTTGCCCCTATGCCGAGTTCTACAAGCTTTGCGAGACACAGACCGACATCGTGGAGGCTTGTGGTCTGGTAGACGTAAAGAAGCTCACCACCACCGAGCAGAAGTCTGCCATGAAGAAGTTCCGCGTGTTTGTCGACAACAATGGTCTCGACTACAACGTGCAGTTCTTCAACAACTACCACTACACCGCTTTCGTTCCCTCCAACGATGCAGTCAAGGCTGCCGTTGCACAGGGTCTCCCCACATGGGAGGAGATTTCCGAGGACTACAACAGCACCCTTGTAAAACATATTAATATAAAGGACTCCTTGTATAACCTCATGAGCGAGGGTGAGTACACCGAGCAGGATTCACTCGACTATGTGGCTGCCGACAAGGCCGCCTCACAGGATAGCCTCCGCCTGCAGGCAAAGATTACTTATCTTACCAACTTCGTTCGCTATCATTTCGCCGACAACACTGTGTTCGTAGACAACAGCAACATCTCTGAGGAGGAAATGGTTACCTCCAGCTACGACAAGGAACTCGGCCTCTTCTGCAAACTGCTTGTCAGCCGCAACGCAGGCATCCTGTCTGTACGCGACCAGCAGGTTGGTAGCACCGCGTTCAACATCATTTATGACAATGACACGGAGAAGAACGTATTGGCCCGCGACGTAGAATGTTCCAGCTCGCCTGTCAACACACCTATGTCTACCTCCAGCAAGAAGATTACCCTGGATGCCTCCAGTGCCTGTGTAATCCATCGCATCAACGGTGTGCTCAACCACACTGCCCTGGTCGATGGCCGTCACGACAGCACATGGGCTACTCCCGAGTCTGCGAAAAGATATTTGAAGAGATACGCTATCCTAAAATAACAACACCATGAACAAGATATCTAGAATTTTACTGCTGTGGGTTATGGCACTCTCTGCCATCCCTGTAAGCGCGCAGCAACGGCGTATCTCCGGTACCGTATCGGATGATATTGACGTCATCATTGGTGCCAACGTCGTGGAGATTGACAAGAATAACCGTATTGTCAGTCAGGCTGTTACGGATATGAATGGTAACTTTACCATGAATATCAAGGACCCCAACAACACCCTCAAGGTCTCTTATGTCGGCTACAAGACATATGCCCAGAAGGTGGGGACCAAGAATGTGTTTAAAATCATGTTGCAAGACAATACCAAGACCATCACCGAGGTGACCATCAAGGGTAAGAAGAATGCCCCCACCACGGGTCTTGAGATTCCTGCACGCGAGTATGCCGGTGCCGTCTCCAAGTTCGACATGAGCGATGTGGAAGGTTTGGCATTCGAGTCTGTCGACCAGGCACTTCAGGGTCAGATTCCTGGCCTCGACATCGTGCCCAACTCTGGTAACCTGGGTTCAGGTACTACCATGCGTCTGCGTGGTACCAGCACCATCAACGGTAATGCACAGCCTCTGATTGTCGTCAACGACCACATCTTCGAACTTCCCGACGATGCCCAGGACACCAACTTCGAGACAATGGACAACGAGGAGCAGTTCTCTACGCTGCTCAACGTGAACCCCGAAGACATCGAGAGCATCACCGTCCTCAAGGACGCTGCCACCGCAGCCAAGTGGGGTATCCGTGGTTCTAACGGTGTCATCGAAATCAAGCTCCGCCGTGGTCACCGTGGTCCCACCAATGTCACCTTCTCCTACAAGTTCAACGGCACCTGGCAGCCCGACGGCTACAAGATGCTCAACGGTGACGGCTACACCATGATGCTCAAGGAAGCCTACTATAACCCCAAGCAGGTGCCCACCAGTCTTCCTGAGTTGGACTACAACACCGAAATGCCCTACATCTACAACCACTTCAGCCACAACACTGACTGGGTGGGCGAGGTGACACAGTTCGGTAAGGAACACAAGTACTATGTAACCCTCTCCGGTGGTGGTGAAAAGGCTACCTTCCGTATCAGTGCCGGTTACGACAAGAGCACGGGTACCATCATCGGTCAGAAGCTCGACCGTTTCACCACGGCCACAGCCCTCGACTACTGGGTGAGCGACCGCATCAAGTTCCAGTCTAACATCAACTTGACCTTCACCACCAACAACAAGAACTATGGTAACGACATTCTGGCACGTGCCTACAAGGCCATGCCCAACATGAGTGTCTATGAATACGACCGCGACGGCAACCCCACAGGCAACTACTTCAACATGCTGCCCCTGGCTGCCTATTATGGAACAAGCGAGTCTACACGTCGTGAGAACGATGGTACAATGACTTCCTTTGACCTTCAGGACATGTTCTTCAACGGCAACCCCGTGGCTCGCGCCATGAAAGCCTGGAACAAGGAGCGTCAGTACAACCTCACTCCGCAGTTCAACGTGGAATACAAGCTCTGGGGTAAGGATGACGACCACCACCGCCTGAACTATGTGGGCGACGTGCAGCTCAACATCTACAACACCAGCTCCGACGAGTACTGCCCCAGCGAACTCAAGAACATGGCTTGGTACTGGGGTGCCGAGAACTCCACCAACCTGGGTAGCAACGAGCGTAACTATGTGTCCAACTCCGAGTACAAGTCGCTCGAGTTCACCACACGTCACGACTTGCGCTATTATTCAGCCTTCGCCAACCGCGACCACAGCCTGAGCGGCTTGGTACGTTTCGAGTTGTACTCCGGTACCAGCAGCAACCAGAAGACGGGTCTGTGGAACGTGCCCAACGGCATCACCGACCCCACTGTCGTGGCTTTGCTCCGTGCCGCAGGTGCCACCAACAACGAATGGCGCAGCCAGAGCTTCTTCGAGCAGATCCACTACTCCTACAAGAGCAAGTATTCAATCGACGCCTCTCTCCGTACCGACGGTAGCACCAACTTCGGCAAGGGTCACAAGTATGGCACCTTCCCCTCCATCGGTGGACGTTGGAACATCAGCGACGAAAACTTCATGAACTGGAGCAAGAAGGTTATCAGCATGTTGGCCTTCCGTCCCACATGGGGTATCACCGGTAACACGGGTGGCGGCAGCTACAACCAGTACAACAAGTATGCTTCCGATGGTTACTACAACGGTCACACCGTGGTACGTCCTGAGAACCTCTCTCTTACAGAGGTACGTTGGGAGAAGACCAAGCAGTGGAACCTCGGTTTCAACCTCGGTTTGTGGGAAGACATGTTGAGCTTCGAATTCGAGGTCTACAACAAGAAGACCACCGACCTGCTGATGGACAACCTCCGCATCCCCAGCGCCAACGGTTTCAGCACCCTGGCCAAGGTGAACGCCGGTACCCTCCGCAACAAGGGTTGGGAATTGAATTTCTACACCGCACGCTTTGCCAAGGTGGGCAAGTTCAGCATGAAGCTGCGTGGCAACATCGCACAGAACTTCAACGAGATTGAGGAGATGAATCCCCTGATTCTGGAATCCCTCAACGGTTCCGAGACCTATCAGCCTGAAAATCTTAAGTACAACCAGCGTGTACAGATTGGCAACGCCTTGGGTTCTATCTACGGTCTGCGCTATAAGGGCGTCTACACCTACGACTATGACCACAACGGCTACACCCAGGCTTCTATTGCAGCATACGGCTACAACGAGGATCCCAACAATCCCGGCTACAACATGGACGGTTCCCGCACCAACACCTTTGCAGCTGCACTGCGTCGCGGTCAGGATGCCACCTGTCCCATCGCCTTCGATGCACAGGGCAACATGCTGACCGATGCCAAGGGTACCCCGCTGCCCATGTACTATTGCTACAACGAAAGCTACCGCTATCAGTTCCAGGGTGGTGACGCCATCTATGAGGATGTCAACCACGACGGACAGATCGACCGCTACGATATGGTTTATCTGGGCAACTCCAACCCCAAGTGCAACGGTGGTTTCGGTCTGCAGTTCTTCTATGACAAGTTCTCTGTCAACATGGGCTTCAACTTCCGTATGGGCAACAAGATTGTCAACCTGGCCCGCATGAACTACGAGAGCATGCTCAACAACGACAACCAGAGCTTTGCCACCACATGGCGCTGGCGTCAGAACGGTGACGGCTTCGATGACAACGGCAACCGCATCGACGTGATTCCTCGTGCCCTCAGCAAGGTCAACGGCTACAACAGCTACAACTCGCTGCCCAGCGACCGTTACGTAGAGGATGGCGACTACCTGCGTCTGCAGTACATCCAGCTCAGCTATGACTTCAATGCCCAGAAGCTCAAGAAGTATGGCATCCGCAACCTCAAGCTGTTTGCCTCTATCAACAACATCTGGTGCTGGAGCAAGTACACGGGTGTAGACCCCGACGTGTCTCCTCAGGGATTCGCTGTATGTACCGACAACAGCCGTACTCCTCGTACGAAGTCATTTACATGTAGTATCAACTTGGGCTTCTAAAACTGGAATACAATGAAAAGACTAAATAAATTTTACAAGACAATCTGCCTGCTGGGCTTGGCTGCAGTGGGCACCACCTCCTGTGAGGATTGGCTTACCCTTTATCCTCAGGACCGTGTGGTTGAGGAGGACTTCTGGGAAGACAAGAACGACTTGGAAGGCGTGCGCTATGCGGCCTACAAGCAGATGTGCAGCACCGTTGAGAAGTTTGCCATCTGGGGCGACCTCCGTTCCGACAGCTGGGAAATGAACCAGAACCGTCATTCTGACCAGAAATCCTGGGACACCTATAACGAAATCATGCAGGCCGAGCCCGACTCCAGCATGACCCAGTTCGACTGGTCGGGTGTGTACACCACCATCAACTTCTGCAACAAGGTGTTGCAGCATGGCGAGGAAATCCTGGAGAAGGACAAGCAGTTCACTCCCGGTGAGTGGTCACAGATGAAGGCCGAAATGACAGGTCTGCGTGCCCTCAACTATTTCTACCTGATTCGTGCCTTCAAGGATGTGCCTTATACCACTCGTGTGATTAACTCCGATGTGGAGGTCACCTCTTTCGGCCTCACCAATCAGCTCGACGTGCTCGACTCCATCATCATTGACGTGGAGAAGGTAGCTGGTTTTGCCCGCAACCGTTTCACCGACATTGCCGACACCAAGGGCTTGATTACCAATGTGGCACTCTATGCCATGCTCTCCGACATGTATCTGTGGCGTGCATCCCTGCATGAAGGTCGCGGTCTGCTCACCGATACGGTGCGTGTAGACACTGGTCTGGTGGCCCACAGCGTGGAGGGCGACTACATGAAGTGTATCGAGAACGGTGCCAAGGCACTGGCCATCCTCAACAACAACAACAAGTTGGAAGGCTCGGGCTTCGGCAGCCAAAAGCTTGACAAGCTTGACTATGGATTGGCTGCTGTGGGTATGCCCAACTGCGAAATGATTGAAAACGATTTCGAGAATGTGGCCAATGGTAGCACGCCTGAGCTCACCGCAGCTGCTTACCTCTTTGGTGTGGGGTCGGCCATTATGGTGATGTCACCCCAGAACAGCGAGGAGAGCATGTTCGAGTTGCAGTTCAGTTCTTCTGATGACCGCAAGAACGATATGGTCAACTCACTCTATGGCTATGGCAATGGCACACACTTCCAGGTGTGCGAGGCTGCGCTGGGTGCCGTCTATGGCGGTGGCCTCAGCGATGACAAGGCCCGCTACGACTCACGTACCTGGTACAGCACCTGTAACAGTCTGGTGGGCAACACCGACCTCGGACACTACTACTGTCTGAAGCATACCCGTCCTCAAATCGTGCCGATTCGGAGCGGTTCTGAGACCACTATGCGTTGCATGTATGGAGGTTACAGCTACACCAACTGGATCATCTATCGCATGACCGACGTGATGCTGATGATGGCTGAGGCGTATGCTGCCATGGGCGGTACGGCCAACAACAAGATGGCCAACTATATCGTCAATGCCATCCATCGCCGTTCCTACTGCGACCTCAAGACGGCTTCCAACAAGCCTAGCGAGGACATTACGGCAGCAAGCACCATCGGTAATGCCGTGGCAGGCACCAATGCCGAGATTACAGTGCTGAACGAGCGCCAGATTGAGCTGCTGGCCGAGGGCAAGCGCTGGTTCGACCTTGTCCGCTATGCCGAGCGTCATGCAGGTGGTCAGGACGGCACTGTGGACGAGCGTGAGTGGACCGAGGAAACCCCCATCGGTAGCGGCTATGCTGGTGTGGACCAGATGGTTCAGACCTTCCTCAAGAGCAAGTTCACCA
>JAEDIG010000155.1 GCA_016292545.1 Bacteroidaceae bacterium
AGGACATCAAGCTGAACAAGAGCGTCATAGAGTTCCTGATTGAACGCTACACGCGTGAAAGCGGTGTGAGAGCCCTGGAAAAACAGATAGGAAACATACTGCGCAAACTGGCGCTGGAGATGGCCATGCAAAAGGAAGACGCACTGGCCCCCATCACAGAGAAGCGCATAGAGGAAATGCTGGGAAAACCGCTTTTCACCCGCGACAAGTACCAGGGCAACGGATATGCCGGTGTAGTTACGGGATTGGCATGGACGAGCGTGGGAGGAGAAATCCTCTTCATCGAAACAAGCCTTAGCCGCGGCAAGGCAGGCAAACTCACACTCACAGGCAATCTGGGCGATGTGATGAAGGAAAGTGCCATGCTGGCTCTGGAATATATCAAGGCACATGCCGACCAGCTCCGGATAGACATGCGCATCTTTGACAACTACAACATCCACATCCATGTGCCTGAAGGCGCAGTGCCCAAGGACGGCCCAAGTGCAGGCATCACAATGGCCACAAGCATCGCCTCCGCCCTCACACAGCGGAAAGTGCGTGCCGGATTGGCAATGACCGGAGAAATAACCCTGCGGGGAAAGGTACTTCCCGTAGGCGGCATACGCGAGAAAATTCTGGCTGCCAAACAGGCGGGAATCTCTGAAATCATCCTCTGTACCGACAACCAGAAGGACATCGAGGAAATTCCGGCTGATTACCTCAAAGGCATGCATTTCAATTATGTAACCACCATACAGGACGTATGGGACATCGCACTTACCAACCAAAAGGTAGCAAACGCCCTTAAGTTTGTTCTCGACGAGGATAAGGAAAAGAAGGAGGAAGCCAGATGAAATTCGAGCTGCTAAACACGGATGTCCAAAGCAAGGCCAGAGCCGGCATCCTACACACCCCGCACGGAGCCATACAGACACCCATCTTTATGCCCGTGGGCACAGTGGGTAGCGTAAAGGGACTAACGGTTCGCGATCTCCACGAGGAAGTAGGAGCACAAATCATTCTTGGCAACACCTATCACCTCTACCTAAGGCCAGGCACCTCTGTCCTTGAGGCCGCCGGAGGCCTTCACAAGTTCAACAGCTGGGACGGCCCCATCCTCACGGATAGCGGCGGGTTCCAGGTGTTTTCGCTCACAGGCATCCGCAAGCTCACGGAGGAGGGATGCACTTTCAGAAGCCATATTGACGGCAGCAAGCACATCTTCACCCCAGAGCGCGTGATGGACATTGAACGCAGCATTGGAGCCGACATAATGATGGCGCTCGACGAATGCCCTCCTGGAACCAGCGACTACCAATATGCCAAAAAGAGCCTGGGGTTGACCCACAGGTGGCTCGACCGCTGTTTCAGGCGGTTCAATGAAACCGAACCCCTTTATGGCTATGAACAGGCGCTTTTCCCCATCGTCCAAGGCTGCACCTTCAAGGACCTGCGCCAACAAAGTGCAGAGTTCGTGGCTTCCAAGGAGGCCGCCGGCAATGCCATTGGCGGATTGGCTGTGGGTGAACCTGCAGAGGTGATGTACGAAATGATTGAAGTTGTCAATGCCATTCTGCCACAAGACAAGCCACGCTACCTGATGGGTGTGGGCACTCCGGCCAACATTCTGGAAGCCATATCTCTGGGCGTGGATATGTTTGACTGCGTGATGCCCACCCGGAACGGACGAAACGCCATGCTCTTCACACGTAATGGAATCATGAACATGCGCAACAAAAAGTGGGAAATGGATTTCACGCCCATCGACCCCGATGGCACCGCTTCCTGCGATACAACCTATTCACGCGCCTACCTCCACCATCTGTTCAAGGCACAGGAACTGCTGGCACTCCAAATTGCCAGCATCCACAATCTGGCTTTCTACTTGTGGCTGGTGAAGGAAGCGCGCATGCACATTCTGGCAAACGACTTCCGCAACTGGAAAGCAGGCATTCTCCCCCAACTCATGCAACGGCTCTGATCCCCCTAACCATCAAAACAAAAAAGGCTGCTCACATATGAAGATACCCTTCCTCAAACGCATCGACCGCTACCTGATAGCAAAGTTCCTGGGCACATACGTGTTCTCGCTATTGCTCATTATCAGCATCGCCGTTGTATTTGACTTCAATGAGAATGTGGATCGCTTCACCAACAACCATGCCCCATGGAGTGCAATCTTCACTTATTACCTCTATTTCATCCCCTATTACAGCAATCTCTTCAGCGCACTTTTCGTGTTTCTGAGTGTCATCTTCTTCACCTGCAAACTAGCCGACAACAGCGAAATCATCGCCATGATTAGCACAGGAATGAGTTTTGGGCGTCTCATGCGCCCCTACATGATTAGCGCCGCCATCATTGCCTCTGTGTCATTCTATCTGGGTTCCGAGGTCATCCCATACAGCAGTGTAAAGCGCCTCCAGTTTGAAGACCGCTATAAGAAGGCAAAGAAGAACCCCACCTATGCAGATAACGTCCAGCTTCAGGTGGATACAGGGGTCATAGCATTCCTGGAGCATTTCGACGGAAACAGCAAAACCGGCTACCGCTTCTCACTAGACAAGTTTGAGAAAAAGAAATTGGTTTCTCACCTCACTGCCCGCACCGTGGTTTACGACACACTCAGCGACGAGCGCTATCACTGGAAGCTTCAGGGTGTTACGGTTCGTGAACTTCGAGGCATGCGTGAGGAAATTACTTATAAGGACCGCGTGGATTCCATTATCATGATGGAGCCGCAGGATTTTCTTTTCATACGCAACCAGCAGGAAACCATGACCAATCAGGAACTACGGTCCTATATCGAGAAACAACGCATCAGGGGCAGCGCAAATGTCAAACCCTTCGAGGTGGAATACCACAAAAGGTGGTCATCGCCGTTTGCAGCCTTCATCCTGGCCGCCATCGGCATGTCTATTTCTGCCAAGAAACGGAAAGGCGGCATGGGAACAGCTCTAGGTGTGGGCCTCGCCCTCAGCGCAAGCTACATCCTGCTCCAAACCATGTCTGGAACATTCAGCATCAATGCCGGACTCCATCCTGCCCTGGCCGCATGGATTCCCAACATACTATATTTCTTCATCGCATGGTACCTCTACAAGAAGGCACCTCGATAACATCATCTCATAGAGGGTGTATGGTACGCCCTGAAACATCTCAAACTGAACACAACAAGAAAATGGACTTCTACGATTTAGATTTGAACGACCGTGTGCTTGACGCACTTGATGACATGAACTTCACCGAAACCACTCCTATCCAGGAATATGCGATACCTAGCATTCTGGACGGACGCGACCTGATTGGCATCGCCCAGACAGGAACAGGAAAAACAGCAGCCTACCTGCTGCCCGTACTTAGCCTGCTCCAAGACGGCGGATACCCCAAGGACTCCATTAACTGCATCATAATGAGTCCCACACGCGAGTTGGCACAACAAATCGATCAGGCCATGCAAGGATTCAGCTATTATCTCGACGACATAAGCAGCGTGGCCGTGTATGGTGGCAACGATGGAATCAGATACGAACAGGAGAAGCGCGGTATGCAACAAGGTGCAGATGTAGTAATAGCCACTCCTGGCCGCCTTATCAGCCACCTGAGTCTAGGCAATATCGACCTGAGCCGTGTGTCCTTCTTCATTCTTGACGAGGCGGACCGGATGCTCGACATGGGCTTCTATGATGATATTATTCAAATTGTGAAATCACTGCCCACAAATCGGCAAACCATCATGTTCAGTGCCACCATGCCAAGCCGCATCCAGCAACTTGCGCATACCATTCTGAACAATCCAGTTGAAGTGAAGCTTGCCGTTAGCAAACCAGCCGACAACATTCGCCAACAGGCCTATATATGCTACGAAACACAAAAGATTCCACTCATAAAATCTCTTTTCAAGCAGACAACCCCTGAACGTGTCATCATCTTTGTTGGCAGCAAGGTCAAAACAAAGGATTTAGCCATCAGCCTTCAACGAGCAGGATTTAATGCCAGAGCTATGCACAGCGACCTAACGCAAGGAGAGCGCGACGATGCGATGTACGCATTCCGAGCAGGTCAGGTGGATATCCTAGTAGCCACTGACATCGTTGCACGGGGCATTGATATTGACGACATTCGATTGGTCATCAATTATGATGTGCCCCACGACGAAGAGGACTACGTACATCGGATTGGTAGAACTGCACGTGCAGGCCGTGATGGTAATGCCATTACACTGGTAAGCGAGAAGGATATACCCAAGTTCAAAAGCATAGAACGTTTTCTGGGAACCCCTGTAGAAAAAGTTCCGCTTGAAGGAGGTCTCGGAGAGGCTCCAAACTACGACCATCCAGCTTCTGCTAACCGAAAGAAAGCACCCAAAAAGCAAAAAGCCAGATCCAAGCATTCCGATAAAGTTTCGAAGGAAAAGGCTAAGGATGAGCCAAAATCAAAGAGGACATCCCAGAAACAGCAAGCACGCAAACAAAAGAAAGAAAACACCTCCTCAACAGTAGGCGAAAATCAGACTATGCCTGAAACACCATCCTCCTCACCAGAGCCAACAGCTACCCGCGAAAAAAAGCAGAGGCGCAAAAGGCACAAACCAAGAAAGAAGCCTGCGCAACAGGAAGGCAACCAGGCGATATCAAAAGAAGACACCGCCACTACATCACAGCCAAACACTCTCTAAAGCAACATCATAATATTCAAGACTCTCTACCCCTCGAAATCCTCAAGATTTTCGAGGGGTTTTAGCCCATCGAATCCTTCGAGCCTCTCGAGATGCTCGAAGGGCTAGAAGGACCAG
>JAEDIG010000026.1 GCA_016292545.1 Bacteroidaceae bacterium
TAGAGCGTCGGATTCATAATCCGAAGGTCAAGGGTTCAAGTCCCTTTCCCGCTACCAGAAGAATCAAAAAGAGTTGCATTTTCTGCAACTCTTTTTTTAATGCATGTAGTCTCACAGGAACATGGCCATATACACAGGAAGATAAAGCGTATTTCCATCCTTCTTCAAGTCCTTCGTATAGACTATATACCTTCGTTCCACCCTATTGGAGAATTTCTCTGCAAAACGATCTATTGAGACATGAGACTTATAACCTGAAGATTTCACCTCCACCGGTTTGAGTTTTGCACCGTCCGAAAGCAGGAAATCCACCTCGTAGTAGTTCTTCCCGTCCTCGCGCAAAAAGGTATGGTAGAAGAGCCGATGACCATTAGACCTGAGCATTTGAGCAACCACATTTTCGTAGATATAGCCCAGATTGACGCTCAGCTTGTCACCAAGCAATTTGTCGTAAATCACATTGTCTGTAAATTTTTTATCACAGAACGCGAGCGTCACACAAAGTCCAGTATCAGCCACATACATCTTATATCTCTCCATATCCCGAGTAAGAGCCATACCTACATTCGGATCATCGCAATGATATGCGACATTAACAGCAAACGACTCGTTCATCTCGGACACAGCCTCTACGACACGTCCTGGCTTTTCACCCTTTATGACATTCCCCACCTGATACCGGGACACATTTCTGCTCAACTGTCCTGGTATGGCATGGAACATAGCACCAGACCTTCCCGAAGTATCTAGCTTGCGGAAATCCTCACCATATAAAGCAATAATATTCCTTTTCACTCGGTCAACCTCGGCAAGGCTTCTCGTCTCAATATACTTTGCCACGGCCTGCGGCATACCTCCCACAAGCATATATAGTCTGAAACTACGCATCATCTGTGTATGTATATCATCTCCCATCGGCTTCATCTTCGCATATGACTGGCGCAACAGTTCCACAGTAGCCTCATCACCCAAAGCCCATCTGAACTCCTCATAATCCATGGGGAACATTTCAAGCCTAGTTTCCTCGCTTGGTATCACAATGTCCAACACATTCCGCCTTATCGAAATTAACGAACCAGTCTCTATATACTGGTATCTGCCATCCTTAACAAGATGTTTGATAGCCTGCCTCGCCTTAGGTGCCATCTGCACCTCATCGAATATCACTACAGAACGGCCAGCCTTCAAGGTCACTTTATACCGAAACTGAAGATAAGTAAACAAATCATCGATATCTGACAAATCATCAAATCTCCTAATCACCTCAGGAGAAGCCACAGAAAAATCAATGAGCATATACGAGTCGTACTCTCGTTTGGCAAACTCTTCCACTATTGTCGACTTGCCTATACGCCGGGCACCTTCTACGAGCAAAGCTGTTTCCCCTTTTTGCTCATTCTTCCACTTTATCATGTCGCCATAAATCTTCCTTCTGAACACCATATATCTTATCTTATTGGATTTTAATATTTTGACGATGCAAAGATACCGTTTTTGCCGTTTTCCACCAAATTTATATGATATTTTTTGCCGTTTTCCACCAATTTTTTTTTATTCATTTGCCGTTTTCCACCGATTTTGGATGTCTGCAACACTTCGTTTCAATTAAGTACATCGCCTGTCTTCTGCGTATTAATGACAAACAAAAACAATGAAACTGGATTATGAAGACTAAAATGACCGCAATACTGCTGGCATGCTGCCTTGCGCTGAATGCCATGGCCGACAACCTGGAAATTGAAGGGCTGAGGAAAAAGGTGGACCCCTATCTCCTCCATGTGGAAAAGCAGAGCGACTGGCTGGTGTCGCGTCTGCAGATGTACTGGGCAACTCACGCCACTGATGTGTTCATCAAGGATGAGGCATTCCACCACCCTGGCGGGGAGCGGGCCGAAGCACCCACAGTAAAGTTTGACGGCACAAGAAGCCACGTCACCTCCTTCAACCGGCCGAAACTGGAAGACATGGTTCCCTACGATGACGATGAAGAAGGAAACGTGCACTACATCAATCCAGCCACTGGAGAGATGGAACTTGTGCATCCCTCCAAAACCGGACGACAGGTGACAAGCATCAACCGCCACATCATGACCATTGCACGCGATGCAGCAAAAATATATGCCGCCACAGGTGACAAACGCTATGGGGACATGGCCTTTGGAGTGTTCGACACCTACCTCAAGGGCATCTACTACCGCAACGTCCCAAAGGACATGGACGGCAGCCACGGACAAACCATCGTGGGCATGACCTCGTTTGAAGTAATCCACGAGGATATAATATCTGAGATTGTAGAGATGTACCCCCTGCTTTCTTCCTACATCGACACAAACCGTACGCTCTACGATGCTGCAATGAAGAAATGGGCCGACAATATCATAGACAACGGCGTGCCCCACAACAACTGGAATCTTTTCCAAGCCATCTTCGTGATAAAGATTGCCGGAATACTACAGGAAGATGCCAAATACACCGATGGGAAAGGAAAGAACTACTACATCGACCACATCGTCAACAAGAACAGCATAAGGCAATGGAGCATAGCCAAACTGGCCGACTACGGTTTCGACTCAGCCACAGGCATCTGGTACGAGTCGCCGGGATATAGCGTGAATGTGGTGGCAGACATGGCAGAATTTGCCAACCAGATGGACCGCGACTATGGAATAGACTTTTTTGCTTCCATCCCCGTAATCACCCGTTCCATCGAATCCGCAGCCCAGTATCTCATGCCCAACAGGATGATATGCGGCTTTGGCGACACTCATCCCAACTATCTCAACCAGCGTGCCGCAGACAACATCATCGACTACGCCCGCCGCCATGGCAAAAAATCGTTGGAGGAACGTTTCATGAAGTTCAAGACAGCCATCCAAAAGGATGCTTCAGCCGATGAAATCGAGAATTATTGCAGTCCTGTATTCTATGCACCCAATGCCTCATGGCTGATGCAACGCAGCGGAATGGACAGCCAGCACGACCTTGCCATATCGCTCAACGGAAGCTTGGGCAACCACCAGCATGCCAATGGCATATCCATGGAGCTCTATGGAAAAGGATATGTGCTTGGGCCGGACGCAGGGATTGGAAGGGGGCTATACAGCGGCCAGGACTACAAGGAATACTATTCGCAATTTCCTGCCCACAACACGGTGTGCGTCAACGGCAAGTCCTCCTATCCAGTGATGATGTCGTCACACGCCTTCAAGGTGGAGGCAAGCGGAGCACAGGACGGCAACACCTTTTCGCAAGTGTCGTTTGTGGAACCAGAGACACATGCCGCCCAGATGCGCACCAATGCCATCGTAAGAACCAGCCCTGCGGGCGGATATTATGTAGACATATTCCGCAGCAAGACGGACGACGAGGAGCAGTTTCACGACTATTTCTATCACAATCTGGGGCAAACCATGTCGCTCACACGAGCAAACGGCAGCAGCCTTGACCTTCAGCCGACCGATGAACTGGCCTTTGCGGGCGGCCATCTCTATGCCTATTCCTATATACATGACAAACTGTCGCAGAAGACTGACGAGCATGTGCGATCCACATTCTCTATCACCAACGGCCCGGAAATGTCCGTCTGGTTCAAAGGTTCCTACAACCAAACAGTATTCAAGGCCTTGTCGCCCGTCAATCTGGAGTACGAGCGATTGGGCAAGTTCATGCCATACGATATAGAGAAGCAACCCGTGCTCACCTTCATTGCCCGCCGGCAAGGTGAGGCCTGGGACAATCCTTTTGTGGCCGTGTTCGAGCCAACCACCAAAACGGAGCCATCAGAGATTGAATCGGTGGACTATTTCACACCCGCCAAAGGTGCCATCGGTATCATTGTGCACCTGAAATCGGGCGACACAGATTATATCTTCTCCGCCCCCAAAGCCAGCAAAATGAAATACAAGGGCATGAAGGTCAATGGAATATTTGCCGTAATCAGGAATGGGAAGAGACTTATCGAGCGATGATTATTCCACGAAAAAAAAGTTTATTTATTTGGTTCTTTGCCCAACATACGCTACCTTTGTCCCGCAAAAGGTGCATTTCCCCATAGAGCATGAGTGCTCACGGTGACTTTTCCGCCTTTGTGCGAACAAGCTATGTATAGAACCCGACTAATAAAACTATTGTCCATCCTGCTATGGTTCGGCGCATGTATCTCCCTTGCGTCCCGTCCCTATGGAAGCATGTGCCAGCTGACGTCCGCCGACGGCCTGCATGGCAACTCAATAGGGAAAGTGCTCAGGGGCTCGGATGGCAGGGTGTGGACTGGAGGCAGATATGGCATAAACGTGTTTGACGGCCATTCCATCGATGGTTATGACATCTCTGTCTGCGGACATCCCCATAACACATGCGTGGACATCTGCGAGGATGCCAACGGCACCATCTACGCAGCCACACGCGACGGAATCATAGCATTAAGTCGTGGCAGCGACCGTTTCCGGCACATCCTATCCGAAATAGAGAAGCCACTGTGTGTGTTTGCAGACAGCAGCACACTGTATGTGGGCGGCACCTATGGCCTGTACTGCTACAAAGGGAAGCGACTGACCCATATCAGTTTCAACCAAGGCAACATCGGGATGGAAAAGGACGTTCGCCATATCCGGAAGGCTGAAGACGGCCTGATATACTTCCTGACACGAAGCCATCTACATTGCTATGACCCCTCAGACGGAAGCGTGTCGACCGTCACAATAGCCGAAGGAAAGCCCGCAAATGTATCTTTTGGACAATTGGCCCTTATCGGCAACACCATATATATTGGCACAAAAAACGACGGCCTGTACCGACTTGGGAAGAACAGCCATAGCCTGAAACGAATTGAAGGCATCGGCAACGTCATCACCTCAATGGAAAACCAGGGCGAGCACCTATATATCGGCACCGACGGTTCCGGGGCGTACGTTGTGGACAGCCGCAGAGACAGCATCATGGAACATTTCGGTGCGCTTGTAGCCAACGGCCACCACATCCCCACCAACGCAGTCTATTACTACATCAAAGACCAGTATGGCATCGACTGGATAGGCATGGCACGCCACGGACTGGCCTACATCAGACGCCCGTCTGAACTGTTCAAGCCTTTTGTCCAAGGCGACTACATGGCATCGGGCTTTGGAGTGCGAAGTTTCCACATTGGTGAAAAGGATTGCCTGATAGGCATGTTTGACGGCTTCACATATATTAACCGGAAGAGCGATGAAACCAAGCATTTCTGCCCCGATGAGCTGGATGGCGCACACATCGTTACAGCCATTGAACCATTTGGTGACATGTTCTATATAGGCACATACGACGGCGGCCTAAAGCTATTCAATCCAAAGAACAGACAAATGGTGAAACAGACATTTTCTCCATCGCTCGACAATACCAACGTCATCTGCCTCACGCAGGCAGACAGCAGCATCTGGATAGGGACAAGCGACGGGCTGTTTGTCATCGACAGCCAAGGACAATGCCGACATTTCACGGAGAAGAACTCACGGATAGCAGGTGGCACCATCTCAAGCATCACACCCGACAAGCACGGCAACATGTGGGTGACGAGCATCACGGGTTTCTCGCTATGCACCCCATCGTTTTCTTTTGAAACAGACAATTTCCCAAAGGGGTTCATCGACCATGAAAAACACCTGAAAGGGACAACGGGCCACGATGATGCCTTGCTTTTCCATAATGATTTCTCGGCATACAGGGTAGACGCATCCACGCTGGAATGCGAACAGTTGGATGTGCCAGCCTTCATTCTGGACAAACGTTGCTGCGAGCTACTTGACGATGGAATGGGGTACTATTGGTTTGCCACCGACAACGGCCTTATGCGGACGACATACGATATGGAGCATGTATCCCAGTTCGGTCAGGCCGATGGCCTTGAGGGACATATTGTCAATAAAATGGGAACGGATGGAAACGGGAGTCTGTGGGTGGCCACTAACAACGGCCTGTTCCACATGTCGCCAAACGACATGAAGAAATGGGAGGAATCCACCATCCACAAGAGCCGTCTGTGTCATCTGACAATAGGCGGAAACACGTTGTCAACAACCGCATGTGCATTGGCAAATGTGGAAAAGAGCCTTTCTCTAGACTGGAATCTATGGTCGGAAAAACTGACATTTGCTGCCATACTGGATGATTTCGCCCAGAAGTCCGGCCGGCTGTTCGAATATACCATTGACGGCAATGAATGGCAGATTGTCAAGGAAGCCGAGGAGGCCAGCCTCTCAAGCCTCTGCCTGGGACAACATAAATTGTGCATAAGAATGGCCGGTGTTCCTGGCAGCCAGACAGATTTCTTGATTCACGTCTACCCTTCATGGCTGTTCTTTCTGGAAGTCTTTGTGGGCATTGCCCTCGCTGTGCTCGTACTCTTTTGGCTACGCTACAGACGCGACACAAAAGCCCTGCTGAGCGAACGCGACGAAATGGAAGTGACCATCATGGAAATGGTGGAGGAGCAGCAGAACCAGGAAGAGGGGCTGGAAGAGATGAAAGGTCCCAAATACCAGAAAGCGAAACTCGACGAGGCAGACTGCAAGGACATAGCCACACGCATGACCCAACTTATGGAATTGAAGAAACTCTACCTGAATCCAGAACTCAAGCGTGCCGACATTGCCACGGAACTGGGTGTATCGCCATCAAAACTGAGCCAGGTGATAAGCCTCTACATGAAAGACAACTATTACGATTTTGTAAACCGGTTCCGCATGGAAGAGTTCAAACGCATGATTGCCAACGAGGAGTACCGAAGATACACCCTGACAGCCCTGAGCGAACAGTGCGGGTTCAAGAAAACCTCCTTCTTCACCACCTTCAGGAAAGTGGAGGGAATGACCCCGACAGAGTATCTGAAAAGCCACAACATATCCATGAAATACTGACTGCGCTCCGTCTAACTTTGCTGAACTCAGCGATAAGTACATAGAACACAACAAGATGTCCCAGACGGACACTTGAAAGCCTCAAACGTCGGCAAAAAATAGAATATACCCTTGGTCACCATCATTTTTCTTCCTAACTTTGCCCCCAGCAAACACGGAATGGCACACATGGAGCCATTATTTCATCACCAAATAAAAAATCTGAATATGATGAACGAGACAAAGTACGGAAAAGAGGAATTCATCGGCGCACTATACGAACGATATGCGCCAGAGGCCAAGGCATATTTTGAGGCCTGCCTCCACAATGTGATGGTAGCAGAAGACCTGACCCATGACCTTTTCCTCAGACTCTTCAATATCGACATTCTGAATGAAGCCACGGCGAAAGGCCTCATCTACACCATGGCGAAAAGGATGGTGGTGGACAAGGCCAGACAACAGTTGCATGAGCAATCTGCCATGCGGCACTATCACGAGATGAACGCACGCAACGCCAGTCTCTCGGACAACGTGGTGGACATGCTAGGCCAATATGAACAGGGCGGCCTACAGAACATGACTAAACGAAGAGTACAGATCTATTTGATGTACTTCCGCGAAGGCAAGACAGCCCGCGAAATATCCGGCCTGCTCCATATAGAGAAAAGAACCGTTGAAAGCCACATCTACATGTCGCGCCAAATTATGCAAAGACATCTGCACAATGTCGTTTAGCCACAAACAGAGCATTCTACTACAAATCAACAAATAAACATGAAAAAACTTTTCTCATCCTGCCTGCTATTCTTGGTTGCCATCGCCGGATACTGCGATGTGAACGTTCCCCAATGGGCCACCGAAGACGGAGTAAAACTATCGCCCGATTTTGAAGTTGAAGTCCGCACGCCCAACTCCACCCAGTGGACTACTGTACCTACCCTCTCGTGTGACGTGAATCTGGCGAAAAGATCGAAGGCATCGTTTGCAGAGTTTGATACCGACGGCATGGTATACGTCAGGATCAAATCGCTTGCACAAAACATCGACATGACGCGAGCCGACATAACGGTACGCCCCAAATCGAAGAACATCACAGCCAAGGTGATTGACAAACAAACGGTAGAGCTGGAACTGCAAAAGGCCGAATACCTGTCGGTAGAGTTTGATGGCGACCGTTTCCACAACCTTCATGTCTTTGCCAATCCGATGCTGCAGGAACACCATACGCCCGACGAGCCCTCGGCAATAGACTGGCGCGGACGCAACAACCACGATGTGTTTGTGAAGGATGCACGCCTCATTTATTTCGCACCTGGCGTGCACCGTCCCAAGGACCTGCCTGGCGGAGACATCCGCATCCCAAGCAACTGCACCGTCTATCTGGCACCTGGTGCCATTGTGAAAGCCCGACTGATAGTTGACCATGCAGAAAACGTGCGGATTGTGGGGCGTGGCATCGTACTGAATGCCCTACGTGGCGTAGAAATCACCCATTCGCGGAATGTTCTCGTTGACGGCATCACCTTCCTGAATCCGCAGCACTACACGGTGTTTGGAGGAGATTCGCGCAACATCGTCGTCCGAAACATCAAATCGTTCTCGGCTCAGAGCTGGAGTGACGGCATCGACCTGATGTGTTGCAAGGACGTGGAAATAGAAGACATTTTCATGCGAAACTCCGACGACTGCATTGCACTCTACAACCATCGCTGGTGGTATTGGGGCGGCACAAGGAACATCAAGGTGAAGAGAGCCACGCTCTGGGCAGATGTAGCTCACCCCGTAAACATCGGGACCCATGGCGATGACCGCAGCGACAAGGGAGAGAAACTGAAAAACGTGACCATCGAAGACTGTGACATCCTCTATGCCCGCACCAATGCAGCCATCAGCATCGCCTGTGGCGACAAGAACCACCTCTCGGACATACTATTCAAAGACATAAGAATAGAAGACATCCATGAAACGGCCCTCTTCGGCCTTCAGGTCATCTTCAGCGAGAAGTACAACCGCGCACCGGGCAATAGCATCAATGGCGTCACCTTCGAAAACATCCATTTCTCGGGCAATCCAGACCTGTTGCGCCCGTCTTTCGTAAAAGACTACGATGAAGCCCACAGGATTGAGAATGTATCCTTCCAGCACATCTATTTCAACGGCGTGCCCACAAATTTCAGCCATCTGCAACGAAAGGAGCGCTGACCACAAAGAAAAGTCCGCTGTATGTTTGGTGGTAATGGAATAATTGTGTAAATTCGCACACGAATTGCAATATTCATCCAATATCCACCAAACATATGACAAGGAATCCAGAAGTAAAAAAGAGCAAAGCCAAGCCTGCTGCCAAGAAAGGCGGGAAGGGAAAAGGCCAAAAGAGAAAAAAGGCTACGGTTGTAGTTCCCAAAATGACCAATGTGATGAAGCCACAGGACATGTCACTCGTAGAATGGCAAGTGGCGCTGCGCAGGCAACAGGCGGAAAAGGAGGCCTTTGTCATCAGCCAGACCGATGAAAGATTCTGTCCTGGAGAATATTGCGTCAGGAACGATGCCACCCGCAATGAGTACAAGGTCGTTTACAGAGGAAAGGACAGCGTGTGGAACTATTGCTCATGCCTCGACTTCAAGACCTCACAGCTGGGGACATGCAAGCATCTGGAAGCCGTAAAAGTGTGGGTAAAAGAGAAGAGGAAGAAGATACACAAGGAGGTGCCCACCTACAGTTCGGTGTATGTAGACTACAAGGGGCCAAGAAAGGTGAAAATCCGCATCGGTGAAGACAATGCCGACATGATGGAAAGGCTGGCCAAGGACTTTTTTGACGACAACGGAATTATCCGCGAGGATGCCTACAGCAGGTTTGACATTTTCCTGCAAGCGGCCAAGGCCATCGACCAGAATTTTCGATGCTACGATGATGCCCTGGATTATGTCATCGAACAACGAGAGCAAACACACCGCAAACAGCTCATCGAAGCCCGCTATCCCGACACTGTTCTTGACAACCTGCTCACAGTGAACCTCTACCCCTACCAGAAGGAGGGCATTCGGTTTGCCCTTAAGGCAGGAAAGGCCATCATTGCCGACGAAATGGGACTGGGCAAAACCATCCAGGCCATCGCCTCTGCAGAGATTTACCTGAGGGAGGGCATGGCAGACAGTGTACTGGTGGTGTGCCCCACATCGCTGAAGTACCAGTGGAAGAAGGAGATAGAGGAATTTACCGGCGGCGAATGGGTGCAAGCAGACACCACGCAATCCGGAACAGACAATCTGCGCCCGAAGGTTGTCGTCGTGGAAGGCAACCCCATCAAGCGCAAACAGCTGTACCTGTCAACTGCCCCCTATAAGATTGTATCCTACAATACCGTATGCAACGACATCCGGCAAGCAGGAAGCCTGACCACCGACGTGCTCATCATGGACGAAATACAGCGGCTGAAAAACTGGGACACCCTCATATCCAGGGCCGCAAGGAAGATAACGTCACGCTATTCTATCCTGCTCTCCGGCACTCCGATGGAAAACAAACTGGAGGAGCTGTATGCCAACATGGAGCTGGTGGACCAGTTCTGTCTGGGTCCCTACTACAGATTCAGGGAAGAGCACATTATGCTAGACCCCGACAAGGGTAGCATCGTAGGCTACAAGAATCTGAACTCCGTGGGTGAACAAATCAAGGATAAGCTGATTCGTCGTACGAAGAAGAGCGTGCAGTTGCAGCTGCCCAAGCGAACCGACCAATACATTCTGGTGCCAATGACCCATGCACAGGCCGAATACCATAGCGAATTCAAATGGGAAGTGACCAAGATTCTGAACAAGTACAAGAAATTCCATTACATGAGCGAACAGGACCGCCGACGCCTCATGGTGCTGCTGGGCCAGATGAGAATGGTGGCCGACAGCACATTCATCCTTGAACAGAATCTCAAGACCCGTTCCGACATGAAGATTGCCGAGGTGATGAACCTCTTGGACAATGTGTTTGCCAACGGTGACGAGAAAGTGGTCATCTTCAGCGAATGGGAACGCATGACCCGCCTTGTAGCCATTGAACTTGAAAAACGTGGCATACGGTATGAGTATCTGTGCGGAAGCATACCAGCCAAGCAGCGCGGCCAGCTGGTGGAATATTTCAACACATTGCCCGAGAGCCGTGTGTTCATATCCACCGATGCCGGTTCAACAGGCCTCAACCTACAGGTTGCCAGCATCCTCATCAATCTGGACCTGCCATGGAATCCTGCAGTTCTGGAACAAAGGGCAGCACGCATCTTCAGGCTTGGGCAGGAACGACCTGTACAGATTCTGAATATCGTTTCCCAAGGCTCCATCGAGGAGGGGATGATTGCCAAACTGAGATTCAAGACCTCCATGTTCGAAGGTGTCCTCGATGGAGGGGAAGACACTGTATTTGTCAGCGATGACAAGTTCAAGAAATTCATGGAAGACATCTCTTGTGTCATGAGCGAGACACCAGAACCACCCACTGTGGAATATGTGGATGAGGATACAGAAGAAAAAAACACATCCATAAATGGGACAGAAGACGAAAGTATGCCTTCCGCCCAAACCGATGCAGCCACCAGCGATACCCCCCACTCCTCACCATCCGCTCCCAAGGAGCCAAGGCAACTCATCAACCAGGGCATCTCATTCTTCAGCGCACTGGCTGAGACGCTGAACTCGCCGGAAGCAACAAAGCAGCTCATTGACAACATCGTAGAGGTGGATGACAAGACGGGCGAAACGAATATCAAGATTCCTGTGGCGAACAAAGAAACTGTGATGCAGATGTTCAGCCTGTTCGGGAAACTGATGCGAGGATAAGAACAGAAGAACCCAGGCCATAAACAAGCACAGCCCCACACGCATACGCCTTCGTCCAAAGATGAAGGCGTATGCTCTGTCATGGGATTATATCTGCATCGCCAGAAAGATTAATAACCTTACGGCCATAAGATTAATAACCTTACAGCCGAAAGATTAATAACCTTATCGGCAAGTAAGCTAATATACATTACCCTTGGTTATAATATCCCCGCATACTCATCTCGCAAGCAGCCAGATAGCGATATTTGTCTTCATCGATGGGATAGTCCCAACAGCCAAGCTGGTGAAAAACATCTCCGCCAAAACCCTGCTTGAACTTATACAGTCCATACATGGGATGCGAAGGGTCAGGGTTGGGCGCAATGCCAAACATGTCATATTCAAGGCATTTATGCGCCTTGGCTATCTGTATAGCCTTCCACTGCAAGGCATAGGTGGGCATCACATTCCGGCAGGAAGACGAGGAGGCCCCATAAAGATAGGTGGCCCTATATGCCGACAGGACAAGGAACATGGCAGCCAAGGGCGTATCGTCATGGTAGGCAATGAGAAGCTGAACACTGACCGTTTCCTCTGCATGAGTTAATTTATATTAAATAGGGAGGAAAGATGGAGAACATTCTTTTCTCGGAGAAAATATTTACGTAAATTTGCCATGCGATAACACTGTTCTCGCGAAAAGCTAACGCCTAAAAGAAGTAATATTATGAAACGAAACCTTATGACCGCCCTGCTGCTACTGCTCACTACACTTTGCGGGCAGGCACAAGTGAGAAAAATCTCAGTCCACATTCAAGACGCCAAGACCAACGAGGCCTTGCCCTATGTGAATGTCTACGTCTCTGGCAAGCAAGGGACAATCACCAATCTGGATGGCGACTTTGAGATTGATGCAGACGAAGAAGACCTACTCTGCATCAGTTGTATCGGCTATGAAGACATACGTATCAAGGCCTCAGCCCTGCCCAACAGACTGAAAATGGTACCACTCGACTACATGTTGCAGGAACTAACCGTGAAGCCCGTGGAGACCATTCTGAAAAAGACAGTTACCAAACTGAACAAGGAGTACAAACGGAAATGGAATAAACGCGACCCCTATTTCTACCGCCTGTCCACCACCTATTCAGACAAACGCGAACTGGTGGAAGCCATCACAAAGGGACGCTCTGCCGTGAACATGCGCGAGATGTCCTTCGTAAGTGGTCGCAGAGGACTGATGGAAGCAGGCAGGCTGCACAATTCTCGTCTGAGCAATGCCAACCTACACCATGTGCTGGAACTGGGGCCGATGATTATGGGTTCACCCTTCTGGAGTCGTTTTGTACGGCCCTTTCCTGAGAAATGGAATGCACGCGTATTCAATGCCATGTACGACTACAGCCTGACGCGCACAAAGACAGCCGAAGAACAGGAAATTCTCTGTATCGAACTGACACCCAAGTTGGAGAACATGAACATCATCTCTGGCAAACTCTACATCGACGCCGACAAACATGAGTTGCTGCGATTCGACGGGCAAGTGAAAGGACTGGCCATGGACCTGGAGAAAGACATGCGCAAGGAAAGCGGACAGGCCGATGTGGATTTCCACATCAGCTACGACCACTCCCAAGGATACACCCGTGTGGTGGACATGGCCAGTACAATCAAGGCTGGCGACCTCACATGTCAGACAATACTCTACAACATCGGCAACCACCATCTGAAACGGAAAAGAGGAACCAAGGTGGAGGAAAACATGCTGAGGACGATTGATATGGCTGGCTATGACAGTACGCTGTGGGCAATGGACGGCGTTGTGAAGCGCACCGAGGAGGAACGGCAACTGGCCAAGGTCATACAGGAAGAAGAGGCCAAAAAAAAAGAACGGGAGAAATACTATGGCCAGTTTTTGAATCTTGTGAAACGGCTGGAAAGGTTTGGTTCCACCATCCCACAGGAAAAGGTCTATGTCCACATGGACAACTACAGCTATTTCATGGGCGATACCATCTGGTTCTCGGCCTACACACGGCAGACCACCGACTGCAAGCCTTCGCTGGTGAGCGGTGTACTCTATGTGGAACTGCTTAACGAGGAAGGCTATCTGGTAGAAAGAAAAATGATTGAGATGAACAAAGGGCGTGGCAACGGTTTCTTTGCCCTGAACCACTACATCCAGTATGCCGGGTTCTACGAGTTACGTGCCTACACGAGATGGCAACTGAACTGGGGACAGTTCACCCGCAAACACAACAGCCACGCAATGGCAGACTGGTTTGTCAACGACACGGCTGAGACACTCTATTTCCGCGACTATGAAAAGCTCTACAGCCGTGTGTTCCCCGTCTACGACAAGCCCAAGGAGGAAGGCAACTATGAACACCTCATGACCCGAAGGGTGTTAAGACGCAGGTTCAAAAAAGACCCCGACAAACATCAGCCCACACTCACGCTCTTTCCCGAAGGCGGCAACTTGATTGCCGGCATTCCCAACCGTGTGGCCTTTGAAGCCATCGGAGCCAAGGGAGAATGGATGGAGGGCTGGCTACATGTAGGCAACGATTCCGTGAAAGCCGTTAACAGGGGCAGAGGCGCGTTCACCCTTACGCCCAAGCCAGGCAAAGAAATGGAGTTGACCTTTGTGAGCACCACCGGAGAAAAAGCTTCATGCAGTCTGCAGACAGCAGACGAGACTGGTGTGGCCATCCATGTGAACCAAAAGGGTGAAGAATGGGAACTACAGGCCCGTGTGGCAGGTAAACTCTCGTCCGACTCGCTGGCCATGACCATCATGCACGAGGGAAGGCTGGAACAGTTTATCCGACTGTCCGGCAAGGTAACGGACTATACATACCGTTCGCCAGACAATACGCCAGGCATCCGTCAGGCCACGGTGTTTGATGAACACGGACGCGTATATGCCGACCGTCTTTTCTTTGTGACAGGAAAGGTGATGAACCAACCCACCATCCAGATAAGCGGAATCAGGGAAAGCTACCAGCCCACTGAACAGATTACACTGAAACTAACTACTACACAGCAGACGGGAGACAACGAATACGTATCACTCTCCGTCAAGGATGCCGGCACGCAGGAATCCCTGTACGACAACGGCAGCATTCTCACGGAGATGCTCCTTGCGAGCGAAATCAGGGGATTTGTGCCTAATCCCGGATGGTTCTTCGAGCGGGATGACCAAGAAAGGCGAGATGCCCTCGACCTAATGATGATGACGCAAGGATGGAGACGTTTTAATTGGAAACACATGGCCGTGCGCGGGGAGTGGGAGTTGACACAGAAGGACGAACATGCTCCCTACATTCAGGGTTACCTGACCAGCGGGCGCGACAACAGGGTGAACACCACAAACGACAGCACTCTGAACGGCATACAGGGAGGCAGGTGGAAACTGAATATCGCCCAAGGGAAACGCATCAGGTTGCACAGCGTGCTGTCCGACATAGAAGACGGAGAACATCCACAAGTGCACGAAATGGACACCGAAAACGGACGGTTCACCCTGCAGTTGCCTCGCTTCACTGGCCGCAGGATACTCTTCCTTTCTGCAGCCAGTGCAAAGGAAGTGGAGAAAAAACCCAAATACACGTGGATACAGATGATGGAAGACCAGCAGGGCAGCCCACGGAGGAAGCCCAGATTGTGGAGGACGCCTCAACCCGACTACGAAATCAGGGTCATTCAGCCCTATCCCAGATTTGTGAAGCCCTATTCCTTTTATCAATGCCACATTCAGCCCCAACCCAGCATTCTCGAATCGACTGGGCAACACTCCACAGACAGCATACATCTTATCAATGAGCTAGACGTACAGGCACAACGCAGATTCCAAAGGCGTTTCAGCGACAAATGGCCAGCCATATCCATAGATGCCTACGAGGCATACAACAACTGTATGGATGCAGGTCTCACCATCAATTACGGCAACATGGCGCGATATTTCATCGGTGACATGGGGTCGGACTTTCCTTATGTCACATACGGACAAAAAAACGATGGAATGATACGCATAAGGTTTGGCCTAAGCCCCGAACGCAGGGCACTTCCACAATACCTCAGCATACCTGCCGACTCCATCTACCATCCCAAATATCTAGTATCATTGGACGAATTCCCCTCAACGGCGGAACACCAACGCTATTTTACCGCGATGTTCAATCTCGACCGTGTCATACTCTATACCGATTATTGCCCACGCATGATCGGAAGCAAACGCTATAAAGGAGAAAACCTGCCCGAAACAATCCTTGCCGTCCACCCCTACCCTGACGGTACAACACGCGTGTTCTATCGCGACCGCAGATACGTTATAGAAGGATTCGACGAGCCTGCGACTTTCTACTCTCCCGACTACAGTCGCCACCAGTTGCCGGAAGGACAGAAGGACTATCGACGCACCCTCTATTGGAATCCCGCACTGGAGCTGGACAAGAACGGAGAAGCACAAGTGACGCTCTACAACAACTCCCAGTCCACACGTATCAGTGTGGAGGCCGAAGGCCAGTCGGCCAACGGCATGCTGCTATGGGGAAAGGAGTGAAAAAGCACTGCCGCCTAACTGTCCTTACGGCTGAGTTCCTGCAGCACCAGGCCGGCAATGGTGAGGCCGAAGATGGCAGTGATGTGCATCATGGAGCCATTGATTTGTGCCTTGCTGGAGCACCACTCATGATTGAGCAGGGCAGCATCACCCGGGCCATCCTGCGCCTTGGGACACATGCAACGTTCTGTGCCGTAAGTTGCATTATGGCCCTTGTTTTCCAGCAGCTCATCGCTATACACGCACTGGAACTTGCGGGCCGGACGGATTCTCATCTTCTTGAACCGCTGGCGGAGGGCACGTGCCAAGGGACATCCCTGCACCTTCCAGAACTCTGCCACATGAATGCGTGTAGCATCCATCTTCAAAGCCGCCCCCATGGAAGAAAAGAAACGGGCCTTGGTACGGCAAGCCATCTCGATAAGCAGCATCTTGTCCTTGAGCGAATCAATGGCATCGATGATGAAGTCGTATGTGTCGAGTTGGAAACCGGCTGCCGACTCTTCATTGAAAATCTGCTGGCGGGCATCAATAGCCGCCATGGGATTTATGGAAAGCAGCCTCTCCTTCAGGGCCTCCACCTTCACCTTGCCAATCGTGCGGGTTGTGGCCATGAGTTGGCGGTTGACATTGGTGATGCAGACCCTGTCGCTGTCCACAACCGTGAGATGACGAATGCCCGAACGAACCAGACTCTCTGCACACCACGAGCCCACTCCCCCCACTCCGAAAATAATCACCTTGGCCTCGGAGATGCGGCACATTGCATCGTCGCCCAAAAGAAGACGCGTGCGGTTAAATATTCCTTGTTCAATCCCCATTGTCAGACACGTTTCTTGTCCACCAATACCAGTCCTTCATCGGACAGTGTGATAAGCCTGCGGCGATAGAGGTCGCCCACGGCCTTCTTGAACAGTTTCTTACTCACGCCAAAAACCTCATAAATGGCATCTGCAGGGCTCTTGTCGCCCAAGGGGCAAATGCCATTGTGGCTCTGGATATATGAAAGCAGGGTTTCCGAGAAATCCTGTATGCCCTCGTGTCCCACCGGCTGCGCCATGAGGTCAATCTTTCCGTCGGGACGCACCTGCGACACATATGCCTTCAGTCGGTCACCTGCAAAATACTGCCGGAAAAGCTGGTCGTCATAGAGCAAGCCGGCATGGCGGTTGTCCACAATCACCTTGAGTCCAAGGTCGGTCTTCTGCCATACCAGTGCGTCCACCTCATCGCCCATTCGATAGGGAGGCAGTTCCTGGCTCAGGTACCGATCTACCTTGGCACTGGCCACAATCCGATAGCTCTCGGGGTCGATATGCAGATGCACCATGTAGGACTCCCCCTTCCTCATCTTCAGTTTCTGTTCGCGGAAAGGCACGAACAGGTCCTTCATGGGCCCCCAGTGCAGGAATGCGCCAAAATTGTTCACCCATGCCACCTGCAGGAATGCGAAGTCTCCCACTTGGGCCAGTGGCCGTTCTGTGGTTGCCACCAGCCGCTCGTCGTGGTCGAGATAAAGGAACACCTCCAGTTCATCGTCCACCCTTGCATCCTGAGGGACATAACGTGCCGGCAACAGGATATTGCCAAACCGTTCCCCACCATCCAGATAGAGGCCGAACTCCACCTGCTTGATGACCCGCAACTTGTTCATGCGGCCCAACTTTATCTGTCCATTCTTATCCATTTTCCTGTTGTTTTGATAGATTGTCCATACCCTCCACCATGCCGTCCTTGATGTGGATGGTGCGATCGGTGATGGAAGCCAGCCCCTCGTCATGCGTAACGATGACAAAGGTCTGCCCATACTGGTCGCGCAGGTCGAAGAACAGCCGGTGCAGTTCTTCCTTGTTCCTGCTGTCCAGGCTTCCGCTGGGCTCATCCGCCAGTATCACGTCGGGACGATTCACCAAGGCACGTGCCACGGCCACTCTTTGCTTTTCGCCGCCCGACAATTCGCTGGGTTTGTGTTGTGCTCTGTCCGACAGGCCCATGAAATCGAGCAGTTCACGTGCCCGCTGTTCGGCCGCCTTGCGTCCCGCGCCTCCAATAAAAGCCGGAATCATCACATTCTCCAGCGCCGTAAATTCCGGCAAGAGTTGGTGGAACTGGAACACGAATCCCAAATGTTGGTTGCGGAAACGAGCCAGCTTCTTCTGGTTGAAGCCCGACACATCCTCACCATGGATGATAATCCGGCCCGAGTCGGGTTTATCCAATGTGCCCATTATCTGCAGCAACGTGGTTTTTCCGGCTCCGCTAGGACCCACGATGCTCACCACCTGGCGCTCGCCAATATGAAGGTCGATGCCGCGGAGCACCTGCAACGAGCCAAAGCTCTTGGTTATATTTCTGAGTTCAATCATATCGTCTTGGATTTATCGTCTGTTCCCTGCTCCATCAAGCGCAGCCAGCCATGGCGTATCCATTCGTCCAATGACTTGGGCTTGCGGGTGATGGCTCTGCCGTTAGGTGCAAAGATAGAGACCGTATCGAGAGGGTCGCCCCACTGGTCGGGATAGAGCAGCACAACGCTGGTGTTGCTGAAATAGCGGTTGAGCCACTGCGGCAGGATGTCCATTTGTGCCCTATAGGAGATGAATCCCGGACGGGCGGTAACCACCACCAGCATCTGGTCCTCGTCCATCGAGTTGGCCAGTGAGCGCAATTTCTTCCATTGCGTGAGTGCCGTAAAGGAGGCACGCACATTGGGGTGCTTGCTCTCCATATAGCCCTGCACATATTTCATCGTGTCGGGGTGGGTATAGAACTCCATGCGGCATCCTATCTGTTCGCCCATACGGCACAGATGCTCCAGCCATTTGTAGAAGCCCACCTCATACTCTGCCTTCTGGGGTACCACCACCACTATCTTCCTCAATGTCCCAGGAGGCACAATGGCACGCACTGCCATCACCTCGCGATGAGAGCCCGACAACACATTGTCGATGACATTGCCAAGCGAAGACTTGGCCATACCCGTGTCACGGTCGTTCAGGCACACAATCACCTCACCCGCCTCATATTCCTTCATCGTGTGCAGGATGGCACTGGCAATGTTGGTGCTCATGCGGTTGATGGTGGCCATACTTATTCCCGCTGCTGCGGCCACCTTCTGTGCCTTCTCCAAGAGTACGCGCCCCTTTCTGTGCTGGTTTTCTCCCTGCTCGTCGTCGTATGCCACCGTCAGTCCCATCAGGCTGTCGGGAATATAAGGATTACGGATAAGGATGGCCATTTGAGTCATTACATCCACCTGGCTGTCCTGGGAATAGGTGACCAGACACTTGCCATGATACGAGCCACGGTTTTCCTCCAGTGTAGTGTCGGAGAGTGCCAGACGGCGTGCACCATGGCTGGTGGCAAAAGAACTGACGATGCAGGAGAACAGGATGACCACAATCGTTCCATTGAGCACCAAAGGGTCCATCAGGTTCACGTCGGGGTCCGTGCCCACCATCACAATGGCCAATGCACCTGCCGCATGGGCATTGGTGAGGCCAAACATCAGCCACATGGCATCACGCGAACGCACCGACATGACCGACATCAACCATGCCGCCAACCATTTGCTCAGCGTGGCCACCACCAGCATCACTACAATCACCCACAAGGAAGCCATGCCGCCAAAAAGCACCCGCACATCTATCATCATACCCACCCCTATCAGAAAATAGGGTATGAAGATGGCATTTCCCACAAACTCAATCCGGTTCATCAAAGGTCCCGTCTGGGGTATCAGCCTGTTGATGGCAAGACCTGCAAGGAATGCGCCCAACAGGCCCTCTAGTCCCACAAAATTGGCCAAAGCCGCGCTCAGGAATACCAGTGCCATTACAAAAATGAACTGCATCACACTGTCGTCATACCGGCGCAGGAACCATCGTCCCAACTTTGGGAATGCCACCACCACAAACGCTACATACACCGCGAAACGCAGAAAAAACAAGCACCAAGTGACCCATGTGGTGTCGGGATTCTTCATGCCCACCACCAGCGCCAAGAGCAGCAAGGCGGCAAAAGTGGCAAAAGCAGTGGCCACCACACTCACCACCACCGCTTTGTGTCGCCCCACTCCATAACGCCCCACTATGGGGAAACTCACCAAAGTATGGCTGGACAGGATACACGACACCAGCAACGAAGGCAGCACCTCATAGCCCAGCAGGTAATGGGCCGACATGAAACCCAATCCCAACGGTATGCCAAAGGTCAAGGCTCCGAACTGGATTCCGCGTGCTCCGTATTTTTCCACGCTGCCCATATCCAGTTCCAATCCCGCAAGGAACATGATAAAATAAATCCCCACCTGACCAAACAGTTCAAAGCTACGGTCCCGCTCCAGCAAATGGAAGCCATACTGTCCGATCAAGATTCCGGCCAGAATAAGCCCAATCACATGGGGGATATGCAGCCGGCCTAGCAACATCGGGGACAACAATATCACCACCAGCACCAGAAAAAAACTCCAGGTGGGGTCAGTAATAAGCGGGCCAGACGCGGCTAGAATGAGGTTGAATATAGGCATCTCTCACCGAAAATAATGGGTTCTGGTTGCAAAGTTACACCATTTTCATGAATTTACGTGGATTTTGTCCGCTTAATTGATGTCTGCACATTCTTTTTCGCACAAACAGCAGGGGAATTCCGTTATTACTTTGCCACTCCCTCCAGCCTCAGCCGGCGTATGGATACTGCGCCATCAAAGGTGCCAGGCATCTCCCAACCAAAATTCATCGACATGATAACCATATCCTCCAGACGGGTATACTGGAAATGGCCATTCTCCTGTTGTCGGGAAATGGCATCACGCAGCAGGCCAAGCACATCCACCTTCGTGCTGTGCCACTTATGGTCCAGAAAATCCACATCTCCCCATGCCTCTCGGGTAGAAATGGTATAGATATAGGTACTCGTGCCAATGTCCCACTGGTAATGACGTTCGTCCGAAGTGCCCTTCTCCCTGCTGTCATAACTGGGAATGCCCAGCCATACGGCATCACGATAGCCCTTTGATTCGGGATTGGCATTGATAACGTAGAAGTAAAAAGGAGTTTGTCCCGCATGAAGGCCTGCATCGTATGTATCCTTGGACATGGCGCTGCGGCAATAGTCAAGCCTGAGGTCAAACGACATGGTCACTTGCCGGTACTCATTCAGATGTACATGCGCATTGGTGAAAGGCTGTTCAATAAGCAGATGAGGCCACTGTTCACCATATTTGCGCGGTTGCAGATATTCCTTAGAGGTTCTGATTTCAAGCGTCAGCTCGCGCTTGTCGGTGAGTGTCACTCGTTTGGTCTCATTCTTGTAGGAGATGGCATGGCGCGATTTTCTTCGTCCAGGAGCCTTGAATACATAACGTGTGTTCCATTGGACAAGATTCCACTGGGGTTGTTTGCCCGGAATATAAAAATCCAAAGAGTCTACGTTCGGTTCATCGATATAAGTGAAGGGACGCACCACAGCAAAGCCATGGTCAAAGTCGGCATCCGGCAATAATTGCCTTACAACCTGCTGGGCATCTACAGGGGAAGCTACCAGCATGGCCACCAGACACATGAACAAAGGACGTAATTTGTTTTTCATAAGACATCCATCCATAAGACCATAAATTGACATTTCCAGCCATAAAAGGGCTATTTACATGCAAATATACACTGTTTTCTTGAAATTCTCTTGCATTTTCTACCTTAAATTATAGGAAATTGCGTAATTTTGCAGAGAAATCTTCAAGAATATTATTTTATCAAAGAAATGAAAGTAGCAATTGTAGGTGCCAGCGGTGCCGTAGGACAAGAATTTCTCCGCGTGCTGGATGAAAGGAACTTCCCCATTGACGAGCTGCTGCTGTTCGGCTCTTCCAGAAGTGCCGGTAGCAAGTACACCTTCCGGGGTAAAGAGATTGAGGTAAAACTTTTGCAACATGGCGATGATTTCAAAGGCGTGGACATCGCATTCACGAGTGCCGGTGGTGACACCAGCAAGGAATTCGCCGAAACAATCACCAAATATGGTGCCGTAATGATTGACAACAGTTCTGCCTTCCGAATGGACGAGGATGTGCCCTTGGTTGTGCCTGAGTGCAATGCAGAGGATGCGCTTGTGCGTCCCCGCGGCATCATTGCAAACCCCAACTGTACGACCATCATGATGGTGGTAGTGCTCAAGCCCATTGAGAAGCTGTCCCACATCAAGCGCATTCATATCTCCAGCTACCAGAGTGCCTCAGGCGCAGGTGCTGCCGCTATGCTCGAATTGGAGCAGCAATACCGCGAGCTCCTGTCCACAGGTGAATGCAAGACCATACAGAAATTCCCCCATCAGCTGGCATACAACGTGATTCCGCAAATCGACAAGATGACGGAAAACGACTATACCAAGGAAGAGATGAAGATGTACAACGAGACACGCAAGATTATGCACAGCGACGTGCGTACATCCGCCACCTGTGTTCGCGTATCTTCGCTCCGCAGCCATTCAGAATCTGTCTGGATTGAGACTGAGCAACCACTCAGTGTGGAAGATGTACGCAAGGCATTAGCATCAGCTCCGGGTGTAACCGTGGTAGACGACCCACAGAACTACGTCTATCCCATGCCCATCGAGAGTGCTGGAAAAGATGACATCTACGTGGGACGCATCCGTCAGGACCTGGCCAACGACAATGGAATCACCCTATGGCTTACCGGCGACCAGATTCGCAAGGGAGCTGCACTCAATGCCGTACAGATTGCAGAATACCTGATTAAGGTAGGAAACGTAAAATAACCCCCAAAAAGGGGATATTCCCATACCCCATATCCAGTTGTCCCCACGACCCAATACGGGTGTGGGGCATTTTTATTCATCTAAAACCAAAACTAATTATGAGAAGAAACATGATTGTAGCATTGGCCGCCATGGCCATGTGGACAGGAGCACATGCACAAACCCCTGTCAAGTTGCCATCACCCAAACAGGAGGGTGGAATGCCCCTCATGGAAGCACTCCAGAAACGCCACTCCGAGCGCACATTCAGCGAGAAACCTATAAGCGATGCAACCCTGTCGCAAATCCTGTGGGCTGCCTGCGGCATCAATCGGAAGGACAGCAAACGCATTACAGCACCCTCGGCCATGAACAAGCAGGACATTGTTGTATACGTATGCCGCAAGGACGGTGCATGGAAATACAATCCAGAGGGACAATCCCTGGAGCCTGCCAGCAAAGAGGATTTGCGCAAGTACGTTGCAGGCAGACAGGAAGCCGTAGCCAATGCACCCGTAATGCTCGTACTATGCAGCGACCACACCAAATTCGGGGAAACAGGAAATAGCCAACAGCATGAAATCTTGGGCGCAGTGGATTGCGGCTATGTGTCACAAAACATTGCGCTAGCATGCACATCGCTCGGCATCAACACCGTGCCCCGCATGACCATGGACCAGGATGCCCTGCGCAAAGCATTGGCCCTGCCCGCCACCACCCAGCTGCTCATCAACCATCCCATCGGCTATCCGCAATAAGCATCTAGCCCATCGAATCCTTCGAGCCTCTCGAGATGCTCGAAGGGCTAGAAGGACCAG
>JAEDIG010000156.1 GCA_016292545.1 Bacteroidaceae bacterium
CGCGCGTGTCGCTCATGGAAAACGAGGAGGAACAGCTGAAACAATGCATGAGCCGCATTGAACAACTGTGTGGCAACGGCTATTTCGACTGGTGTATGCTCGATGCCAACCCCCACATGGCAGGCCATTTCCTGTGGAGCTACAACGACTATGCCCGCGGCAGCCAGGACGAGACCATGTACTGCGGAGTGGTGGACATCAACCGCTATCCCAAGCCATGCTACTACATGCTGCAGAGCATGCGGGACGCATCGGTGTCGCAACCCGGGCTCTACGAAGGCCCCATGGTGCATATAGCCTCCCACAACGCAGGAGCACAGTATGCCTCCTCCACCCATAAAATTACGGTGTTCTCGAATGCCGAGGAGGTGCGTCTCTACCGCAACGGCAGACTGCTGGGCACCCAGACGAGAAAAGAGCGTGCACCCATCTATGCCCCCGTGGTGGAGCGCGGCGGCAGTCCGCTGTATGTCTTCGATGCCGGAAACTATGAGGCCGGCACGCTCAGGGCCGAGGCCCTCATCGGCGGCAAGGTGGTGGCCACACACGAAACGGCCACACCCGGCCCGGCCCACCACCTGAAGGTGACAATCAAGACAGACGGAATAGAACCGCTGGCCGACGGATCGGACATGGTTCCCGTATACGTGGAGGTGTGCGACGAGGCCGGCACCAGGGTGTACGATGCCTCCAGCCAGGTGACCTTCCGCGTGGAAGGCGAAGGCAGCCTCATCGGCAACGGCATTCCCCGCATTGCCATCAATCCGCAGCAGACAGAGGGCGGCGTGGGCTTTGCCTTTGTGCGCACATCGCGGAAGGCCGGCCGCATCACAGTGCATGCCACGGCCGAAGGATTGCTGCCCGGGAAGGCCACCGTCAGGACACGCCGCCCGTCACAGCCCAGGCTGGCCGACGGCACACACACCCCCTTCACAGGCAACGAGGAAGACGGTGTGGTGCAGAAGCAGTCGCTCTGGGAGAAAAAGATTCTGGCCATGGCTCCCCTGCCCATAGCGGCTGTGCAAGTAGGGAGCAGCCACAGCAACTATCCCGCAGAGAACCTCACCGACGGAAACGACCGCAGCTGGTGGATTGCCGCCAATGCCCGGCTTCCCCATGTGGTCACCCTCTCGCTCAAGGAACCCACCTACGTGACCGCCTGCCGCATCATGTTCCAGAAAGACAGTTCCTCCTATCGCCACAAGGTGGAAACCTCTGCCGACGGCACACAATGGGAGCCGCTGCTGGAACGCGAATGCACGGGATGGGACTTCAAGCCCGTGGCTGTGGGACGCAAGATACAGCATCTGCGCATCAGCATCGAGGGCGTTTCGGAAGGCCTGCCCGGCATGGCGGAAGTGACGCTCTTCTAACTTCTGGAAAAAAACATTCACCGCATCATGACACGCTACAAAGACCTGTTCATAGACTTCGACGACACCATCTACGACACCCATGGCAATGCCCAAATGGCCCTGGAGGAAACGTATGCCCACTTCGGGCTGGCACGCTATTTTGCCAAACCGGAGGACTTCTACAAGCCCTATTGGGAAACCAACGAAACGCTCTGGGCACAATATGCCCGGGGAGCGGTGAGTCGCGACTACCTGATATTGGAGCGTTTCCGACAGCCGCTATCCCTGGGAAAAGGACTCAACCCCACCGAGGACTACTGTCTGCAGATAAGCGACTTTTTTCTGGACTGCAACGCCTGCAAGCCCGGCGTGCTCCCCTATGCGCACGAACTGCTTTCCTATCTGCGCGGGCGAGGCTATCGGATGCACGTGTGCAGCAACGGATTCCACGAGGTGCAGTACCGGAAGCTGGAAGCCTCGGACACGATGCGCTACTTCGACTCCATCATCCTTTCGGAGGATGCCGGTGCCAACAAGCCCCTGCCTGCCTTTTTCGACTATGCCCTCCGGCAGACAGGGGCCAGCCTGTCCACCACCCTGATGATCGGCGACAATCCCGACACGGACATTGCCGGTGCATTGCGCTACGGGCTGGACGCCATCTATTTGGAACGTAAGCCCCTGAAAACAGATTTCCCCCGGCCTGTGAACCATATCGTTCACAGCCTGGAGGAAATCAAGGACTTGCTGTAGGGAACCGGGGGTCACTGCCCGGCCTCAGCCACTTCTATGGCCTGACGAATGTCGGCAATCAGATCATCGGCATCCTCTATGCCCACCGACAGACGGATCAGGTCGGGACTGATACCGGCCTCTTCCAGCTGTTCGTCGGAAAGCTGACGATGGGTGTGGCTGGCCGGATGCAGCACACAGCTGTGACAGTCGGCTACATGGGTGGCGATGCTGATGAGCCTGAGGCTGTCCATGAAGCGGATGCTGAAGTCGCGCCCGCCCTTGAGCCCGAAGGCCATCACGCCACAAGAGCCATTGGGCAGATATTTCTGCTGCAACTGGTGCTGGCTGTCATCGGGCAGGTCGGGATAGTTGATCCATGCCACACGCGGGTCGTCATGGAGATAAGCGGCAATCTTGCGGGCATTCTCACAATGACGGGGCATACGCAGATGGAGCGTCTGCAAGCCCAGGTTCAGATAGAACGCATTCTGGGGTGCCTGGATGCTTCCCAGGTCGCGCATCAGCTGGCTGGTGGCCTTGGTGATGTAGGCCAGTTTGCCGAAGCGCTGGGTGTAGATGATGCCATGATAGCTTTCGTCGGGCGTGGTAAGTCCGGGGAAACGTTCGGCATGAGCCTCCCAATCAAAGTTTCCACTGTCCACAATGGCACCGCCCACCGATGTTCCGTGGCCGTCCATATACTTGGTTGTGGAATGGGTAACGATGTCGGCCCCGAATTCAAAGGGGCGGCAGTTAATGGGCGTGGCAAAGGTGTTGTCCACCACCAGAGGCACTCCATGGCCATGGGCGATGCGGGCAAACTTCTCTATGTCGAGCACCTTGACGCCCGGATTGGAGATGGTTTCGCCAAAGAGCAACTTGGTGTTGGGACGGAAAGCGGCAGCAATCTCTTCCTCACTGGCCTCCTGGTCCACAAACGTCACCTCGATGCCCATCTTGCGGAAGGTGGTGCCCAACAGGTTGAACGTTCCGCCATAGATGCCCGCTGCACTCACGATATGGTCACCGGCCTGACAGATGTTGAGGCAGGCAAAGAAATTGGCGGCCTGCCCACTGGATGTGAGCATGGCTGCCACACCGCCTTCCAGGGCTGCAATCTTTGCAGCCACACGGTCGTTGGTGGGGTTTTGCAATCGTGTGTAGAAATATCCCTCGTCCTCCAGGTCGAACAGCCTGCCCATCTGGAGGCTTGTTTCATATTTGAACGTCGTGCTCTGCACGATTGGCATTTGTCGGGGTTCACCCTTTCCCGGCTGGTAACCGGCTTGTACACACAATGTGCCTATTGTCTGTTTCTTCATATTATAATTATATTAATGTATAGCGTTTTGGCCTGCAAATTTATAGGTTTTTCTGTAAATCCCATCCCGATTAGGCAAAAAAATGCACAATTTTTACTACCTTTGCCCCCAAATAACCCTAAAAACACATTTAAAGAAAAGAAAATAGCAATGAAAAGAGAAGAAGAAAGAATCGTGTTCCTGGACTACGTGCGCGTAGTGGCCTGCTTTCTGGTGATGCTGGTCCATGCCTCCGAAAACTATTATGGTGCGCCTGACGCCACCGACATGGTTGGCCCCACGGCCTATCTTGCCAACGAGACCGACCGCCTGTGGGTGTCCGTCTTCGACGGTTTTTCCCGCATGTCGGTGCCCCTGTTCATGATTGTGTCGGCCTATCTGCTTGTGCCCATGCGAGAAGGACAGACCATGTGGGAGTTCTACCGCCGCCGCTTCATGCGCATCCTTCCGCCCATGTTCGTCTTTGCCATTCTCTATAGCACACTGCCCATGCTTTGGGGACAGATCGGCTGGGACACTTCCAAGACCGACCTCTCTCGCCTCCTGCTCAACTTCCCCACCCTGGCCGGCCACCTCTGGTTCATGTACCCCCTCATCAGCCTCTACCTGTTCATTCCCATGATTTCCCCCTGGATCCGGCAGGCCACCGCACGCGAGGAACGCTTCTTCCTCCTGCTCTTTGCCGTGAGCACCTGCATGCCATTCATGAACCGCCTGTGGGGCGAGATATGGGGCCAGTGCTTCTGGAACGAGTACCATGCCCTGTGGTACTTTAGCGGCTACCTGGGTTATCTGGTGTTGGCCCACTACATCCGTGTCCACCTCAGCTGGAGCCGCACCACCAAGCTCACCGTTGGCGGCATTGCCCTTGTGGCAGGTGCTGTTGCCACCATCCTGTCCTTCTACTGTCAGGCCATTCCCGGCCAGCTCCACGAAACACCGCGCCTGGAAATCGGATGGAGCTTCTGCACACTGAATGTGCTCATCCTCACCACAGGCAGTTTCCTGCTGTTCAGCTGCATCCGCCAGCTGCGCACGCCACGCCTTGTAGCCTCTCTCTCCCGTCTCAGCTTCGGCATGTACCTGATGCACATCTTCTGGCTGGGTTTCTGGACATCCTGCCTCAAGCCCGTTCTTCCCACAGTGGCCGCCATTCCCTCCATTGCCATTGTCACCTTCATCAGCTGTGCCATCACCACCAAATTGGTGTCTTTCCTGCCCAAAAGCAAGTATCTGATAGGATAATTTCAAAAAAATGGCCAATTTGTTTGGCCATTCCAAAAAAAGGCTGTACCTTTGCACCGCAATTCGGAAACGGATGGCCTAGAGAGGCCTGACAAAGTC
>JAEDIG010000027.1 GCA_016292545.1 Bacteroidaceae bacterium
GGACCATGGCTCATAACGCTCATGAAAGCCTGTCATCCGCATCTATACTCCCTCTAGCATTATATTGTGCTCTATTCGGGATTCGTGCGTCTTCCGTTCGGAGCACACGCGTCTTCCGTTCGGAGTACACGCGTCTTCCGTTCGGAGTACACGCGTCTTCCGTTCGGAGCACATGACATGAATGACCGTTCTGATGGGATTACGTACACAGTCCACACATGATTACGTACACAATCCACACTATTTATAATGCGATGGCACACTTCAACGAAGCACCGTCAGAGAACAGTTAACTTTTCCCACAGTTTTCCCCGCAACATTCAGCTTTTTCCCTTCATCCCTATTTCTTTCAGACCAAGGTGAGGGGAAAAGTTGGGAGGGGGGAGGTAATTTCTTACTCATGAACCTCCTCGCACGTCACCGTTTCCACACCGCGATACACCACAATAACCTTGTGGAGCACTGTATGACCAATGTTTTCGCTCACAGGCCTCCCCATCGTAAAGGTAGCCATCCGCTCGGCTCTGCCGCTTGGCTTGTCCAAGAATTTCGATTCCGAACGCCGCACCATCAGCGACTGGCAGAAGGGGTAAGCCCCTGATTGGTCGATTCTACATTTTCTTTGGGACAAATGACCTGCTTATCAAAAATAAATGCGGTTTTGCTTGGCGAAATGAGAGATTACAGATAACTTTGTGGACAGAAGCCGCAAAAAGTGTGATGATGGCACAGCATAGAAAAGCACGACAACCGATACATTCTGAAGGTGACGAGCCAGAAGAGGCAGTTCTCCCCCATCACCTTCTATAAATGCCCGAACCTGAAGACTGTGGTCCTGCCGAAGAATATATACCTCCAGCCCCATATTTATGACGAGGGGAACAGCATTGTCTACTACACGGGAAAGCATCTGGTGAAATGGGACTATCCCGAGATCCAGCAGGACATACGAAAAAAGATGCTGCACCAGGCAGGGATAGATGTACTGCGGGAAGGGGCGAAATGGTACTGGTACTAGCGTACCCCGACATGGACATGCAGCATATCGGCAGGATATGCTTCCCCCACCAGAAAAGAGGGATTTGGAGGGGGAAGCACAAAAAAATTATCAACAGAAGAATTTATGGCAGAAATTGCCTGTTTCCCACCATTCCATCGTAAATATCAAGGGATGGAACGGGTGATTTCTGCCCTCTTTGGAAGTGTTTTGTGAGGAGGGGCGAAAAAAAAGATGGGGAAAGATGGTGGGGAATTGTGGGGAATTTTGTATCTTTGCCCCATAATTTGAATATAACTGGTTAAGCATGAGATTTATAGGCAACATTGACGCCAAAGTGGACGAAAAAGGACGCGTATTTGTGCCCAGCACGTTCCGGAAAATCCTACAGCAGGAGCAAGTGGAGAAGCTCATCCTGCGGCGGGATGTTTTCCAGCGCTGTCTTGTGCTTTTCCCGATTGACATATGGAATGCACAGGTGGATTCCATCGCGGCCCGCACCAACCTGTTTGACCGCAGGGGACGGGAGGCATTGCGCAGGTTTGTGGCAGGTGCCGAGGTGATAACGCCCGACAGCGGGGGGCGCATCCTGCTGCCCCGCAGGTATATGGATGAGGCCGACATCCAGAACGAGGTGCGCTTTATCGGCATGGACAACACAATAGAGATATGGAGCCGCAAGGCTGCCGAAGCACTGCAGGACAACGGTGACACACTGGGCGATGCGCTGGAGTGCATGATGAACGGCACGGACGGAAGAATGAATGAACAACCAGCAAAACAGACAGAAAATGAACTGCGATAGCTATCATATACCGGTGATGCTCCACGAAACGGTGGAGGGGCTCGACATACGTCCCGACGGGGTGTATGTGGACCTCACATTTGGCGGAGGCGGACACAGCCGCGAAATCATGCGTCATCTGGGTCCCAAGGGTCACCTGTACGGATTCGACCAGGACATGGATGCAATGACTGGAGCGCTGGACGACAGCCGTTTCACGTTTGTACGCAGCAACTTCCGCTTCCTGAAAAACTGGATGATGTATTACGGACAGGAGCATGTGGGCGGCATCGTGGCAGACCTGGGTGTGAGCAGCCACCATCTGGACACCGCCGACCGCGGATTCAGTTTCCGCTATGATGCGCCCTTGGATATGCGCATGAACCAGAAAGCCACACTCACAGCAGAGGCTGTCCTGCAGACCTATAGCGAACAGCAACTGGCAGATGTGCTCTATCTGTATGGCGAACTGAAGAACAGCAGGCAACTGGCAGCAGCTCTGGTGAAAGCCAGGGGACAGAAATCCCTGCACACCACGGGCGACCTGGAGCAGACGCTGGCCCCGATGATGCGGGGAGCCAGAGAGAAGAAGGACCTGGCCAAGGTGTTTCAGGCCCTGCGCATAGAGGTGAACGGCGAACTGCGCGCCCTGCGCGAGATGCTGAACGCTGCAGCCGAGGTGCTGCGCCCGGGCGGACGACTGGTGGTGCTCACCTATCATTCGCTGGAGGACCGCATGGTGAAGAACATGGTGCGCACGGGCAATGTGGAGGGAAAGGCCGAGACCGACCTCTTTGGCCGGGTGAATGCACCCCTGCGGGCAGTGACCCGAGGTGTGGTGACACCATCGGCCGAGGAACTGGAGCAGAATCCCAGAAGCCGTTCGGCCAAGTTGCGCATAGCAGAAAAGACAGAACAAGGAGACGACAATGAGTGAGATGACAACCAACCAAGAGACCATGGCGGAAGAGGCAGCAGGACAGCCTCAGGAGTCCGCACAGCAGCCGGCAGAGAATACAGGCAAGGCCAGACTTATACGTGCGTTTTTCGACGACGACGAGCAACCCTCGGAGGACCTGAAGGCCCCGAGATGGAGCGATGTGCTGAAGACGCTCGACACAGCTTGGCTTCGCAGGCAGCTCTATGTGGTGCTGCTGATTGTGGTGGGTATCATCATATATATAACCAACCGTTATCAGGCGCAACAGCAGATCATTGAACTGGAACAGTTGCAGAACGAATTGAAAGACATGAAGTTCAGGGTGCTCACACGCAGTAGCGAGCTCACACTCCGCACACGCCAAAGCCAGCTGGAAGAACAGTTGAAGGCATTGGGCGACAGCACACTGCTGCCCAGCAACGAAGCACCCTTCATCATTGAAAAGGAGGTGGACGAATGAAATCGAGCAGCAACGGATCAAGCAGGTTCAGGGTTTTGTTCTTCGTGATGTGCGCCATCGGATGCTACATACTGGGGTCGGCACTCACGGTGATGCTGCCTCCGGAAAGAGACTACTGGGTGGCGGTGAGCAAGCAGTTTACACGCACAAACATAAAGCTGCCGGCCAACCGCGGCAACCTGCTGGCATGCGACGGACAGCTGCTGGCAGGATCTGTGCCCGAATACAGGCTGTATATGGACTATGTGGTGATAGACAAGGACAGCGCCGCCAGAGTGAAGGCCCAGGCATGGAGGGACTCCGCCTTCAAGGAGGACCTGGACAGCATTGCCATCGGGCTGGCCCGCATATTCCCCGACAAGAGTGAAAAATGGTTCCGCGACCGGTTGCTGGCGGGAAAGAAGGCGCGCAGCCATGCCTGGCGGCTCTATCCCAAGCATGCGTCCTACATCCAGCTGCAGGAGTGCAGGGAACTGCCACTGCTGCAGGAAACAAGTTTCAAGGGCGGATTCTATTATGAGCCCATCATCCAACGCAAGAAGCCCTACGGAGAACTGGCATCGCGCACACTGGGCGACCTGCTACGCGATTCCTCCGGATCGGCCAAATGTGGTCTGGAGCTGAGTTTCGACAGCATCCTGCGCGGCACACCAGGTATCGGCCACCGCACCAAGGTGAGGAACCAGCGTGTGAGCTTTGTGGACGTGGAACCGCAGGACGGCCACGACCTGCTCACCACCATCGACGTGAACATACAGGACGTGGCAGACAAAGCCCTGCGCAAGAAGCTGAAGGAGCCGGACGTGAACGGCGAAGTGGGCATAGCCATTGTGATGGAAGTGGCTACGGGCGACGTGAAGGCCATCGTGAACCTGACGCGCGGAAAGAACGGTGAATACTACGAGATGAAGAACAATGCCGTGAGCGACCTGATGGAGCCAGGGTCGACCTTCAAGACAGCCAGCATCATGGTGGGGCTGGAGGACGGCACCATCAAGAAGACCGACCGTGTGGACTGCACGGGAGGCATCTACCAGATGCACGGCCGCCTCATGAAGGACCACAACTGGCGCAAGGGCGGCTATGGTTCGCTCACCGTGAGCGAGATACTGGAGCAGAGTTCCAACATCGGTGTGAGCCGCCTCATCGACCAGGCCTATCACGACAATCCCCAGAAATATGTGGACGGACTGCGCAGGGAAGGTGTGGGCATTCCGCTGAACCTGCCGTTCGTGGGAAAGGGAGAGCCTAAGGTGCCACGGCCCAACGACCCCAAACGATACTGGAGCAAGACCGACCTTCCATGGATGAGCATCGGCTACGTGACCATGCTGCCCCCCATCAGCACACTCACCTTCTATAATGCCATCGCCAATGGCGGCAAGATGGTGAAGCCCCGCTTCGTGACGGCAGAACTGGCCAACGGACACGTGGTGCGCACCTTCCCGACGGAGGTGATCAAAGAAAGCATCTGCAGCAAACAGACAATCGATGACATACAGGAAATCCTGGAAAAGGTGGTGAGCAAGGGTCTGGGAAGAAAAGCCGGCAACGGCGGCAAGTATTTCAAGGTGAGCGGCAAGACGGGAACGGCACAGATTGCCTCCGCAGGCGGAAAAGGCTACCACAGTGGTGTGACACGCTACATGGTGAGCTTCTGCGGCTACTACCCTTCGGAGGCACCCAAGTACAGCACGCTGGTGTGCATCGTCAAGTCGGGCCTTCCCGCCTCGGGAGGCGGCCAATGCGGTCCTGTGTTCAGCGAAATATCGCAGTATGTGATGTCGAAGGGTATCTATCGCTCCCCCAAGGACGCTGCCGACAGCACCTCGGTGTTCAAGCCCATAATGGGGGCAGGATGCAACGAGGAAGCCCAAATGCTGGCCCGCCAGATAGGAATTGACCTGGACAGCCTGCCCCGGCAGCACACCGAACCGGAGCACATGAACAAGATGCCCGACGTGACAGGCATGGGCGCACGCACGGCCTTGTATGCCCTGCGCGAACGAGGGCTACAGGTGACGCTCAAGGGCAAAGGGCGTGTAGCCTCACAGAGCAAGGAGGCCGGCACGCCCGTGAGGCGAGGCGAGCAAGTGCAGCTGACCCTGGAATGGGGCGGCAAATGAGACGGAAGATTTATATATATTAATTAATAAGGTATATAAGCACATGAAACTGGAACAACTGATTGGTGCCACGAAACCCATACAAGTGGTAGGCCCAAGTGAAAAGAAAATTACGGGGGTAGAGATAGACTCCCGCCAGATAACCGATGGAAAGATGTTTGTGGCCATCCAAGGCACACAAGCCGACGGACACGCCTACATAGAGAAGGCCATTGAGGCCGGGGCCACAGCCGTAGCCTGCCAACAGTTGCCCGCACAGTTGCACGAGGGTGTCACCTATTTGCAATATGCCGACACAGAGGCTGCTGTGGGCCGGTTGGCTACCACCTTCTACGGCAACCCCACCGGAAGGCTGAAACTGGTGGGCGTGACGGGCACGAACGGGAAAACCACCATCGCCACACTGCTCTACCGCATCTTCCGCCGCATGGGCTACAAGTGCGGCCTGTGCAGCACGGTATGCAACTATGTCAACGATGAGGCCGTGCCCACCGAATGCACCACCCCCGACCCCATCACGCTCAACCGCCTGCTGGGGCAGATGGCCGATGCGGGATGCGAATATGCCTTCATGGAAGTGAGCAGCCATAGCGTGGTGCAGCATCGCATAGGCGGGCTCACCTTTGCCGGAGGCATCTTTACCAACCTCACGCGCGACCACCTCGACTATCACAAGACCTTTGAGAACTATCGCGATGCCAAGAAAGGATTCTTCGATGCCCTGCCCAAGAAAGCCTTTGCCGTGGTGAACGGCGACGACCGCAACGGCCTGTTCATGCTCCAGAACACCCGGGCATCGAAATATACCTACGCCCTGAAGACGGTTGCCGACTACAAGGCCAGGATTCTGGAGGAGAGCTTTGAGGGCATGAACCTGGAGATAGACGGACGTGAAGTGTTTGTGCAGTTTGTGGGCCGCTTCAACGCCAGCAACCTGCTGGCCGTGTATGCAGCCACCCGCCTGTTGGGCGTGGACAAGGAGCAGGCGCTGGTGGAGCTGAGCGCCATGACACCCGTGAACGGACGGTTCGAGACCATCCGCTCGCCAAAAGGCGTAACAGCCATTGTGGACTATGCCCACACACCCGATGCCCTGGCCAACGTGCTCACTACCATCAACGAGGTGCTGCAGCACAGAGGCGAATGCTGGACCGTGTGCGGAGCAGGCGGCAACCGCGACAAAGGCAAACGACCCCTGATGGCGCAAGAAGCCTTTGCGCAAAGCGACCACCTGATTATCACCAGCGACAATCCCCGCTTTGAGGACCCGCAGGCCATCATCAACGATATGCTCGACGGCCTGACCAACGAGCAACGGAAGGAAACGATTGCCATTGTGGACCGCGAGCAGGCCATTCGCACGGCCTGCCTGATGGCCAAACCGGGCGATGTGGTGCTGGTGGCCGGCAAGGGTCACGAGGACTACCAGATTGTGCAGGGCGTGAAGCACCATTTCGACGACCACGAAGTGATATGTGATGCGTTCGGCCTCTGAGCCGCCGCACCAGGAAGCAACCATTCATTCACACAATAGATTCAGAGACGAAAGGACATGTTATATTATTTGTTTAGATACCTGGAGGAATTTGGTGTCCCCGGAAGCGGCATGTGGCAATACATCTCGTTCCGGTCGCTGCTCACTTTGATACTGAGCCTGCTCATATCAATGTGGTTCGGAGAGCGATTCATCCAGTGGATGAAGGCACACGGCGGCAACGAGACACAGCGCGATGCCAGCATCGACCCGTATGGAGTGGAGAAGAAAGGTGTGCCCACCATGGGCGGCATCATCATCATCGTGGCCATCGTGGTGCCCTGCCTGTTGCTCGGACGCCTGCGCAACGTGTATATGATTCTGATGATTGGCACCACTCTATGGCTGGGCCTATTGGGCCTGCTGGACGACTACATCAAGATGAAGCGAAGCAAGGACGGTCTGCGCCCGATGTGGAAACTGGCAGGCCAGGCCTTGCTGGGTCTGGTGGTGGGCCTTACCTTGTGGCTGAGCCCCGATGCCGTGATACGGGAGAATATCACGATGCAGCGCAGGGGACAGACCGAGGTGGTTGTCCACAAGAGCGAGCCGGTGAAGAGCACCATCACCACCATCCCGTTTGTGAAGAACAACAACTTCAACTATTCCAGCATCGTGAGCTTCATGGGCCGCTACAAGACGGCAGCCGGCTGGATTCTGTTCGTTATCATGACAACGTTTGTGGTGATGGCCGTGAGCAACGGCAGCAACATGAACGATGGCATGGACGGCATGTGTGCAGGCAACTCCGCCATCATCGGCATGGCTCTGGGCATACTGGCCTATGTGAGCAGCCACATCCAAATGGCCAGCTATCTGAACATCATGTATGTGAGCGGGTCGGAGGAACTGGTTATCTTCCTGTGTGCCTTTGTGGGTGCATTGGTGGGATTCCTGTGGTACAATGCCTATCCCGCCCAGGTGTTCATGGGCGACACGGGCAGCCTCACCATTGGCGGCATCATTGCCGTCACGGCCATCATCATCCACAAAGAACTGTTGCTGCCCATCCTGTGTTTCATTTTCTTTGTGGAGAGCGTAAGCGTAATCCTGCAGACCCAGTATGCCAGGATGGGCAACAAACGCGGACAGAAATGGCGCGTATTCAAGCGGGCACCCATCCACGATGCCTTCCGCATCAAGCCCGGGCAGCTGCCTGCAGATTTCAAGATATTAATCAATTGGCCCAAGGGATGCTGGCTGGAGTCGAAGATAACCACCAGATTCTGGATTGTGACCATCATATTGGCCGCAATGACCATCGTAACACTGAAGATAAGATAAAAAAAGGTATGGAAAGGAAAAAGAAGATTGTTGTGTTGGGCGCCGGAGAGAGCGGCGTAGGTGCTGCCGTATTGGCATTCAGGAAAGACTATGACGTGTTTGTGAGCGATGCTGGCCACGTGAAGCCTCACTACAAGGAAATGCTGAATGCATACGGCATCGAGTGGGAAGAGGGCGGTCACACCATGGAGCGCGTACTGGAGGCCGACGAGGTCATCAAGAGTCCCGGCATACCTGAAGACGCACCTGCAATACTCGAAATCAAGAAAGCCGGCATTCCCATCATCAGCGAGATTGAGTTTGCCGGCCGCTACACGAAGGCCAAGATGATATGCATCACAGGTTCCAACGGAAAGACCACTACAACCAGCCTCATCTACCATATCTTCAAGAACGCGGGCTACAAAGTGGGACTGGCGGGGAACATCGGCCGCAGTCTGGCCCTGCAGGTGGCCGAAGGCAAGGACTACGATTATTATGTGATTGAACTGAGCAGCTTCCAGCTGGACAACATGTACAAGTTCCGGGCCAACATCGCCATCCTGCTCAACATCACACCCGACCATCTGGACCGCTATGACGGCAGCATGCAGAACTATGCGGATGCCAAGATGCGCATCCTGCAAAACCAGACGGCCGATGATGCTTTCGTATATTGGGCCGATGACCCAGTGATACAGAAAGAGCTCACCCACTATGGCATCAAGGCCAAGGCGTGCCCTTTCAGCCTGCTGAAGAAAAACGGCATGATTGGCTACATCTCCGACGGGCAGTATGTGATTGAACGCCCCACGCCATTCAACATGGAGCAGGAGGAACTGAGCCTCATGGGAAAGCACAACATGTATAACAGTCTGGCAGCCGGCATCACGGCCCATATCAGCGGTATCAGCGATGAAGACCTGCGCAAGAGCCTGAGCGATTTCGAAGGTGTGGAGCACAGACTGGAGAAGGTGGCTTGTGTGGGAGGCGTGCAATATATCAACGATTCCAAAGCCACCAATGTGGATGCCTGCTGGTATGCGCTCGACAGCATGCGCACACCCACGGTGCTCATTCTGGGCGGCAAGGACAAGGGCAACGACTATGCCCCCATCGTTCCGCTGGTGAAGCAGAAATGCAGGGGACTGGTGTTCCTGGGTGTAGACAACACCAAACTCCATGCCGCATTCGACGGGCTGGGCCTCCCCATCGAGGATACCCGCAGCATGAAAGACTGCGTGGCGGCCTGCGTGCGCATGGCCCGGCCGGGCGACACGGTGCTGCTGAGCCCCTGTTGTGCCAGCTTCGACCTGTTCAAGAACATGGAAGACCGTGGCGATCAGTTCAAGGCACTGGTGCGCGCGCTTTGACGCACGCATGATATACATTAATTAATATAGGGACAAAAAGACGCAATGATTAGTACCAGATTCTCGGAGGAAGGATTCTTCAAAGGCGACGGTGTGGTGTGGGTGGTGTTCACTAGCCTGTGCCTCATCTCCATTGTGGAGGTGTACAGCGCATGTAGCAGCATGACCTACAAATCGGGGCACTACTGGATGCCCGTGGTAGAGCATGCGGCCTATGTGGGTATGGGTTTCCTGCTCACATGGCTCATCCATCTCATCCCCAGCAACTATTTCAAGATATTGTGCGTGATGGGGCTTATCGTGTCGCTGCCCATGCAGATAGCCACGCTTTTCACCGAAAAGGTGAACGATGCCAGCCGCTGGTTAGAGTTTGGCGGAAAAACCATCCAGCCGGCCGAACTGGTGAAGATAAGTCTGGTGGGCACGGCCTCGCTGTTCATGGCCACCATGCGCGACCAGAAAGGCATACGCAGGAACACCTTCTTCTTTCTGCTGGGTATTACGGCCATCTTTGTTCTGCTCATCCTTCCGGAAAACGCCTCCACGGCAGGCATCATCACACTGGTGATGGGCTTTATGTTCATCGTGGGAAAGGCACCCGCCAAATATATGATGTGGCTCACGGGCATGGTGGTGGGCATGCTGATTCTGGTGGGTTCCTTCTTCATGCTGGTCACGCCCGAACAGCTCGGCAAGATGAAGGAATCGCCCCTGCTCCATCGTGTCCCCACATGGGTGGACCGCGTGAGGGGCGAAGAACGGCCAGCCGACCCAGCCCAGTACAATGTGCATGAGAACCTGCAGGCCACACATGCCAAGATTGCCATTGCCACCTGCGGTGTGCTGGGCAAGGGACCGGGCAACTCTGTGGAACGCGATTTCCTGCCCCAGTCCTATTCCGACTTCATCTACACAATCATCATAGAGGAAGGCGGTATAGCCTTTGGCGGTGGAGTGATGCTGCTCTATCTGCTGCTCATGTGGCGGACCTACAAGATAGCCCGACAATGCAAAGCCCTCTTCCCGGCCTTTCTGGTCATGGGGCTGTCGATGATGATGGTGGTGCAGGCCATGGTGAACATGGCCGTAGCCGTAGGGGCCTTCCCTATCACCGGACAGCCACTGCCGCTTATCAGCCGAGGCGGCACATCCACGTTTATCAGTTGTGCCTATGTGGGCATGATTCTCAGTGTGAGCCATACGGCCAAGAAGAAAAAGAACGACGCCGCCACGGCGCCAGCGAATGACGAACCCTCAAAACAAGTGTGAACATGAAACCATTGCATGTAATCATCAGCGGCGGTGGAACGGGTGGACACATCTTCCCCGCCATCAGTATTGCCAATGCCATCAAGGCCCTGGAACCAGCAACACAGTTCTTGTTTGTGGGTGCACAGGACCGCATGGAGATGAAGCGCGTGCCTGCTGCAGGCTATGACATCAAGGGACTGCCTGTGAGAGGACTCTTCCGTCCCCTGTGGAAGCCTGCCAACATAGGCGTGCTGCTGGATTTCCTGAAGAGTAAGCGCATGGTGCGCAAGATTCTTCGCGACTTCCGTCCCGATGTGGCCGTGGGTGTGGGAGGATATGCCAGTGCAGCCACATTGAATGCAGCATGGAGCATGGGAGTGCCGTGTCTCATCCAGGAACAAAACAGCTTTGCCGGACTCACCAACAAGTCGCTGGCCCGCAAGGCAGAGGTGATATGTGTGGCCTACGAGGGCATGGAACGCTTCTTCCCCAAGGACCGGATTCTGCTTACAGGCAATCCCGTGAGACAGTCGTTGCTTCAGGTGGACAAGCCTGCCGCCCAATGTCGGGAGGCATTCGGACTGAAGCCCAATGTGCCCACCATCCTGCTCATCGGAGGAAGCCTGGGCGCACGCACTCTGAACGAGAGCATTCTCCAGCACTACGACCAGCTGGCCGATGCCCCCGTACAGCTCATCTGGCAGACCGGAGGTTACTATATCAACGACATCCGCCGGCAACTGGCCGGAAGGAAAGCGGCCAACAATATTGTGGTGACCGATTTCGTGCAGAACATGGACGAGGCTTATAAGGCAGCCGACCTGGTGATTTCGCGTGCAGGAGCCAGCAGCATCAGTGAACTCTGCCTGTTGGGCAAGCCCTCCATTCTGGTGCCCAGCCCCAATGTGGCCGAGGACCATCAGACCCACAATGCCAACGCCCTCGTGAAGCGAGGAGCCGCCCTGCTGGTGAGGGATGCAGATGCACGACAGCAATTAGTGGAACTGGCCGTGGCCACGGTGAGCGACCAGACACGCCTGCAGCAGCTGGGGCAACATGCACTCCAGATGGCACTCAAGGACGCGGCCGAGGTGATTGCGCGCGAGGCAATCCGTTTGGCCAGAAAAAAAGGAAACTAACCAAGGAAAGGAAACAAAAGAATGGAAGCAAAAGACATCAAGGCAGTATATTTTGTGGGAATAGGCGGCATTGGCATGAGCGCCATCGCACGCTATTTCCTCCACACGGGCATTGCCGTGGGCGGATACGACCGTACACCATGCCCCCTCACAGAGAAGTTGCGCGAAGAAGGCGCATGGGTACACTATACCGATGCCCCCGACAGCATTCCCTCCTTGTTTACCAATCCGTCAACCTGTCTGGTAGTGTATACACCAGCCATTCCTGCCGACCATCATGAGATGCAGTATTTCCGCAGCCATGGGTTCGAGGTGCAGAAGCGTGCCCAGGTGCTGGGCACACTCACACGTGCCCTGAAGGGATTGTGTGTGGCCGGCACACACGGCAAAACCACGACCAGCAGCATGGCGGCCCATATCCTCCACCAGAGCCATGTGGACTGCAATGCATTCCTGGGCGGCATCACTAAAAACTATGGCACCAACTACATTCTGAGCAAGAAAAGCGACTATGTGGTGATAGAAGCCGACGAGTTTGACCGCTCATTCCATTGGCTGACGCCCTTTGCCACAGTGATTACCGCCACAGATGCCGACCACCTGGACATCTACGGCACGGAGGAGGCCTATCTGGAGAGCTTCACCAAGTACAGTTCCCTTGTGAAACCAGGCGGCTACCTGATTCTGCACACAGGCCTGCGCATGACGCCGGCCCCGCAGCCTGGTGTCACCACCTTTACCTACAGCCGTGAGTCGGGCGACTTCCACGCCACCAACGTGCAGATAGGAGGAGGTGAAATCACCTTCGACTACCATTCCCCACTAGGCGATATTTCAGGCATACGGCTGGGAGTGCCTGTGGCCATCAATATCGAAAACGGCATTGCCGCCATGGCCCTGGCCCAGATAGCTGGTGCCACCGACGATGAGATACGTGATGCCATGGCCTCTTTCAAAGGCGTGGACCGGCGGTTCGATTTCCACATAAAAACCGACCGCATGGTGTATCTGAGCGACTATGCCCATCATCCCGAGGAAATCCGGCAGAGCATCGTGAGCATCAAGCAACTGTATGAAGGACGGCGCATCAAGGCCATCTTCCAGCCGCACCTCTACACCCGCACACGCGATTTCTATCAAGAATTTGCGGATGCCCTCTCGCTGCTCGACGATGTGGCCATCGTGGACATCTACCCTGCCCGCGAGGCTCCCATCCCCGGTGTGACGAGTGCCCTCATCTACGACAACCTGCGCCCCGGCATACGCAAGCAGATGTGCTGCAAGGATGGCATCTTGGATGTGGTGAAGGCCGGAGGCTATGACGTGCTGGTGACGCTGGGAGCAGGTGACATCGACAACTACGCCGGCCGCATTGCCTCCCTGCTGAAGGAAACATATAATATATGAATGAGATAGGATGAAGACGATTATCAAGATTATGCTCATGTTGGCGGTGCTGGTCTACCTGGTGGTAGCAGTCACGCTCTTCTATCGCCCTGTGGAGGACATCATCTGTCGCTCGATGGAGATAGAAGTGCTCGACACCACCACAGCAGATTTCGTGGACGAAAATTATGTGCGCGATGTGCTGGTGGCCGAAAAGATTGCGCCCGAGGGGCAGAAGCTCAGCCGCGTGAACCTGCTCGAGATAGAGCAGAGCCTGCGGAATGACCCCTACCTCATGTCGGCCAACTGCTATTACACCGACAAGGGTGTGCTCTGCATCGATGTGATGCCGCGCAAACCCATCCTGCTGGTGATGGCAAACAATGGGAAACCATATTATCTGGATGAGCAGGGCGCAACAATGCCGGCCAACCGTTTCAGCCTGCCGCTGTGTGTGGCCACAGGCAACATCACCAAGGAATATGCCGCCACCGGCCTGCTTCCGCTGGCACGTATCCTCTATGCCGATGACTTCTGGAGCAAACAGGTGGAACAGATACATGTGGAGGATGCCAACCATGTGCTCCTCTATCCCAGGGTGGGTGACCATACGATTATTCTGGGCAATACGGACAAGGCAAGCGAAAAGCTCGAACGCATGCTCCTTTTCTACAGGAAGGGACTGCCCCAGGTGGGATGGAACCGCTATGAGAGCATCAATCTGGCGTATGAAGGACAAATTGTGTGTAAAAAAAGGAAAGACAAAAAATAATACGATATGGGAGCAGAAAAGGAAATCATTGTTGCTGTGGAATTAGGTTCAACAGCCATCCGGGCCATCGCCGGCAAACGAGAGACAGATGGTATCATGCAAGTATTGGCTATTGTGCAAGAGGAGAATGCCAACTGCATTCGCAATGGTGTGGTGGACAATATCGACAAGACATCGGCCGCCATCTCCAGGGTTGTGAAGAAACTCAATGAAGCACTCAATATCAATACTACCCGTGTCTATGTGGGTGTGTCAGGCCAGTCGTTTCATGCGGTGAAAAACCATGTGACCAAGACCTTCGAGGGAAAAACGCTCATCACCGCGCAGATGGTGGAGAGCCTCTGTGAAACCAATCTCGGTGTCATCTATCCCGACGCACAAATCAAGGAAGTGGTGCCACAGGAATATGGTCTGGGCACCCGTACCATTTCAGACCCCATAGGTGTGCAGAGCGAGCAGGTGGAGGGGCGCTACCTCAACATCATCGCCCGCAGCAGCCTGTCGGAAAATATCGAACGGTGTGTCCACAATGCAGGACTGGAACTGGCCGGCATGCCCATCACCCCTATCTGTCTGGCCGATTTCCTGCTCACCTCCAACGAGAAGCGGTCGGGATGCGCGCTGGTGGACATAGGTGCCGAAACCACTACCATCATTGTCTACACCAACAAGGTGCTGCGCCAGCTGGTAGTGATTCCCGTGGGTGCAGACGACGTGACCAGCGACATTGCCAGCTACAATATCGACCCAGAGGAAGCTGAGATGCTCAAGCTCACCTACGGGAGTGCATGGCACGACGACGAGCAGGAAGACAACAGTTCAAAGATTACCCTCAGCCACAACCGTAGCATTGATGCAGTCATGCTACAGGAGATTGTGGAGGCCCGCTATGAGGAAATCATCCTCAATGTGTGGTCACGCATCAAGGAACACAACGACAAAATCCTTTCGGGCATAGTCTTCACGGGAGGCGGATCCAAGATAAAGAATCTGTTGGAGGCCTTCAAGAAGCATACCGATGCCGACAAGCAGTTGCGCGTGGCTAAGGGCATGCCTGTGAACGTGACACTGGCTCCTACGGTGCAGACAGGTGACCGCACCATCTATTCGCTCATTGGCATCCTGCTCAAGGGCGACCAGAATTGTGTGGGCGAACCGCCGTCGGCTCCCCGCGAAGTACAGGCCGAACTGGATTTCGGCATGGACAAGGAGGAAGACCCGCAGGCCGAAAAGCCTACAGCCGCCGAGGAACAGACAGGGCAGAAGACACCTGCGGACGAGGGCGATACACAGCCCAAGCCCAAGCAGCGCTCCTTTGGAAGCAAAATGAAGAAGTTCTGGGGCAAGATAAGCGACATGTTATCCGAATCCGAGGACTACGGCCTGAACGAGACAAACAACCATAATCAGTAATCCCTACAAATCAGCATAAACGATATGAAACCAGAAGACAATTTTTCGGGCGGTATCGCATTTGACTTTCCCGCATCAAAGCCAAGCATCATCAAGGTGATTGGAGTGGGCGGTGGCGGAGGAAATGCCGTCAACCACATGTACCGGGAGGGCATCCACGATGTCACCTACGTACTGTGCAACACCGACAAGAAGGCGCTCAACGACTCGCCTGTGCCCAACCATCTGCAACTGGGAAAGGACGGACTGGGTGCTGGCAACAGGCCGGAAAGGGCCAAACAGGCTGCCCTGGAGAGCCTCGATGAGATAAAACAGATGCTCGACGACGGCACACGCATGGTGTTCATCACGGCAGGCATGGGCGGAGGCACGGGCACAGGAGCCGCTCCTATCATCGCCCAATGTGCCAAGGACGCAGGCATCCTTACGGTGGGAATCGTCACCATCCCCTTCAGGTTTGAGGGCAACAACAAGATCAAACAGGCACTTGATGGCGTGGACGAAATATCCAAGCATGTGGATGCCCTGCTGGTTATCAATAACGAACGTCTGCGCGAGGTGTACCCCGACCTCACTGTACTCAATGCCTTTGCCAAGGCCGACGACACCCTGAGCGTGGCTGCACGCAGCATTGCAGAAATCATCACCATGCACGGCATCATGAACCTCGACTTCCAGGATGTGACCACGGTGCTCAAGGACGGAGGCGTGGCCATCATGAGCACAGGCTATGGAGAGGGGGAAAAGCGCGTGACCAAGGCCATCAACGAGGCCCTGAACAGTCCGCTGCTCAACAACAACGACATCTTCAACAGCAAAAAGGTGCTGCTCAATATCAATTTCTGTGGAGACAAGGACCAGGACAACCTGCGCATGGAGGAAATGAACGAAGTGAACGACTTCATGAGCCGTTTCAATCAGGACGTGGAAACCAAGTGGGGGCTGGCCACCGACAGCAGTCTGGGCAGCAAGGTGAAGATTACGCTGCTGGCCACGGGCTTCGGCCTCCAGAACGTTCCTGGCGTGGACGACCTCAAAAAGGAGAAGGACATTGCCCGCTCCATTGAAGACGCAGAGGAGAAAGACAAGCTGGAGGCGCGCATTCTCACTTATTATGACCCTACATCCAAGTCGGTGCGCAGACGTCACCACAACGTGTTCATATTCTCCGACGATGACCTCGACGATGAGAACGTGATTGCCATGGTCGACACCCTGCCAACATACAAGCGTACGCTGGAAGACCTGAAACGCATCAAGCAGCAACTGCCCCAACAATAATATATAAGACAATCAACTCAAAATACATATTATGCTATTTGAACAGATTAGCAGCGACATTGTAGCTGCAATGAAAGCCAAGGACAAAGTGCGTCTGTTGGCATTGAGAAATGTGAAGAAGTATTTCATCGAAGCCAAGACTGCTCCCGGAAACAACGATGAGCTCACTGACGAGGCTGCACTCAAGGTGCTGGCCAAGCTGGCCAAGCAGGGACGAGATACCGCCCAGATATATCAAAGCCAGAACAGGGCCGACCTGGCCGAGGAGGAAATGAAGCAAGTGCGTGTGATAGAGGAATACCTGCCCAAGCAGATGGAGGGCGATGAATTGCGTGCAGCCTTGTCGGAAATAATCGCAGAGGTGGGTGCCACATCAGCCAAAGAGATGGGCAAGGTGATGGGAGTGGCCACCAAGCGGCTGGCCGGCAAGGCCGAGGGACGCGCCATCAGCGAGATGGTGAAGACCCTGCTGCAATAGGGCGCTAGTTCAGGAGGTCGCGCAACACCTGCAGCGAGCGTAGCGGCGGAAAGCCGGGAATGCGCTGCTGGTAGTAGGCTTCCAGAATGTCCAGAAAACGGTTGCGCTGTTCCCTGCTCATGCGGAAAAGATGCATGGAAGGGAAGTTCATGCGCATCATCAACGGCATCAGTCCGGCCTCCTCGGGTGTGAGATAAGCGCCATGAGGAGGCCGGACCTCCGTATACTGGCATGTCTGCATGTCGAAAAACATCCCCTGGGCCGATGCGTCGACCGATGGCCAAAAGCCCAGGAAGCGTGTGAGCCTGAGCAGAAGGGTGAGATGGAAATTAGCCAGTCCCGAATCGCATGCGTCCAGCCACGCCAAGCTGTTACACAGGAAGGCAAAGAGCGGCTGATTCCGGGTTTCATTGCGCAGGCTATAATAGAGAAATTCCCCCAAGAACAAGGCAATGGTTTCCTTCACGGGATGATAAGGCAGCGATCGGTAGGCCATCCCCACGTGCAAGTCTTCGATGCGTTGCAACGACTGGTTCACACGCAAGTCGAAACTCAGGTCCACGATGCTCAGCGGGCGCAGCAGATTGGTGTGCAGCCGCTGGGTTTTCGCTCGCGAGGGTTTCACTACAAAGGCCACCGCCCCACAGTCTTCCGTGAAGATGGTCACAATCAGGTGGCCGGTGGCTCCCCTGGTCTGGTGCAATACGATTCCACGTGTCTTCTCAATCATCAATTTTGTTGTTTTGTGGCCGCTAAGGTACAAAAAATGATGCAGAAAACACGTAAACTGGGGGAATTTAGGCATAAAAAAGCATTTTTTCTTGAAAACATTTTGCCAATCCGCCAAAAAGGCGTACCTTTGCAACCGCAAATCAGCAAACACGCTGAAAGCACAGGCTAAGGCCGAAGGTTTGGTCCCTTCGTCTATCGGTTAGGACGAGAGATTTTCATTCTCTAAAGAGGAGTTCGACTCTCCTAGGGACTACAAGTTAAAATAAAAAAGAATCACAAGATGGCAAATCACAAATCGTCAGAAAAAAGAATCCGTCAGGAGGAGAAGAGAAGACTCCACAACAGATATTACGCAAAGACAATGCGTAATGCCGTGCGCAAATTGCGTGCAACTACCGACAAGGGCGAAGCACTTGCTATGTATCCCAGTGTACAGAAGGCTCTTGACAAGCTTGCCAAGACCAATGTCATCCACAAGAACAAGGCTTCCAACCTCAAGTCTAAGCTGGCCAGCTACATCCAGAAGTTGAGCTAAAAGGCGGATTTTCCATAGCGTACAAGACATAGGGCGTACTCTTTCAGCAGAGTGCGCCTTTTTTCTTGCAATATGCTTTCATATCTCGATTTTTCTTCGTAAATTTGTACCCAAATTTAAGGCTTTTTACTGTAATGGAAGAAACACAAACAAGTACTGCGCAATATAGCGCCTCCAACATCCAGGTATTGGAGGGGCTTGAGGCTGTGCGCAAGCGTCCGGCCATGTACATTGGTGACATCAGCGAGAAGGGTCTCCACCATCTGGTATACGAAACGGTGGACAACTCTATCGACGAGGCATTGGCCGGCTATTGCACCCATATCGAGGTCACCATCAATCCCGACGAAAGCATCACCGTGCAGGATAACGGGCGCGGCATTCCCGTGGACATGCACGAGAAGGAACACAAGAGTGCCCTTGAAGTGGTAATGACCGTTCTGCATGCCGGCGGCAAGTTCGACAAGGGCAGTTATAAGGTGAGCGGCGGACTCCATGGTGTGGGCGTGTCGTGTGTGAATGCCTTGAGCACGAAGATGGTGTCCCAGGTATTCCGCGACGGAAAGATCTACCGCCAGGAATACGCATGCGGCAAGCCAGTAACTGGCGTGGAAGTGGTAGGGGAAACCGAGTTGCGGGGCACACGCCAGCAGTTCTGGCCCGATGCAAGCATCTTCACCACCACCCACTACAAATACGACATCCTGGCCAACCGCATGCGCGAGCTGGCCTATCTGAATGCCGGCATCCACATCACCCTCACCGACCTTCGTCCCGATGACGAAGGCAACACACGCAAGGAAGTGTTCCACAGCGAGGGCGGCCTCAAGGACTTTGTGCGCTACATCGACAGCAGCCGCACCCATCTCTTCGACGACGTAATCTACCTCAATACAGAAAAGCAGGGCACACCCATCGAAACGGCCATCATGTACAATACCGGCTACAGCGAGAACCTGCATTCCTACGTCAACAACATCAACACCATTGAGGGCGGCACCCATCTCCAGGGTTTCCGCATGGCACTCACACGCGTGCTCAAGAAATACGCCGAGGACCAGTTTCCCAAGGAGATGGAGAAACTGGCAAAGAACCATGTGGAGATTAGCGGAGAAGACTTCCGCGAGGGCCTGACAGCAGTCATAAGCATCAAGGTGGCCGAGCCCCAGTTCGAGGGCCAGACCAAGACCAAGTTGGGCAACAGCGAGGTGGCCGGTGCCGTGCAGCAGGCCGTGGGCGAGGCATTGACCTTCTATCTGGAGGAACATCCCCGCGAGGCCAAGCTCATTGTAGACAAGGTGCTGCTTGCAGCCACGGCACGTGTGGCAGCCCGCAAGGCACGTGAGAGCGTGCAGCGCAAGAACCCCATGACTGGTGGCGGTCTTCCTGGCAAACTGGCCGACTGCAGCGACAAGGATGCTGCCAACTGTGAGCTCTTCATTGTGGAGGGCGACTCGGCCGGTGGTTCTGCCAAGCAGGGCCGCAGCCGTCAGTTCCAGGCCATTCTGCCCATCCGAGGAAAGATCTTTAATGTAGAACGTGTCATGTGGCACAAAGCCTTTGAACACGAGGAGGTCAACAATATCATCCAGGCGCTGGGCGTACGCTTTGGCCTGGGCGAGGACAGCAAGGAAGCCAACTATGAGAAGCTGCGCTACTACAAGGTAATCATCATGACCGATGCCGATGTCGATGGTTCCCACATCGACACCCTCCTGATGACACTCTTCTACCGCTATATGCCCGAACTCATCCAGAACGGCCACCTCTATATCGCCACTCCTCCCCTCTACCGCTGCCGTGCAGGCAAGGCCGAGGAATACTGCTACACCGAGGCCGACCGTCTGCGTTTCCTCGAACGCTACAACAATGGCCGCGAGGACGGCGTGGTCACCCAGCGCTACAAAGGTTTGGGTGAGATGAACCCTCAGCAGTTGTGGGAAACCACCATGAATCCCGACACACGTCTGCTCAAGCAGGTCACCATCGAGGATGCCGCAGGAGCCGACTATGTCTTCTCCATGCTGATGGGAGAGGATGTAGGGCCACGTCGTGAGTTCATTGAGCAGAACGCCACGTTTGCCAACATCGACGCTTGATAGTTCTTTTTCAGCTTTAGGTATTATATTGGGGCGCACTACAAGCCGGTCCATACCGATTGTAGTGCGCCCCATTGTTATGCCATATACGACTCTCTTACGTGCCCCAGACAAGTATACGACAGAAGTCCTACTCATACACTTGCTCAATGAATTCCTTTTGATACCTAGGGACAACGGCATATCTGTCCCACATGGACAGTTCGCCACCGATGTAATGCCTTATGCGGTTGCTCAGGTCATAGACGACTGGCAAGAATGAGTTTTTGCCAAGATTTTATCCTAGTCTGCTGCCATCACGACCTTTTTTACTGTGGAATGTCCGTCGCGGTAACGGATTTGCCGGATATAGATGCCGGGATTCTGTGGAATAGTTTTTCTTCCGTCGAGTGTGTAGAAGGCGATGGAGAGAATATTGTCCGAGGCGGGTGGTGGAGCGTTTTCGCTGGAAAGGGAACGTATGAAGGTGTCATACAGGGTGTGCATGTTGTGGTTGCCGATGGTGGGATGATAGAGGATATAGCAGTAACATCCTCCGTCGGGGTATCTGCCTATGCTTTCCTTGGGCGAGTGCACATCGTATAGGAAGCTGTCGGTCCACTCTTCGATGGAAGAGTGGAGGGAGAGGAAACCATTCTTCATGTTCTTCAGCTTGAAGGGAAGATGCGGCTGGGACAGGGATGGCTTTCCGTCACACCACACTACGATGTGCCCATCTGGCGGCACGATGGTGGCTACGCCTGGAGCAGCATCCAACTGGTACTTTTTGGGATTCATAAGGTCATCGCTGAAATGCAATGCTGCCACGTCTATCGGCTCGTTTCCCCTGTTGTAGATTTCTATCCAGTCGGCTCGCTTGCCATAGTCGTTAGTGAAGATGTCGTTGGCGGCACTCACTTCGTTGATGCACACGGGCGGTACGTCATCCACGCGTTCCTTTTCGAAAACAGCCGTATAGGTCCCGCTCCTTGTAACCATGCATTCACGGCTTTCCCCCATCCAGTTCCCCTCCGGGTCCTGCCATCCAAGGAAGGCATAGCCGTCTGCGGCATCTGCATAAATCCGTGCCGATTCGAACAGCGTGCCCGAAAACCTGCCGAAGGGCAGTTCTTGCCCCTCCAGGCTGATGCGGGCAAAGGGGATATTGGTGCGGATGGTGATGTCCATCCCTTCCTTGAGGCCATAGGCGCTGGCCAGCGAACGGATGCGTGAGCGGCGGTAGTCGGCTCCCCACATCTCCTTCTGCAGTGTGCTGTAGGTCTTGTTCACATAGCGTCGGTCGAAGGCAAGGGCATCGCCCACCAGCGCGCAGATGCTGTCTGCCACGGCCTTGCACCGTTCTGGTGTGTATACACTCCCGTGCAGGATGCAGTATGAGGCCACGAACTGACGGCGGAAGGTGGGGTTGCGCTTCAGGTTGTTGTAGAGCAGCAGCACCTCGTTCGTTGTCACTCCGTCAATGGCCTTCACATTGTCCGTGTCTCTCCATGCCAGGTCCTGGTCGAAGAAAACGAAATGAAACATCCCGTCGTCCTGGGTGCGGTAGCCCTTCACGTTGTTGCCTCCCAGCAGCCAGTCGTAGCTGCCCGTATAGCAGATGGCCGCCATGTAGCGGACAAATTCCTCCATGTCCAACAGCCGGCACACCTTGTCATAGCCCTCATCCGTGTCGGCTTCCCCGGAGCATGCAATCAGCCTGTCGAAGGCATCCCGGGTGCCCCCTTTCTGGTGGTAGGCCCCGTTGCTGTATTCAAAACCGTCCGTCTCGTCGTTGTCATATCCGTAGTTGGCACAGCCATGGAAACGGTTGTTGGGTTCGCGCACATTCATCATGGCCAGATACCTGCCGTTGATGAACACATGTGCAGGCTGGTATTCCTGTGCGTCCACATAGTATCCGCTTGAGGTGAGCACCTGTTGGGTGATGGCATCCTTGATGCGCGGTCCGCCATCCGTGCGGTTGTTGTTGCCACCGTTGCGCACGAACAGCTGCTTGTATCGGCAATAGGGCTTGTGGGCAAACAAAGGGTAGTCGAACGAACTGTTCCCGTCGTACAGCTTCTTAGTCTGCACCTTGAACGAGGCAGGCTCAAAGTGGCGGCTGTATCCGCCCGCCACCTCAAAACTGGCCTCCTGGTTGACCACCATCCGCCCTTCGGCAGTAAGATACTCCAGGTTCACAGGGCGTTCCCAGTCCATGTTCAGGTTGGATGCCACCTTGCTCCCCCTGCCCAGGATGCCGTTCTTTCCGTTCACATAGCAGCCAATCCAGTCGTCATAGAGGTTGCGCGGGTCTGTGGTCACGGCCACGATGGGCAGATAATACTCCCTGTCCTTATAGATGTAGGTGCGTGTAGCCACCCCGCTGGGCAGCATGCCGTCGGCAAACAGGCGTAGCCGCAGGACGGTGGTGTGCGAGATGCTGAAGCATCCGTCGCTGCTGGTCTTTCCATTCTCCAGCGTGGGTGTGCTTCCGTCCGTGGTATAGCGAAGGGTGGCTCCTTCGGGGATGGTGGCGTGCACGGTGAAACTGCCGCTGAAGAGTCTGGAGTCCTCATCCACCTCCGGCATCTTCATCTGCTCACTTCCGTAGTGGCCTTCATTGGGTGCCCCTGGGGTGGGCATTCCGCAATAGGCCCAGTCATTGCCCTGCACGCCCGTGAGTGCATAGCTGCAACGCGGGATGGAGGGCGGATAGTGGATGCTTGCGCCTATGTTCACTCCGTCGGGCGACAGATAAACCGTCCCTCCCTCTCTGTACAGTTTGAATCTCACCTGTTTGTAGGCATCCGCCCCGTATACGCCATCATCGGCATGATGGCCAAAGAACAGGCATCCGTATCCTCCCGGACTTATTTGTTCCGTTCCCTGAAGCCTGTGTTTCTTCAGGTCACCCGCGTCATCGCTCACATACCACCCTTCTATCGAAACCGCGTCATCTGTGGGGTTATGCAGTTCCACCCAGCTTCCATAGTTGTTCGAATGGTCTATTGTCTGGTCTATATTGGCCACGCACACCTCCGTAAACCGGAGCGGGCACGAGGCGGCAGTCACCTGGCCGCTCATCTGGATGGATGCCAGAAGTAGTGACAGGAATAGTTTGTCCTTCATTTTACATATTATAATTTTAATGCAATCTTCGCAATCCGCCACAAAATTACAGTTATTTATGGAACGGAAAAAGAGCCT
>JAEDIG010000157.1 GCA_016292545.1 Bacteroidaceae bacterium
AGCCTCCTATGACCCCAACGTGGACACCTACCATCTGGCGGACACGCCCGAAGCCCGTCAGGACCTGCTGTCGCGCCTTATGCAGGCCAGGCTGGTGAGCATGGACACAGAGACCACCAGCACCGATGCCATCTGTGCACGCCTGGTGGGGCTCAGCTTTGCCGTGGAGGAACATGAGGCGTGGTATGTGCCCGTGGGACAAGACCCCGCCATCGTGGAAACATTCCGCCCCCTGTATGAACATACGGGTATCGCCAAAGTGGGGCACAACCTGAAATACGACATCCAGGTGCTGCAGAACTATGGCATACACACCCAAGGCCAGCTGCACGACACCATGATAGCCCACTACCTGCTTCATCCCGAGATGAGGCACGGAATGGACCTGCTGGCCGAAACATACCTCCACTACACGACCATCCACATTGATGCACTCATAGGGTCGGGGAAAAACCAGAAGAACATGGCCGACCTCAGGCCGGAGAGTGTCTACGTGTATGCCTGCGAAGATGCCGACATCACCCTGCGCTTGCACCACCTCTTCTATCCCCAACTGGAACAGGCCGGCTGCCTGGAGCTATACACCCAGATAGAAATGCCGCTGATGCCCGTCCTGGCACGCATGGAGAGAAACGGCGTGTGCATCGACACCCAGGCCCTGCAGGATACATCCACACGCTTCACCCGCACGATGCAGGAGATAGAGAAAGAAATCTATCAGCTGAGCGGCGTTCCCTTCAACATATCCTCGCCCAAGCAAGTGGGAGAGGTGCTCTTCGACCAGCTGCACATCGTGTCGAACGCCAAGAAGACCCGCAAGGGCCAGTACCAAACGGGCGAGGAAGTGCTGGAGTCGCTCCGCACAAAGCACCCCATCGTGGAAAAGATTCTTGAATACCGGGGGGTGAAGAAACTGCTGGGCACCTATATCGATGCACTCCCCATGCTGATAAACCCTGCCACGGGACACATACACACCAGCTTCAACCAGACCATTGCTGCCACGGGTCGCCTGTCGAGCAGCAATCCCAACCTGCAGAACATTCCCGTGCGTGATGCCTTGGGGAAGGAAGTGAGGAAAACCTTCATCCCCGAACCGGGCGAACTGTTCTTCAGCGCCGACTACAGCCAGATTGAACTGCGCATCATGGCCCACCTGAGCCAGGACAGCAATCTCATCGACGCCTTCCTGCAGGGTCACGACATCCATGCCGCCACGGCTGCAAAGATATTCAAGAAGGAAATTGGAGAGGTGACGCCCGACGAACGAAGAAAGGCCAAGACGGCCAATTTTGGCATCATCTACGGAATCAGCGCCTTCGGCCTTGCAGAAAGGATGAACGTGAGCCGCGGAGAGGCCAAGAGCCTCATTGACGAATATTTTGCCACCTATCCGGGCGTGAAGGAATACATGGACCGCAGCATCGCCCTGGCACGCGAGCAGGGCTTCACGGAAACCGTGTGCCACCGCCGCCTGTCGCTGCCCGACATCAACAGCCACAACGCTGTGGTGAGAGGCTACGCCGAGCGCAACGCCATCAACGCTCCCATCCAGGGCTCTGCCGCCGACATCATCAAGATTGCCATGATCCGCATTGCCCGCCGCATGGAGGCAGAGGGCCTGCGTAGCAAGATGATCCTGCAGGTCCACGACGAACTCAACTTCTCCGTGCCCCAGGACGAGAAGGAAGTCCTGCAGCATGTGGTCATCGAGGAGATGGAGCGCGCCTATGCCATGCGTGTGCCGCTGGTAGCCGACTGCGGATGGGGTTCCAACTGGCTGGAGGCACACTGATGCCATGCACTACTGCGCCAGCTGGAGGGCACGCTGGATGGTGGGTGCCATGTCGTAGTAGCGGTATTCGGCCAGACGGCCGGCAAAGGTGACATGCGGCAAGCGGGCAGCCATGGCCTGATAGTGGGCCAGCAGGCGGCTGTTGCGCTGGTCGTTGACCGGATAGTAGGGTTCCATGCCGGGTGTCCACTCGGTGCTGTACTCGCGGCTCACCACCGTGGAAGGGTTGTCGTAGACCGCCTGTCCGAAACACTCGAAATGCTTGTGCTCGATGATGCGGGTGAAGGGCACATCGCGATGCGTGTAGTTGACCACCGCATTCCCCTGATAGTTGGGCATGGGCAGCACCTCCGTCTCGAACCGTACCGTGCGGTACTGCAGGTGGCCCAGCGAGAAATCAAAATAGGCATCGATGGGTCCCGTGTAGAACACATGGCCGGCCATCGACTCCCACTCATTCCGCTCTGAAAGGAAATCGCAGGATGTGCGCACTTCTATGCCCTGGAGCAGGGCATCGGTGAGCACATTGTAGCCGCCGATGGGAATACCCTGGTAGCTGTCGTTGAAATAATTGTTGTCGTAGACCAGGCGCACGGGCAGACGCTTGATAATGAAAGCCGGAAGCTCGGTGCACGGGCGTCCCCACTGCTTCTCGGTGTAGCCCTTGATGAGCTTGTGGTAGATGTCGCTCCCCACCAGCAGCAGTGCCTGCTCCTCCAGGTTCTGCGGATCACGTCCTCCCATCATCTCCCGGGCCTGGGCACGCTGGCGGTCGAGCATGTCCTGGGCCTGCTGCGGAGTGACCACGCCCCACATCTGGTGGAAGGTGTTCATGTTGAAAGGCAGGTTGTACAGCTCGCCCTCATAGTTGGCCAAGGGCGCGTTGGTATACCTGTTGCAAGGAGCCAGACGGTTGACAAAATCCCACACCTGCCTGTCGGAGGTATGGAGGATATGTGCCCCATACTGGTGGACCTGTATGCCCGCCATGGTGGTGCAATGGATGTTTCCGCCCGTGTGCGGCCTGCGCTCCACCACCAGACAGCGCTTTCCCCTGCTGTGCATCAAATGGGCGAAGGTGGCCCCCATGAGGCCGGAGCCCACAATGAGATAGTCGTATGATTTCGTGTTCATGGCAGTATGCTTTTATTTTCCCTTGACAATATGCTTGATTTCGTTGAGTTTGTTGAGGGCCTCCAGGGGGGTGAGGTGGTCGATGTCGAGGTGGAGCACCTCGTCGCGCACCTGGCAGAGCACAGGATCCTCAAGATTGAAGAAGTTCAGCTGCACACCCCTGTCCGGCTCCGAACCGGCCGAAACCCCCTTGCCCACATGCTCGGGACTCATGTTCTGCTCCAGCTGATGGAGGATTACACCAGCACGCTTGATGATGCTCGCGGGCATGCCTGCCAGCTTGGCCACATGGATGCCGAAACTGTGCTCGCTTCCGCCCCGCACCAGCTTGCGCAGGAAAATGACCCTTCCGTCCACCTCGCGCACGCTCACATTGAAATTCTTGATGCGCGGAAAGCGCTTCTCCATTTCGTTGAGTTCATGGTAGTGCGTGGCAAAGAGGGTGCGGGCATGTCCTTGCCTGTTCTCGTGGATATATTCCACTATCGACCAGGCGATGCTGATGCCGTCGTAGGTGCTGGTGCCACGGCCTAGCTCGTCGAACAGCACAAGAGAGCGGGGCGACAGGTTGTTGAGAATGCTGGCCGCCTCGTTCATCTCCACCATAAATGTGGATTCGCCCACGGATATGTTGTCGCTGGCACCCACACGCGTGAATATCTTGTCCACATAGCCTATATGCGCCCGCTCGGCAGGCACGAAACTGCCCATCTGTGCCAGCAGGACGATGAGGGCCACCTGTCTGAGCAGGGCACTCTTACCGGCCATGTTGGGGCCCGTGATGATGATAATCTGCTGTTTCTCTGTGTCGAGACAGACATCGTTGGCCACAAAACGCTCGCCTGCAGGCAACTGTTTCTCAATGACAGGATGGCGGCCCTGCACAATGTCAATGACACCCGACTCGTCCACCACAGGCTGCACATAGTTGTTTTCCTGCGCGCTGATGGCAAAGGACAGCAGGCAGTCGAGCTGGGCCAGCAGGGAGGCGTTCACCTGGATGACCGGAGCATATGAAGCCACAGCCGCCACCAGTTCATTGTAGAGCTGCGCCTCAAGGGCGAGTATGCGTTCCTCGGCACCCATAATCTGCTCCTCGTATTCCTTCAGTTCCTGGGTGATGTAGCGCTCCGCACTGGCCAGTGTCTGCTTCCTGACCCATTCCTGCGGCACCTGGTCCTTGTAGGTGTTGCGCACCTCCAGATAATAGCCGAAGACATTGTTGTAGCCAATCTTCAGGCTTTGTATGCCCGTGGCCTGTATCTCGCGCTGCTGAATCTGCAGCAGATAGTCCTTGCCCTGATAGGCGATACGCCGCAGGCGGTCGAGCTCTTCGCTCACACCATCGGCAATCACGCCTCCCTTGGCCACCATCAGGGGCGGGTCGGGCTGCACCTCACGCGCAATGCGGTCGCGGATGGTGGCACAGGGATTGAGCTGCTCGCCCACACGCGACAGGATTTTGTCGTCGGTCTGAGCGCAGGCCTGCTTGATGGGCTCCATCGCCTGCAGGGCCTGGCGAAGCTGGATGATGTCGCGCGGAGTGATGCGTCCCACACTGGCCTTGGCCATGATGCGCTCCAGATCGCCTATCTGATGGAGCTGCTCATACACCAGCTGGCGGAAGTCGGGGTGCTTGAAGAAATAGTCCACCACATCGTGGCGTTCGGAGATGCGCGACACATCCTTGAGCGGGAAAAGCATCCACCGGTGCAGCATGCGGGCGCCCATGGGAGTGACCGTCTTGTCGATGACACCCAGCAGCGAAAAGCCGTCCTCGTTCATCGGACTGATGAGCTCCA
>JAEDIG010000028.1 GCA_016292545.1 Bacteroidaceae bacterium
TGCTGCGGGGTGGGGTGGTGGTGTGTGCTTGTGTGAAGGACAGCCCTCCGGTAATCAGGAGGCTGCAGATGATCAGTTTAGTGGTGTTCATTTTCTTACCCTCCATATTTTCCGGCCGTTCTTTATGATGAATCCATGTTTGGAACCCTGCGGAATAGGTCGTCCCTGTATGTCATGGGCCGGGCCGTCTGCATCCTTGACGGTACCTACATCCGCCATGCCCGCAGGCGTGTGGCTGTAGAGCACCTCGCCTCCCCGTGTCACGGACATGAGAGTAAAATTCATTCCTGTCCAACTATTTCCCAGAATGTTTATCCGGGGTGATACTATATTGCCTATTCCCTCTATCCATACGTCGTTCCAGCTAGCCGACCCTATCCAACTGTTTTCATCCCCGGCAGTGGCCGAATGGGTTACAAGCTGGATGCTGCGTGCTTGGGTTCCATCGCCCAGCGTCAGAATGTCTGTGGATGTTGCCTCACTTGCAAATACATCATCAACGGCGTTGAAATGTATGTTGATGGTTTCCAGCGGATTCAATGTAAAATCGTAATACAGGTATTCCTTCTGTATTTCAGGGTAATAACGGTATACGATGCCTTCCTCCTCACGATAGATGGCGACAGTTTCCAGTTTTTCTTCCTTCGCCTCAAAAAGCCGCATGTAGTGTACATTGTCTATCAGTGTATCGCTTTCTTCCGTGAAGCAATAGTATTCATCGGTCACCACCGACGGACGATATAGCACCTGTCCTCTCACATGCCATGTCTTTCCCGGTTCAATGAACCGCTGCACTTGTCCGCTCATTTGGACAGATGCTAAAAGCAGTAATAAAAATAGATTGTTCTTCATTGTATAAAAATTTAATGTGGCTTTTTGGAGCCCGTTTCGTTTTGCGATGCAAAGTTATAAAGAATTTATGAACGGGGCAACACCAGAGCCCAGATGTATATGCCCTTTCTGCAGAAATGTGGCTCAACTCCACAGGGGCGGGGGACAAAGTGCCAGGGCTCGTATATACATGTACGGCTGTCGCATGTAACTGGGAACCAATGTGCTGTATATCATTCATGCATATACGGGGATATACAAATATCGGAATATGCCCCCGTATATGCTGATATATTTGTAACTTTGCAGCCAGAAACACAGTACACCACATGAAGAATCTGTTTGCAGCCACCCTACTCCTGGCTCTGCTTGCTGGATGCGGCACGGCAGACACGACCGCCTTTCCCGACGTGGATGCGGCCCTGACAACCCTGCTCGACGAACTGGACGAATGTGCGGCATTGGGCAGCCACAGGCAATGCTACCGCCTGTATGCAAGCATTGCTGCGGAATATGAAAAGAAGAACCTCACAAGTCTGCAAAAGCATTACCAGCAGAAGATGGTGCTGGAGGCAGAGGCCGTTGGAAAGGAGGATGCGCCCTGCGGACGAAGACTGAAGGCAGAGGCCCTGCAGCAGCTGGCCACCACCTACATGGTGGAGGGACAACTGGACAGCGCCGCCCTGAATGCCCGGAACGCCTGCCACGAAGCACCCGCAGACACCCTCGACTTCAGGGCTCAGACGTTGCTTCTGCTGGCACAGATCCACTTGATGGCGGAGCATGACGACAGCACGCTGTTTTATGTGCGGGCGGCCGAGACCGTCTATCCGCCGGTGGTGAAGACCGACCTGTACCGCATCACACATGCTTATGCACTGGACCTTCAGGGCTGCCAGAGGGAGTTGGTGGAGTTGCTTGCGGCCTATATCCCAGCGTGTGGCATCCACGGGCGGGCAGAACTCACCCGGCTGTTGATGGGTTGCCACGAAGATGCAGAGCAGTGGCGGGAGGCATATGGCGATGCCGCCACCTTGATGGAGCTGACCGACAGCATCGCCAGGACAGAGGCATCGGAAAACATGGTGCGCATCCATGCCCTCCAGCATGAGCGGCAGATGGAGCGCCAGCGTGCCATGCGCGCTGCTGAAAAGGCACGCCTGTACGGGGTCATCATCGTAGTGTTGATGCTGTTGCTCACCGCATCCACTGCGGGCCTTGCCTACCGGCGGAAAGCCAGAGTCGCCCGGGAACGGGAACTGGAGGCAATGCGCCTTTCGGAGGAGGCACTGGCCAATGAGAACCAGACGCGCGAGGAGAACATCCGCCTGCAGCGGCTCTACTATGAGCACCTCTATGCCATCATCCTGCCCATCCTGAACGCCAACCGCGGCAGAAGCGGCCACATCAACCTGGAGGAGGATGCCTGGAAACTCATAGAGCAGAACACCGATATGGTGCTCCCAGGATTCAGCTCCCGTCTGCGCACGGGGCATCCTGCGCTCACCACCGAGGACATCCGCTTCTGTTGCCTTATCATGATGCGTGTGCCCAATGCCGTGCTGGCCGACGTGTATGGCATAGCACCTGCGTCGGTGGCCGTGAGGAAACAACGCATGAAAAAGAAACTGGACAGCGACGTGCAGAACCAGACAATTGAAAACTATTTAAACCAATACATACGAGCATGAGAAGAATACTGATGGCAATGGCTTTGCTGGCCACACTCCCGATGTGTGCACAGACGGGAAGCATTTGGTCCGACGGGTCGGAATGGGAGATATGTTACACGCTGACCGATGTAGATGACGGCGCCACAGGGGCGGGAGGAGAAAGGATAGTGACCTATCGCCTCCGCCAGACGGACGACGGATATCTGGCCTTGGAAAAGCAGGTGGTTACCGATGGCAGACCATGGGAACCTGTGCTTCAGGGTTACCTGCGCAGTGAGGGCGACAGCATCATCTATGTGCGACCCGTGCTGGCTGATGGCACCATTGGCGAGGAATGCCTGCTCTACGACTTCAGCACTCCCTTCGAGTATGGCCACACCATACGTTATGGCGTATCCGGCGGCGAATGCAGGGAGGAATATGTTGACTGGCAGGAGGACTCGCTCGACTACTACATGCTGAACAATGGCGACACGCATCTGTTGCCTGCCTGGAAGGGCATCGTCTATAAGTATGGCTATTTGGAAGGACCTATGGAGCTTTTCCTGCGGCATGTCGCTCCGGGGAAAGGCAAGCGGCCCAAGCCCTCCAACATCAGCCATGTCATCTTTTCTACAAAGGGCACGCGCAAGGTGCTGCCTGTGGACGGCATGGAGGCCGGCGAGGACATGGTCATTCCATACGACGAGATGCTTGCCGACGGCAAGGTGTGGGAATGTATGCCCGTGGATGCCGAGGCACACACCCTTATGCCTGCCTATACCATTACTATGGCAGGAGACACGCTCATTGGCACACGCCTCTGCAAACTGGTGTACTCAAGGGAACACGGCCGTCGGCTGGTAGTGTTTGAAGAGGGCAGGAAACTGTATGTGGTGAACCGCGACAATGTGCCCGAAGTGGTGCTCGATTTTGGTGTGCAGCAGGGCGACTGGGTCAGTGATGTGGCCTCAGTCCTGAGCATTCAAACGCGTGAGGACCAGGGATATATCCACCGCACCATCACCATCGATTCGGGTCTGGATTGCAGTTCTTACTTCGAGGGCGACACGGAGCCATGGAACTATCACCTTATCGAGGGCATTGGCGTGAGTAAGGACCAATATCTGGGCGTACGTCGTTTTCTGGAGCAGGAAGGCACGTTCTCCTATCTGCTCCGATGCTGGCAACACGGCACACTCATCTATCAGGCACCAGGATTCGATTCGGTGTCGGGAATGTCGTCCATCCTGCCTTCCGCCTCTTCATGGCACATATACGATCTTCACGGCCGCCGTATGGACACCATTCCGCACAAAGGCATTTACATCATTGGTGGGAGGAAGGAATTAAATGTTGACGACATGTGATGCCGCTACAACTCTACACTCTACATTCGCCAAATGATTGGTTTTCAACGTATAAACGCGAAATAATGTAGAGTGTAGAGTGTTTGCGGAGCGGGCTTATATCTATTCATGGTGATACTTGTTCGGACAACAGGGCAAACGTCCTCGTCAAGCCTGTCACCATGATGACAGTCGGCGATAATATCATTGTGTATGGCAAGAAAAGACAAATACTTTCAGTTTATTTACTATGAATTGTCTGCAAACACTGTCTTTTAGCAACAGGAGTCGTTGCTCTCTATCATCACTTACTGGAAAAAAATACTGGTTCGCGGCATGGTGTGAACGAAAATGGCACACCAGCACAATAATTTTGCATCAAAATCGTATTATTTTGCCTCGGTTTACTTGTGATTTGGGAATTTTATGTAACTTTGCAAAAAATCAAACAAAATTATGCAGAAGAGTCTTATAGGAAGCAAGTCTCAGACAGAAAATATGGCTGAAAAGAAGTTTACACCAAATGCACCCTCGCAGATTGGCAATATGAAAAGAAGACAGTTCATGAAAGCCGTTTGCAGCACGGGGATACTGATGGCCACATCCTCGTTGCCGGCGGTGGCCGACGACGATCCTTCGGTCTTCCCGAAGAGAGGAGGTTTTGAGCGGCTTTCGGTGAGCTATGCCACCGTACATATCGGACTCAAGGAGCCCTTCTCCGTGATGCATATCTCGGATACACACCTCACGGCGGCTTATCCGCACGAGAGCGACACCAAGCAGCAACTCCACCGCATAAGGACAACCACCTTTGGAGGCAGACAGGAAGAAGCATTGCGCGACTCGCTCGACTGGGCACGCAAACACGTTGACTATGTCATCCACACGGGTGATCTGATTGACTGGCAAAGCGAAGCCAACTATGACCTGGTGCGGAAATATCTGGGCGATAACGTCGTGTGCGCCCTTGGCAACCATGAATTCTCTCCCGGCATGTCCAAGGAGGAAGATACGGAGGCTTCCCGCCAGTTAAGCCGCGATGCACTCCAGCGGGTGTTCCCCTTCGACCTGGGGTTCCATTCACAGGTGGTCAGAGGCGTGAATTTCATTGCCATGAACGATGTGTATGGGACGGTGAATGCGGAGCAGGTGAGCCGGTTCAACGAGGAGGTGGAGCGCGGATTGCCCATTGTCCTGTGCATGCACGTGCCCTTCTATACCGATGACATCTGGCGTGCTACGTGCCGCTACTGGAAAGACAAGGAGGGCGTACGCTTCCGCACATCTGTGACCAAGCCCAGCGGCGGCTATCGGGCACAGCTTGATGATGTTGTTACGCACGATTTTATCCTCTCCCTGCGCCAGCAACCCCTGCTCAAGGCCATTCTTTGCGGCCATGAGCACATCACGGTGGAGGACCGCTTCTCGCCCACAGCCATGGAATATGTGGTGGGAGGGAACTACATGTTCCATGCCCGCGAAATCCTGTTTGTATAGACGGGTCAGAAACCAGATCCAGAATTCCGGATAAAAAAGAACATCCGCTGGGAAGCCAACAGGTTGCTTCCCAGCGGATGTTTTCTTGGTGATTCGGATGGGGCTCGAACCCATGACCCGCAGCTTAGAAGGCTGCTGCTCTAATCCAACTGAGCTACCGAACCATCCCCTTGCAGCCGCCCTTTTGGGGGAGAAACTGCATAAATCGGGTGCAAAGTTACGCTTTTCGCGTCATTTATACAAGGAATGGGGCGAATTTTTTTTGTATTCGCCCCATATCGTCTGCTTTTGTTAGATTTTGCGTGCCGAGAAGCCTGTCACCTTGCTGCGGAAATCACCGCTGTTCTGCAGGGGGAACACCAGTGTGCGCACAATCTTGTAGGTGGAATTGTCGGCCTTCCGGCCCACTCCATAGTTGAGCGTCTGTACCTCCTTGCCGTCCACATAGAGCGATGTGCTGTGGTTGGTGCCCTTGATGGTGATGTGCTCCTTGCGTCCGCTCTGTCCTTTATAGCGGAAGGTGAAGAGATAACCGTCGCGGCTGAATCCCAGCCATCCTCCGATGGGATCGGAAAGATAGAATTTGGAGCGGGGACTCTCCATCAGTGTGGTGCCTTCCTTCTCGTTGGCCCATTCTATGTCGAAGTCCACCTGATAGTCGTAGCCAAGCTGGCGCAGGCGGCTGTCGGGCGAGAAGGAGGTGACGGGGCGGAGCACAGAGGTGCTGAACTCAGTGTTGCCCAGCTCATTGCACGTTGGGCCCTCGCCCAGCAGGCGACGCTGTTTGTCCCACTGCTCATAGCCAACGGTGTCGTTGACGGCATGCCATGTCTTCTGCGACATCACCTGTAGGGCGGGGAACACGCGATGGTGTATGTCGCCCACGCTGATGCCATTGGTGCACACATCGTTCCACACGGCAAACATGCCACCCATCACCTGCGGGTCGCGCTCCTCAAACTTCACATTGCCTATCTGCGACGGTGTCCAGCGCTCATAGAGGAAACGGCAGTTCAGATAGTCGTAGTAGTAGCCGGCGGCGGGCACGATGTAGACATAGCCATCAGGGACGCTCACCATCTGATAGCCCTGCTTCTTCATCTCGTTGGGTTCGGCATAGCCGTTGTACCACATGTCCATAATCACGTTCTCGCTCTTCACGGGTGTCTGGCCCTTGGCGTGTGTGAGGGCACCCCACATCACGGCTTGCTTGCCATGGCTCTCCACGGTGTGGATGAGGTGGTCGGTGAGCGAACGGAACAGTTCTACCACCACCGAATCCTGGTTGTTGTATTCATCCGTTCCGATGTGGACGCGCGGGCAATCGAAGACAGGATTGTCGCCTCCGATATATTCTGTCCAGAGCGAATCCAGGAAGGGCACTACGGCTGGGTTCTGGAGGTCGAGATGGTCGGCTCCATACTTTTCGCAGCTCAGGCTCGGGCGGTAGTGGGTGAATGCCAGGGCATGGGCAGGTGCATCAATCTCGGGAATAATTTCCACACCCTGGGCGGCAGCTTCGCGGATGAAGCGGCGGAAATCGTCCTTGGTGTAGAAACCGTCACGCGAAGTGAGGCCTGGAAACCATTCGCTCTCGATGCGGAAACCGGCATACGTCTGGTTCCAGTCGTTTTCGAAATACTGCTTGAAGCCGTTGTCGTTGAGATGTACCTGGAGCGTGTTCAACTTATAGTACGACATCACGCTCACCAGCTGACGCAGGTAATCCAACGGGATGTTCTTGCGTCCGCAGTCGATCATGAAGCCGCGGAGGGCATAGTCGGGAACATCGGTGGCAAGGCCGCAGGGGAGCGTCTTCGACCGGGTGGCCATCTGGAGAAGGCTCTGCACGCCCCAGCGCAAGCCATTGACTGCCTGGGCGGTAATCAGGATACCTTTCTCGCGGATGTCGAGCTGGTAGCCCTCGTTGCCAAGTTTCTTGTTCTTGACCATCTTCAGGCAGATGCCGCCTTGGGCGGCTTTGCCAAGGGTGGCTTTGGTGGTGATGCCCAGCGCCTGCACAACATACTGTGCAACAGGCTCCAGTGAGGCATCGGCATACGTGACCGTGGAAGTGGGCGTGAGTGTGAAACTGCCTTCACCGCCTTTCCATTCCTTCAGCTCGGGCACTGTGAAGGGTTTCTCCGCTGCCGTCGCCTGCATCTGTAGGCATACGGCCATTAGCAATAACAGGATGAATCTGTTTCTCATTAGGGTGTGTTTAATATTAGTTTGTGATTAAATGTGCGTAATCGTAATTATGTTTAGTCGCGTTTCTACCCCTCCATGCTCACAGCAACTGTGGCTGAGGTGGAAGTAGGTTGAACAGCTTGTTGGATACAGAGGCTTTGGCAAAGCATTGCAGGAAGCGGTTGCTGTGGGTGTCTGTGCCCACAAGGTCGTAATATCCGGCCTTCAGATATTTCTCCGCACGCATGCGTGAAGACGGAGAATAGGCTCCGCAGACAGAGAACAGGTCGAGCTGGAACTTTATGCCGCGGCTCCGCATCGACTCCATCATCTGCATGGTCATGTATTCGCTGCGTTCGGGGTGGGCCATGATGGGAATATAGCCGTTGGAGCGCAAGAGGTCGAGTGTCTGATCCATGTGGAGAGGTGCATCATAGTAGCTGGTTTCCACCAGCACGTGCATACCCTTCTCTCCTAGGGTGAGCAGGTCGTTGTTGCGGATGCGTTCGGCCAGCACAGGGCAAATCATGTATTCAGCTGCCAGATGGAGCTGCAGGGAGCCTTTGTAGGCAGCACGAAGTTCGGCAAACCGCTGGCGCAGATGGTCGGTGGTGTTGGGGAAATCCTCCATGATGTGGGGCGTGAACCACACCTTTCCGAACCCCAGCGACTCGCAGGTTTGCAGCATGGCTTCCGTTTTGTCCCACGATTCGCTGCCGTCGTCCACTCCGTAGAGCAGATGGCAGTGGTAATCGGTATAGTCTTGAAAATAGCCTCTTTGCAATAGGGATTTCTTGGATTGAAGAAATGAAAACATGTCGTTGGTTTTGGGTTGCTCTCTACTTGTGACGGTTGGCACGCCGGCGTCGGATGTCGGCTTTTTTCTTGGCCGACCCCGATCCGTGTGCACCGGTTATATACTGTTTCTTCTTGGCCTTGGTCTTCACCTTTGCACCATCGGTCTTTTCCTTCTTGGGGCCACTCCTGAAAGTGATTCCCTGCTGGATGACCTTGTCGATGTCGTCGCCTCCGAATTCCATACGCGCCTCCGGATTAGTGGTGGAACAGGCGTACGCCGGTGAAGGCCATTGCAATGCCATACTTGTCGCAGGTGGCAATCACATGGTCGTCGCGCACGGAACCGCCTGCCTGGGCAATGTAGCGCACACCGCTCTTGTGGGCGCGCTCCACATTGTCGCCGAAGGGGAAGAACGCATCGCTGCCCAGTGCCACATCCGTGTTGAGGGCTATCCATTCCTTCTTTTCCTCGCGGGTGAGCGGTTCGGGGCATGCGGTGAAGAACTGCTGCCACTGTCCGTCGGCCAGCACATCCTCATAGTCGTCGCTGATGTAGATGTCGATGGTGTTATCGCGGTCGGCCCTGCGGATGCCGGGCACAAAAGGCAGGCCCATCACCTTGGGATGCTGGCGCAGCCACCAGATGTCGGCCTTGTTGCCTGCCAGGCGGGTGCAGTGGATGCGGCTTTGCTGTCCGGCGCCGATGCCGATGGCCTGTCCGTCCTTCACGTAGCAGACGCTGTTGCTCTGGGTGTACTTGAGGGTGATGAGGGAGATGATGAGGTCGCGGCGGGCTTCCTCGGTGAACTCCTTGCATGCCGTGGGGATGTTGGCAAAAAGGGCGGGGTCATCCAGGCGCACCTCGTTGCGGCCCTGTTCAAAGGTGATGCCGAACACTTGCTTGCGCTCGATGGGTGCAGGGCGATAGTGGGGATCCATTTGGATGATGTTGTAGGTGCCCTTGCGCTTTTCGCGCAGAATCTGCAACGCCTCTTCGGTATAGCCGGGGGCAATCACTCCGTCGCTCACCTCACGCTTGATGAGCAGGGCCGTGGCTTCATCGCAGGTGTCGCTGAGCGCGATGAAGTCGCCATAGCTGCTCATGCGGTCGGCTCCGCGTGCCCTGGCATAAGCGCATGCGATGGGCGAAAGCGGCACCTTGATGTCGTCTACAAAATAAATCTTGGCCAATGTGGGTGAGAGCGGAAGACCGATGGCGGCACCGGCAGGGCTCACGTGCTTGAAACTGGCGGCAGCGGGCAAGCCAGTGGCTTCCTTCAGTTCGCACACCAGCTGCCAGCTGTTGAGCGCATCAAGGAAATTTATGTAACCGGGACGGCCGCCCAGCACAGTCAGAGGCAGTTCGCCTTCCTCGATAAAGATCCGGGAGGGTTTCTGATTGGGGTTGCAACCATACTTGAGTGCAAGTTCTTTCATAAGTATTGTATCAGTTGTTTTATGTATATATATAAAAAAGTGGAGCTGGAGGGAATTGAACCCTCGTCCAAACAGGGACGCAATATGCTTTCTACACGCTTATTCCGGACTTCGGTTTTCGTGCATGAGCAAGACCCGGACCACCAACCCATGCCTTATCCTCTAAAACTTCGCCATACACCGCGAGGCCGATGTAGGCTATCCCCGATTCTGCTGTGCCGCCGGTTCAAGGAGCTTCGGAGCAAGAGCTCTTGGGCGACATTTCGTCTCAGCACCTGGTGCCGGGATTAAGCCATATCTACTGTACTTCGATTAGGCAGCGAAAGCGTAAGTATTTTCGCCAGATAAATTGTCGGAAGCCAGGGATTATAGTGAGTGACCAGCGGCTCACTGCGTGCTTACATACCACCTCATCCTGCTGTCAAATCCATGTCAGCCCCATAACTCGCCAGATAGGCGGATGCCAGTGTGTATACTTTTTGCACCGCAAAGGTATAGAGAAATTCCGAACCCTGCAAGCTTCTGGCGGAATATTTAACAAATAGGGCGCTGCAGGCATGAAATTTGGCAGAAATGCTTGCAGGGTGAAAAAAAAACGCCTTACTTTGCAATAAATCTGCAAAATAAAAGTTTTTATATTAGAATGCAGACAATAACAAGCACAAAAACAAGCGTAATGATAAAGGAAATTTATGCAGATATAGCCGTGACCGATGGCATGTGTTGGGCAGAAAGGATAATCAAGCGGACGGCGGACCTCCTCTTGTCTCTTTTCGGCCTTGTGTTCCTCTCTCCTGCCTTCCTGATTGTTTATATCATGTTGAAAAAACAGGGCGACGGTCCTGTCATCTTTCGCCAGGAGCGCATCGGGTATCGTGGAGAGCCTTTTTATATACTGAAATTCCGCACGATGAGGGTGGACAGCGAGGAGAATGGCATGCCACGGCTGGCTCGCAAGGAAGACGACCGGCTGACACCGGTGGGCAGGTTCCTGCGCGAGCACCATCTCGATGAGTTGCCGCAGCTCTACAATGTGCTGAAGGGTGACATGTCGTTCGTGGGTCCCCGCCCTGAGCGCAAGTATTTCATCGACAAGATTATGCAAATCAATCCCGATTACGAATATCTCTACCAGATGCGACCGGGGCTCACTTCCATGGCCACCATCTACAACGGCTACACCGACACGATGGAGAAGATGCTCATCCGCCTGCAGATGGACCTGGAATACTTGCAGAACCGCTCGCTCTGGCTCGACCTGAAGATTGTGTTCACAACCGTAAACTTTATTATTAATGGAAAGAAATTCTGATATGATAAAGAGAATCACTCTCATGATGGCACTCATTCTGGTGGGTGCCATTGGTGCTTTTGCACAATCCATGACCGACGACCAGATTATCACCTTCATCCAGAAGGAGAGCGAGAAAGGAACCAGCCAGCAGCAGATAGTCACCGAGCTGATTGGGAAGGGAGTGACTACCGCGCAGTTGCAGCGCGTGCGCCGGAAGGCACAGACGATGCTGCAAACCCAGAAGAACGGGGGGAGTCTGATAGGTAACGGGGGGAAGGTGTCAACCCAGCGCACTCAGTATGACCAGTACGGACAACCCATTGATGTGGAGGAACAAATGCGCAACCAACCGCTTGGCTCCAGCCAGACGGCCTTCGGCATCGAACCCGACGACTCGCTGATGATATACATGGAAGCGAAAGACGAGACACGCAGGGTGTTTGGACGCGACATATTCAACAAGCAGAATCTGACCTTCCAACCCAGCACCAACATGGCCACCCCGGCCAACTATGTGCTGGGGCCTGGCGACCAGGTGGTGATAGACGTGTGGGGAGCCAGCCAGCAGAAGTTTGCCGAGACCATTTCACCGGATGGCAACATCACCATCGAGGGCGTGGGATTGATACGCTTGGGCGGTCTTTCGGTGAAGAAGGCGCGCAGTGTGCTGCAGAGCCATCTGGAGCAGCGCTACAGCGACTGCCAGTTCAATCTCTCGGTGGGCGACATACGCACCATACAGGTGCAGGTGGCCGGCGAGGTGAACATGCCCGGCACCTACAGTTTGTCCAGCTTGTCGAGCGCCTTCAATGCCCTGTATGCAGCCGGCGGCATCAACGACAACGGTACGTTGCGCGACATCAAGGTGTATCGCGCCGGACGCATGATAGCCACGGTGGACGTATATGACTATCTGATAAACGGCAATTCGGCAGGCGACATACGTTTGCAGGACAACGATGTCATTGTGGTGGGTGCCTACGACTGTCTGGTGAATGTGACGGGCAAGATAAAACGCCCTATGTGGTACGAGATGAAGAGCAGCGAAACCGTGAAGCAGCTGATGACATACAGCGGCGGGTTCACGGGAGATGCCTATACCGACAAGGTGCGTCTGGTGCGCAAGGCAGGTGCGGAATACAGTGTCCACACCATAGACGAGTTTGACATGGCAACGTTCACGCTCAAGGACCTGGACGAGGTGCAGGTGGACAGTGTGCGTGCCCGCTTCAGCAACATGGTGGAGGTGCGTGGAGCCGTGAAACATGCGGGACAGTTCCAGCTGGGCGACAAGATACAGACGGTGCGCGACCTACTGCTGGCAGCCGACGGGCTCAGCGAGGATGCCTATCAGGAACGTGCCGTGATGCACCGCCAGAAGGACGACCTCACGCTGGAAATGGTTGGCATAGACGTGAAGGGCCTGCTGGAAGGCAGGATTGCGGATATTCCGTTGAAGAAGAACGACCTGCTGTTCATTCCCAGCCATACGGAGATGCTGGGTGAGCGCAAGCTGACCATCAATGGTGAAGTGCTCTATCCCGGCATTTACCCATACGCTGACAAAACAACCATCCAGGACCTCATCCTCCAGTCGGGCGGTTTCACTGAGGCCGCGTCGCTGGCTCGTGTCGATGTGTTCCGCCGTGTGCGCGATGCCAAGGCCGTAATGGACAACAAGCAGTCGGCCGAGAGCTTCTCCTTCAGCCTTGACGAGGCATACGCCCTGACGCAGGACACCGTGTTTTATCTGAAACCTTACGACGAGGTGTATGTCCGCAAGAGCCCGGCTTATGAGCCGCAGCAGAATGTCACCGTGCGCGGCGAGGTGAGCTTTGCCGGCCAGTACGGCATGACTTCCAAGGACTATCGCCTGTCCGACCTTGTCAAGGCTGCAGGCGGATTCACCCAATTGGCCTATGTGCCTGGGGCACGGCTGATGCGCCGCATGACGGAGGAGGAAAAGTTGCAGCGCGACAACTCGTTGAAGCAGGAGCAGATTCGCATGTACGAGGAGAGCATGAAAAAGGAGGTGACCTCAAGTTTTGAGGAAATGGACACCCTGCTTTCCATGAAACTGAATCTGGACGACACCTATCCTGTGGCTTTGGATCTGGAGACCGCCCTGAAGGAACCCGGAAGCCTGGAGGACATTGTGCTCCGCGAGGGTGACGTGCTCACCATTCCCCAGTACAGCAACACCGTGAAGATAAGCGGAGAGGTGGCACACCCCATCTCCATGAACTATGTGAAGGGAAAGGACCTTTCCTACTACATCGCCCATGCGGGAGGCTATGGCAACAAGGCACGCAAGGGCAACGTATACGCCATCTATGCCAACGGAGGTGTGGAGAAGGTGAAGCGGCACAGCAGCAAGGCCATCCAACCCGGCTGCGAGATTGTGGTGCCCACCAAGCCTGAAAAGACGGGCATGGCCACGAGTGAGATTATGGCCATAGCCAGTGGTGGCGCATCATTGGCCAGTGTGGTAGTGGCTTTGATTAGTATCTTGAAGTAATACAGTATATTCGGCATGACGGATAAGCACAATAAGATGGAAATGGATGCCAGCGAGGTTATTGACCTTCGCATCGTGTTCCGGAAGGTATGGGATAGGAAAATGTTATTCGTGAAGGTTTGGGTTATAACATTCATCGTGGCATGTGTCTTCATCCTGCCACAGCCGCGCACCTATCAAACAAGCCTCACCTTGGCACCTGAAATGGGAGGTCAGTCAGCAGGAGGCTCCCTACTGAGCATAGCCAGCAGCTTTGGCATTGACATAGGCGGGCAGCAGTCGGCAGATGCGTTTTATCCGGAACTATATCCGGATTTGATGTCGACCAACGAATTCCTGGTGGATTTGCTTTATGTGCCTGTCCAGTCGATCGACAATGAGATAGACACCACCTATCTGGTGTATATGACCAAGATGCAGCAGAAAAACCCGCTGTCCCTCCCCTATCGTTGGGTCAAGAAGCAGATTCTGACAGTGGTGGGTGAGGCTCCAAAACCCATCAATGTGGAGCGGCGGATCAATCCCCGCCGGCTCACGAAGGAAGAAGATGGCCTGGTCAACAAGTTGCGCGACAACATACTCTGTGATGTGGATGTGAAGACAAGTGTAATCACCATTACCGTCAAGGACCAGGACCCTCTCATCTGCGTCACGATTGCCGATTCTGCCCGTTTGAGCCTGCAGCGGTTCATTACGGAGTATCGCACCAGCAAGGCACGTGTGGATATGGATTACTACAAGCATCTCCTCGACAGCGCCAAGATTGAATATGATGCCTCGCTCAGGGCATACAGCAACTTTTGTGATTCACACCAGAATGTCATCCTGCAAGCATACGCCTCTGAGCGCGATGAACTGGAAAATGAGATGCAGACAAGGCTGAGTGCCTATAACGCCATGCAAACCCAATATCAGGTGGCAAAAGCCAAGGTGCAGGAGCGAACGCCTGCCTTCACCCTCCTGAAGGCTGCCACGGTGCCCGTCAAGGCCAGTTCGCCCAAGCGTATGATTTTTGTGGCAGCCATGCTGTTCCTCTCAACCGTGGTGACGGTGTTCATACTTTTGCGCAAGGAGCTGGGCGGTCAGTTGTTTGCCACGCAGGAAGACTAGAAATCAGGGAAGAGAGCAGATGGATTCCAACAAGAGAGTGGCTGTCAATACCGTTGTACAATATTGTCGCACGGCTGTCAACACCTGCATGTCGTTGTATATTGTACGCGTTGTCCTCCAGGTTCTGGGGCAGGAGGATTATGGCATCTATTCGCTTGTGGGAGGCGTGGTGGCCATGATGGGTTTTGTGACAAATGCCATGATTGTCACCACACAACGCCATCTTTCCTACTCCTATGGCAAGGCCGGGAAGGATGATGTGCGCATCCTGTTCTCCAATAGCATCCTGCTTCATCTGGCCATTGCAGCGGCCCTTGTGCTGCTTCTGCTCCTGCTGCGTAATCCCATCTTCTCCCATTATCTTGTCATCGCTCCGGAGCGGTTGGATGTTGCAAGGATGGTTTACGTGCTGTCCGTGGCCATGCTGTTCATGAGTTTCATGACCGCTCCTTTCAAAGCCCTTTTCATTGCAAGGGAGAATATTGTATATATGTCCTTGGTGGATGTTTTTGACTGTTTCCTGAAACTGCTTTTTGCGCTCCTGCTTTCAAGGCTGGAGGCAGACAAACTCCTGGCATACGCATGTATGATGCTCACCGTTTATATGATCCAGTGGCTGGCTTTCTCCCTATATGCAATCGTCAGGTTTGATGAGTGCGCCCCTCGCATGTTCTTTGCCGATCGTGACTGGGGGTGTATACGCCGGTTGATGAACTTTGCAGGATGGACAACCTACGGCACCACTGCCATTGTTCTCCGCAACCAGGGATTTGCGGTTATCCTGAACCATTTCCTGTGCAGCACGGTGGTCAATGCCGCATATGGTATTGCCCAGCAGGTTCATTCTAATGTGTCGGTGCTGGCCGGAGCCATCTTCAATGCCATGAATCCGCAGGTGATGAAGGCCGAGGGTGCCGGCGACCGCCACCGTATGTTGGCAATGGCGCGCAAGGAGAGCAAGATGGTCCTGTGTGTATTGTCCGTCTTCCTGGTTCCGCTGATAGTGGAGATGCCTTCTGTCCTGCATGTCTGGTTGGGCGACAAGGCGGTTAGCGAATACACTCCCCTGTTGTGCCAATGTATGCTCCTTGCGTTGATGATTGACCAATGTACCTATGGGTTGCATACTGCGGTTCAGGCCATAGGCAGAATACGCAGCTACACCCTTCTGGCCTATACTCCCAAACTCCTGTTGCTATGCATCATGTGGGGCATGTTTCAAACCGGGTTCGGCATCACAGGGGCATTGGTGGCCTATCTGGCAATGGAGGCTCTTGTGGCCATGTTCCGGATACCGTATGTATATTATGTGGCCAAACTGAATGTGATGGAATACTTGTGTGATTCCTTGTTCAGGGTTGTCCCCTTGATTGTGGTTCAAGCCGTCATGGCCACAGGGATGCAGTATGCGTGCCACTCGCAGTGGCGCTTCCTCTTTTCCTTGCCACTTTGCTTTCTGGTGGGGTTGGTGGTGACTTGGGTCCTCGTCATGAATAAGGCAGAACGGAAGCAGGTGGGTGCAATGTTTAAAAAGGACAGCTTATGAGCCACAGGAATGGGTTATTTCTCATCTCGTTGCAGCGATGGCACAATCTTTTCAGGTTGCGGCGCTCAACATTACTACAGTTCATTCTCATACCCAAGGAAAAACTCTCTGTTGTCCTTGTATATATAGGGCTGTTGGTTGCTATGCTGGGTTCCTTGAACCCTTGGTTCCTGTGGCCTGTCAACAACAAGTTCCCGTTGGTGTCTGCTTTGTTTCTGCTTCCGGCCCTGTTTATTGCCAAGGGCAGGAAACACGATACGGTTTTCACGCGCAAAAGCCTGTTCCTGGCTTTCCTGGCTTTCTTTATTTATGAATTCTACATACAGGTGGTCAACGACAGAAATGTCTTTGGCTATGTGGTGGCCTTGTTCCATATATTGATAGTGTATGTGTTATTCAAGCTGAACCGCCGCTATTATGAACCGCTTATGACCATCACTTGCAAGGCAATGGCCCTTATGATGTGTGTGTCCATTCCCTGCTTTATCCTGCATTTGGCCGGATTTCCGATGCCCAGCCATCAGGCGGTGTTCGGGGAGAATCTGTATTCTTTCACAAGCTACTATTTCTTCATGATTGACAACAGGTTCATATATGACATCATACCTCGTTTCAGCTCCATCTTCCTTGAACCCGGCCATCTGGGAACTGCCACTATCATGCTTCTTCTTACACAGATGGGAAAATGGAGGAAATGGTATAATATCGTGCTGTGGATTACTACCTTCATCACCTTCTCGCTGGCTGCCTATGTCTTTGCAGTGGCGCTGATGATTCTGAATTCATGGGTGCAGCGCAGGAAAATCCTGGTCAAGGTGCTTGCCGTCATCTGCCTATTTGCATCGGTGGGCATAGGGTCCATTTTCTATAAGAACGGAAACAACATGGTGTACAATCTCATCATGCTCCGCCTTGAAGTGGATCAGCGCACTGGTGAGATGGCTGGCAACAACCGTGTAACAGAAGGTTTTCAGAGAGAGTTTGACAGCTTTATGACCTCTTCTGATATATGGTTCGGCCGTGAAATGCCAAAGAATGACAGCGGAAACAGCGGGTATCGTGTATTCATCTATGAGAATGGTATATGTGCATTGCTGCTAGTCATTGTCCTATACATGTTAATATATAGAGGTACGCAGGACAAACGTGCCGTGCTGGCGGCATGGGCCATCGCTTTTCTGGCCTTTGTTGTCCGGGGTTATCCTCTATGGTATAGCAATTTTATACCTTGCATGATGGCAGGTTATAGAATATTCAAAACGAAAGGTATATGAGAGTATTATATATCACCCAGACTCAGGATATGTCCGGAGCCGACCGCAGTTTGCTCCAGCTGATGAAGGAATTGCGTGCCAACCACGGGGTGGAGCCCTTTGTGGTGATGCCGCGCGTAGAGCTGAATGATGCACATACGCTCCGGACAGAATGTAGCAAGAACGGCATTCCCTTTCTTGTACACAAGATGTCCAATTTCAAGCGTCATGAGGGGTGCTCGTGGATAGAGAAACTCTATTTCATCGTGGTTCACGCCTTTTCTGTGTTGACGTTGCTATGGAAGCTGCGGAGGGAGAGGTTCGACCTCATACACAGCAATACCAGTGTGACGGATTTGGGGGCTTATGTGTCGCAGGCCAAGGGTGTGCCCCACATCTGGCATCTGAGAGAGTTCGGCAGGGAGGACTTTGGATTGGTGTCCTGTCTGGGAGAGGGGTATGAACGATGGACGTACAGGAGGTGTGAGCGCTCCATTGCCATATCCGATGCCATCAAGCGGTCGTTCCTCCGTGTCATTGCTGCCGACAGAATCACTACCATATACAATGGCATACTGCCTCCCCGGGAGAACATGGATGCCGTGCATGAGCCGGGTATCTTGAATATCTGCATGGTGGGGCGCATAGAGCCCAACAAGAATCAGCTGGAGGCGCTGAAGGCGATTGCCTGGCTGAGAGAGCAGGGCGTACCCTCTGTCCATTTATACGTCATTGGCCGGATAAAGGACGAGGCATACCATACGAAGATAAAACAGTTCATTGCCCGGCATCAGTTGGATGACGCTGTCAGTTTCTTGGGCGTGCGCTTTGATGTCCCCGAGTTGCTGAAGAAGATGGACGTGGGGTTGATGCTTTCCACGAGTGAAGCCTTTGGCCGGGTGACGGTGGAGTTCCAGATGCAGAACGTGGTTGTGGTGGCAACGGATGCGGGTGCGAATGCAGAACTCATAGAATCAGGCAGGACAGGATGGCTGTATCCGCTGGGCAGGCCTGAGGCGTTGGGCAGATGCCTGAAGACACTCGTGTGTGACCGGGAGACGCTGCTGCGTGTGGCTCAGAATGGAAAACGACATGCGATGGAGAATTTCACCTCAAGGAGGAACTCAGAGAATATTTTTGAATTGTACCAGACAATTGCACTGAAGGATGAAGAATAGAATAGCTGTAATACTGACGTGCTACAACAGGAAGGAAAAGACCCTGGCATGTCTTCGAAGTATGTATGTCGCCCAGCCAGGTGACGGAACGGTGGAGCTCACCGTCTATCTCACCGACGACGGGTGCACAGATGGAACCGCCGATGCTGTCCGTGCAGAATTTGCGGGAAAGGATATACACATACTTCAAGGAACGGGTTCGCTCTATTGGGCCGGAGGAATGCTGTTCGCATGGCGCGAGGCACTGAAGAAACATGATGAATATGATTTCTATCTGCTCCTCAACGACGATACTTTTGTGAAGGACAATGTGTTCACAGAACTCTTCAATGCGCATGAACATGCGTTGGACACGTATGGAAAGGCAGGAATATACAGCGGCATTACCTGCGACCCGCATGATGAAAAGATTGTCACCTATGGTGGGGGCGTGTATGATAATGCATCGCGCAGCAAGATCCGCGAACTGGGGCCTTCCGGGAAACCGCAGCTGGTGGACAAGACGAATGCCAACATATTGCTGGTGTCGCGTGAGGTGGTGGACAAGGTGGGCATTTTCTATGAAGGCTATATACATAGCGGTTCAGACTTGGATTATGGGATTATGGTGCGCAAGGCAGGTTTCCCGGCCATGATTACGGCCCATGTGTGTGGCGTGTGCCAATACGACCACACATCGGATGCAGACGTGTGCAGGAAGCTGATGCAGATGTCGCTGAAGGAACGCCTGGAATACATAAAGAACCCGTTGCATCGCGAGCATGACTACCTCGTCTTTGTACGACGTCATAATCCCGGGAAGTATCCACTGACATGGCTGCTCCATAAGATCCGCTGCTACTGCCCCTCCCTGTATATGTATATTAATAAACGAAGAGGTCTTTATTGAATGATGAAAGTATCTGTTGTCATACCCACCTACAAACCTGGGAACTATTTGCAGAATTGTTTGCAGTCCCTTGAAAACCAGACGCTCAGCAAGGACCAATATGAGGTGATTGTGGTCCTGAACGGATGTGCTGATCCATGGAAACAGCAAGTAGAGGAATGGCTGTCGGAGTGTACTATGTCCTCCGTCTTCATTCATACAGAGACCCCGGGAGTATGCCATGCGAGGAATATGGGAATTGAGCAGGCACAGGGGGAGTATTTGGTTTTCGTGGACGATGACGATTGGGTGAGCGAGAATTTCCTCCAGGGCATGCTCGGACACGCATCATCGGATACGGTTGTGACCTCCAGTGTCATTGGCTACCGTGATGCCACGGGCGAATACCTTGCTGATTATTATCTGGCAAGGAAATTTGATCGGATATGTATGGGAGGAGGAAAGACCAGCATCAACCAGGGGCGTAGTTTCCTCTCCTCATCATGCTTCAAACTGATTCCACGCAGCGTGATAAGCACTCGCCGTTTCAACCCCAGATATAAACTGGGCGAAGATGCCCTGTTCATGGCGGAGCTGACAGACAGGATTTCGTTCGTGGAGATGTCTGAGCCGGATGCTGTCTATTACAGGCGTCTTCGCGATGGTTCGGCCTCCCACACCATGGGAAGGACCGCTTTCCCCCGTCTGTTGTGGAATGCCGTAAGCCTGAGCGGATCGTATATGAAGGTTTATTTGCGGAAGCCCTTTCGGTATAATTGCGCGTTCTTTGCCACACGCATTATGGCCGGCTTCACAAAGCGGCTTTTCTGTTACAACTAATAAAAAGAAAGTGAGAATATGAGATCAAAAAAACTTCTTCTTAACCCTTTCTGGGTGGCTGGTGTGATATGGAAACATGGTCTGACACGATTGATAAAGGACGACAGGTTTTATCTCAAGGTTGCCTACTTCTTGAGCATGAACGGGAAAGTTCTCAATCTGGAACATCCTCGCACCTACAGCGAAAAGCTGCAGTGGCTGAAGTTGAACGAGCGGCATGAGGAATATACACGGCTGGTGGACAAGGTTCAGGCAAAGGATTATGTGGCTGGAATAATCGGCGAGGAGTACATCATCCCCACGTTGGGTGTGTGGGAATGTTTTGATGACATTGATTTCGACCGGTTGCCCAACCAGTTCGTCCTCAAGTGCTCCCACGACAGTCAGGGTTTTGTCATTTGTCGCGACAAGTCAAAGCTGGACATTGAAGCCGCCCGCAAGAAAATCAACCGTTGCCTGAAGCGCAACTATTACTGGTGTGGCCGTGAATATCCATATCGGGATGTGCCAAAACGAATTCTGGCCGAGAAACTGATGGTGGACGAATCCGGCACGGAACTGAAGGATTACAAGTTTTTCTGCTTTGATGGCGAGGTGAAGATGCTCTATGTGGCATCGGAGCGGGGAAAAGCCACCAAGTTCGACTATTTTGATCTTGACTTCAACCACTTGCCATTCCGGCAGTCTTATCCCATCAGCCAGAAAACTTTGGTGAAGCCTAAGAACTTTGAGCAAATGATCGAGGTGGCTCGCCGTTTGTCGCAGGGGTTCCGCCATGTGCGTGTAGATTTGTACAACGTGAACGGAGCGATTTATTTTGGAGAGCTTACATTCTTCAACAATGCCGGGCTTCTGCCCTTCCAGCCGCACGAATGGGATTACAGGATAGGCGAGTGGCTGAAACTGCCTGTTTAGGGGAAAGTAAAGCACCCCTACAGGGGCAAAAGCAGGACTATCAGTAAGGGCTGTAAATGTTTGTCCCTCACGTGTGATGTTTCTTTTGCCCCTTTTGTCCGTCAGTTACAGATAGGTGAGCCTGTGCCAGATGCTCTCCAGAGGGCCACGCTTGTGGTGGCTCATCCACCATGTGCAGAAGCCAATCTGCACTGCCAGCACACCCAGGCACAGCAATTCGCTCCACGTGTCGCACCACACCAGATGGAGCCCCCAGTGATAGAAGAGGAACGAGCCGATGATGCTCTGTGTCACGTAGTTCGTAAGGCTCATCCTGCCGTATGGCATCAGCTTGCGCATGGCCCGCTGGATGGGCGTATAGTAATAGGCAAAAAGCAAGCTGCACACAATCATCAGCATGAAGCAGCACTTCTGCAGGGAACCGACTACTGCCAGCAGAGAGCCGCGGAAAGCACCATTGGCCAGGAAACCGATGGAGCTGGCTTCGAGCGCCTCACCACTTATTCCGCCCACAAACGAGGGAAGCAGGTTGCCAAGGCCCGTCAGCGGGAAATAGAGCATCAGGCTTCCCGCAAAAACGCTTGCCCACAGCTTGGTGTTCCGCTGCGAGAGCGAGAAGGCATCGATGCGTCCGGCCACCATGCCCAGCATGAACAAACCTGCCGTCTGGAAGAACCGTCCGGCTCCCCATGCCCATGCAAGGCTGAATATCTGCCCGTGCCACAGGTTGGCGCACACCGTTTCCAGGAAGGTGCCCTCGCCCAGCATCTTCATTGCCTGCATCCAATGGTCGTAATAGGGGAAATCCAGCATCCCCACCTGCTCGGGAGCCACCAGCGCAAGCCCCATCTTCACCCACTCGATTGGCTGGAGCAGGCAAACGGCTGCCAGTATCAGGACCGTGCGCGTGCGCAGGTTGCACACCAACGGCATCACAAGCCCCACGATGCTATAGAGCACCAGCACCTCGCCACAGAAGAAAGCCGCATTGAGGTTGCCGAAAAGGAACAGCAGCACCATCCGCCACACAAAGCGCAGCCGGAAATCGTCGCCCCGCTCGCGGGCATGAGTGAGCATAATGTGGAAACTCAAGCCGAAAAGAAGGGCAAAGATGGCGTATGCCTTGCCTCCTATCAGGAACCATAGGCTGTCCCACACCATCTGGTCGATGAGTTGCAGACAGGGAGAGTCGGGGACCGGCTGGTTGTAAAAGTTGAAATGCTCGATGGCATGGAGCATCAGGATCATGGCCACGGCAATGCCTCTTATGGCATCCGCCACTTCAATTCGTTTTTGTGTACCCATTGGCAGATATTTGTGATAAAAAGATGATTATTTGTTTTTCTCCGTGCAAAGGTAGTGATAATATACGGAAAGTGCAACTATCGCTACGTTTTATACGCCAATTTCGCCATAAACCCACAAAAATCCCCCATAAAAGCTTGTGGAATCAAAAATAAGGCGTAACTTTGCAGCCGCTAAAGCAGCCGCTAAAGCGAAAACAACAGCTAAGGAGAGATGCTCGAGTGGCTGAAGAGGCACGCCTGGAAAGCGTGTAACCGTCAAAAGCGGTTCGGGGGTTCGAATCCCCCTCTCTCCGCAAACAGAGGAAAGGGAAGTCACCAGCACGGCTTCCTTTGTTGTTTATTTTTGACTGGCTCAAACACCATCATTATCAACACCAAAGGAAGGGGAACCATTGGCACAATCAGCGGCCCGCATCTTATCTATCTCCTTGTATATTAGAAAAATGAAAGGCAGATACAGACATCTAATGCCTGCATCTACCTATTGATTATTTCCCTTATGGTATTACTTCACAATCACTTTCTTTCCGTTGACAATATTCAGACCCTTTTTCGGATTCCTCAGTTTCATGCCAAAAATAGAGTCTATTTGCAACAGCGGTTGATTCAACCACGGTTGCAAAGGTGGCCATTTTCTTGTAATTACGCAAGGAATCAGATGTTTTTTTTACCTTGTAGCCATATTCGGTCACGATGGTCGTGATGGTCAATTGTCATTAAGGAATTTCAATGTGCGATTTTCTGTCAAATTAAATAGATATATAAATTAATATTTATATATCTATTTACTTTTGATACAGAATATGGATTCATTTTTTCTTAATGACAATTGACCATCGCGACCATTGTGACCAAAATGGTGGTTGTTCAGCTAAAAAGAAGGTAGGGTGTCTTTAGTGGTAGTCCTGCTTTTGCCCCTGTAGGGCGTTGACGTAGGACGGACGATAAGAACCCAGGGCGTTGCCCTGGGCTTGGTGCTTTTGCCCCTTCGGGGGCGTGGCTTCCTCTTAGTGATGTGTGAACGTAAAACCCTGAAAGGTAGGGTGTTCAAAATAGGCTTCAAAAACCTACGCATTTTTTGCCA
>JAEDIG010000029.1 GCA_016292545.1 Bacteroidaceae bacterium
TGCTGTCGACGGGACCGCAGTAGCGCACATAGCGGAAGCCGCGGCTCACATGGATGTCCACCGTGGTCAGGACCCCGTTGTCGGGCGACTCAGCAATCAGGTAAAGGGGAACAGCATCGAGGAAGGCAGGGTCGTTGGCACCCTCAAACAGCCCCAGCAACATGCGGGAGCTGTAGGACGCACCTGTGCGGGGCGCATAGGAAATGCGGGTGATGACATGGCGGCTGCCCAAATCCAGGCCGATCCAGGCATTGGAGGATGCCGATGCACTGAAATAAGTGTCGAAGCTGCCGTCGAATGCATTCTCGCGCACACCATTGGGCGAGCTGGGGGCAGTGCCCAGCACCTCACCTGTGAGCTGCACCTCCTCCTGCGGGAAGGCAGACACAACTGCCGCCATGCAGCACAGCAGGGCAAGCACGATGCGCATTGGGAATATGGTTGCACACTTTTTCATCCTTGATTCCGAATACTCTTTTTGTCTTTTTAAGTGAAACAAGTATACAAAATTACGCTTTTTCTGCGACACGGGCAAGAAAACAGCGCAATTTCTTCACAAAGAAGCAAAAAAAGCAGTAAAGAAGGGCAAAAAACATGAGGGAAGGCCCACATCCGGCCCTTTTCCAAACCCTTGCCGCCCCCCTACTCCATTGCACGGAGAGTGAACACAAATTCCAGACCGCCCGTGGGCACCTGCCGGGCCATGATGACACCATGGTGGAACAGCACGGCATTCTTGACAATGGCCAGGCCGAGCCCTGTGCCGCCAATGCGGCGGCTGCGCCCCTTGTCCACACGATAGAACCGCTCAAAGAGGTGGGGCAGATGGGCATCGGGCACGCCCACCCCATCGTCGCGGAACGTGAAATGCCAGCATCCGTCGGAGGGTCCCTGACACTGGAGGCTCACGTGGGTGCCTATGCCGGCGTAGGCGATGCTGTTGTCAAGCAGGTTGCGGAAGACGCTGTAGAGGAGGCCATCGTTGCCGCTGAGCGGGATTTCGGGCGGGAGGTCGAGGGAAAGGGTCATCTCGCGCTGGCTGGCGGCCAGCTGCGACTCCCGGAACACGCCCTCTATCAGCGGCCTCAAATCCAGGAAGGCACAGGGCATCTGCTCGGGTGCCTCGTCGATGCGGTTGAGGGTGTTTATGTCGCGCAGGATGTTGGTGAGACGCAGTGTCTGCACATGACACCGCTGCAGGAACTGGCGCAGGTGGGCCTCGTCGAGGTCGGGGTTCTGCAGGATGGTCTCCACATAGCCCTGTATGCTGGCCACGGGAGTCTTCAGCTCATGGCTCATGTTGAGCGTGAGCTGTCGCTTCAGGCGTGCATTCTCCTGTTCCTGCACACGACGCACCATCTGGTCGAGCAGGCGCGTCTGGCGATAGAACACCAGCGTGAGCACCAGGGCCACGCACACCGAAAACCAGACAAACCCACGGTCGGCGCTCAGGTTGTGGACAAGCTGCACATTGTAGGGCAAGGCCGTGCGCACCACCAGCCCCAGACTGGGAAAGCTGGAGGCCACATAGAAATAATCCTCACCCATGGTCTCGGAGTTTCTGCGGATGATGAAGCCCGTGCCCTCGCGGAGGGCCTGCTGTATCTCGGGCCGCCGGATGTGGTTGGGCATTCTGTCCACCCGAGGCTCCATGTTGTCGCTCACCACACGCCCCAGGGTGTCGAGCACGGTGACGCGGAGGTTGCGCAGGTGGGAGTTCTTCTCGCTGGTTTCAATCGTGCCGCGCAGCAGGCTGTCGCCGCGGCCGGCCATGATGGCCATCTCCTCGTTGAGCTGTAGCAGCTGGGTGGTGAGCAGCTTTATCTTGAACTCCCGTTCGCGCTGGCCCTGATAGTAGACGAAACATCCCACGAACACCCACAGCAAGGCCGTAACGCTCAGGAACAGGCGCATGCCCAGCCACTCATCGGCCGGGAAAAGGCGCAGGCGCAAGGCCATCCGCTCAATCCATCTGAAAACAGTAGCCATAGCCTTGACGGGTGATGATATGGGAACCGTATTGCGCCAGTTTCTTGCGCAGGCGGGTGATGTTCACATCGACCGTGCGGTCGAGCACATAGGCATCGTCGTGCCACACGAGGGTGAGGATCTCGCTGCGGCTGAACACCCGCCCCTTGCCCTGGATGAGCAGGGCCAGGATCTCGAACTCCGTCTTCGTGAGCTGGATGGGCTGGGAGTCGATGGTGGCCGCCTTGCGCATGATATCGAGCTGGAGGCCCTTGTAGCCCACATAGTCGGGACGCGACAGCGAGGGGGCATTGCTCCGGCGCAGCACGGCGGCCACCCTGAGCACCACCTCGCGGATGCTGAACGGTTTGGAGATATAGTCATCGGCCCCCAGCGAAAGGCCCGTCACGGTGTCGTTCTCCGTGTCGCGCGCTGTCAGGAAGATAATGGGCAGATGGGCGGTCTCGGGGCGTGCCCGCAGGCGCTTGGCCATGGTGAATCCGCTCATCTCCCCCATCATCACGTCGAGCAGCACCAGGTCGTAGGCCGTAAGGTCGAGCCGCATGGCCTCCTCAGCGCTGTAGGCCACATCCACCATGTACCCCTCGTTTTCCAGATTGAACCTGAGTATGTCGCAGAGGTCCTCCTCGTCGTCGACAACCAGCAGTCGCATGTTCTTGAATTCCATCGATCGTCTTTTTTGTTGGTTAGCTATGGCAAAGTTACACATTTTCCCCCATCTCCGCATCACCGCGAATGTTAAAAATGCGCCGAAAAGGGCATTGTAACATTATTGAAACATTTCCTTCATCATGGCTTAACGATTAAGGGGTAATTTTGCGGCGTCAAACAATTAATCTATCGACATTATGTATTTGTGCTTGATTTGTTTCCTATTCATGCTCGCCATCTTCGACCTGTGGGTGGGAGTGAGCAACGACGCAGTGAACTTCCTGAATTCCGCGATAGGTGCCCGCGTGTCGCGCTTCCGCAACATCCTGATTGTAGCCTCGGTGGGTGTGTTCGTGGGAGCCACGCTCAGCAACGGCATGATGGACATCGCCCGCCACGGCATCTTCCAGCCGGCCATGTTCACGTTCGAGGAGCTGTTCTGCATCTTCCTGGCCGTGATGGTGACCGACGTGGTGCTGCTCGACGTATTCAACTCGCTGGGCATGCCCACGAGTACCACCGTATCGCTGGTGTTCGAACTGCTGGGAGGCACCTTCATCCTGGCTTTGCTGAAGATTGCCGGTGACCATTCGCTCGACCTGGGCCAGCTGCTCAACACGGAGAAGGCCCTCAGTGTCATCATGGGCATCTTCCTGAGCGTGGCCGTGGCCTTCGTGTGCGGCTCGGTGGTGCAGTGGGTGAGCCGCCTGTTGCTCACCTTCAACTACCGTCCGCGGCTGAAGTACAGCATCGGTGTGTTTGGCGGCATCGCCTTCACCACCATCGCCTATTTCATCATCGTGAAAGGCCTGAAAGGAAGCCCCGTATTGCCTGCAGCGTTCAGCGAATGGCTGTCGGCCAACAACTCGCTGTTCCTGCTGTGCCTCTTTGTGGGCAGCTCGCTGTTCATGCAGGCACTCCACTGGCTGGGCATCAATGTTTTCAAGATAATCATCTTCATGGGCACGTTTGCCCTGGCCATGGCCTTTGCCGGCAACGACTTGGTGAACTTCGTGGGTGTGCCGCTGGCTGCCCTGAGCAGCTACCAGTATTTCTCGGTCACGCCGGGTGCCGACCCCTCCACCTTCCTGATGGGAGCCCTCAACGAGAGTGCACGCACGCCCTTCATCTTCCTGCTGCTGGCAGGACTGGTGATGGTGGTGTCGCTGGCCACTAGCAAGAAGGCCCACAATGTGGTGAAGACGAGCATCGACCTGAGCCGTCAGGAGGAGGGCGAGGAGATGTTCGGCAGCAGTGCCATGGCAAGGAGCATCGTGCGCGGTGCCAACCACGTGGGGCGGGCGCTCCACACCATCCTGCCCCCATGCTTCTTCCGCCGGCTCGACATGCGGTTCAACAAGGAAGAGGCCATCATGGCCGAGGGAGCGGCCTTCGACCTGGTGCGTGCATCGGTCAACCTGGTGCTGGCCGCCATGCTCATCATCATGGGCACAAGCCTGAAACTACCTTTGAGCACCACCTATGTCACCTTCATCGTGGCCATGGGTACGAGTCTGGCCGACCGTGCCTGGACGCGTGAGAGTGCCGTGTTCCGCATCACGGGCGTGCTCAATGTCATCGGCGGCTGGTTCATCACGGCCGGAGTGGCCTTCTCATGCGCTGCCTTCGTGACGGTGTGCATGTACTACGGCGGCCTGCCCGCCAGCATCTTCTTCATCGGCCTGGCCGTATACATCCTCATGCGCAGCAACCTGCTGGGCGGCAAGAAGACAGCCGACGACGAATGCGACACCATCTTCCGCCAGCTGATGGCCGCCAAGGACACGCAGCAGCGATGGGAACTGCTGAGCCGCCATGTGGCCCTCACACAGGAAATGCTCCTGGGAGAAATCCTCCGCTACTATCACAACATGGTGCAGGGATTCACGGATGAGAATCTTTCGCTCCTGCGCCACACCGTACGCGACATCAGCCAGATGAAGGCCCGCCTCAAGAAGGCTCGACAGCGCGAGATGGTGGGCCTGCGCAAGGTGGACGACAGCATTTCGCTCAAGAAGAGCACATGGTTCCATCTGGGCTTCAACAGCGGCGAACAGATGTACTACGGCCTGCGCCGTATGGCCGATCCCTGCCTGGAGCATGTGGACAACAACTTCAACCCCCTCCCCGAGGAGCAGCGCCAGGAGTTGCAGCAGATGGCACAGCAGGTGGAGACCTATCTCAACCGCTCACAGGTGATTTTCCGCACCCGCATGATGGAACAGGTGGACGCACTCACCACAGAGATGGACGACTACACGCTTACGCTGTCCAGCCTGCGCAAGAAGCAGATTGACATCCTCTCCAGCGACCGCCAGAAGGGGCTCAGGGTGCAGTTTGTCTACCTGAACGTGCTGCAGGAGAGCCAGCAACTGCTGAGCGAACTGCGCCACTTCATGCGTGCCTACAAGAATTTCCAACAATAACAAAACTCACCTAAATCAACATCAACTATGAATTTTCTTAGAAGACTTTTCATCCAGCATCTGTTCAGGCTGCCCTTGACATTGCCTGAGATTTCCGCACCCGCCCCATGCACACAGCTGCGGAAGGACACCCGCCGCCACACATTCGAGGAGGAAGAGGATGAGGACGACGATGATTAAATGACTACAAAGGCCGAAGACCCCCTCAGACCCCCTGTTTAGGGGGATGAAGAGCGAGGGGAAGAAAGGGGGAAAACAGGCTTCACTGATAGCAAGGGCCGGGCTTCACTGATGCCCGGCCCTTGCCGTCACTGACGGCCTTCTCCAGCCGTCACCGATACCCCCCGGAAATCCCCATTTCCGCGGAGGTGATGCTGCAGACCCCACATACTGTCCCTATATAGGGACAGTATGTAAGGGGGGGGGTCGGAAGGGGCATCACCGAAGCGAACCGCCGAAAGGGGGGGGCACCCGCCCCCCCCATCAGTGCGTTATCTTGATAAGTTTGCAGCCTCTTCAAGTCAGGACACATCACTCCACCATCCATGTGAATGGAAATGCGCTTTCTTCACCCCCTCCCCGGAAATTTCCCTGCCCGTTGCTTGCAGATATGGAAGAAAAGCGGTAACTTTGCAAAAAATATAGAGTCTGCTACAACACACCCGATATGAACCGAATAGCCAATCTCCTGGACCATACCGTCAGACAACATGCCAAACAGCTGGCAATGATACTGATATGCGTATGCGCCTTCTTCGTGAACAACTGTCTGATTGTGCCCGACATCATGGAGTCGCGCAACATCATCACAGCACGCGAGATGGTGTATGAGGGGCATTGGCTCATCCCCACCATGAACGGCGAGCTACGGCTGGAGAAACCGCCATTGCCCACATGGCTCACCGCACTGACCGAATATATCCAGCCAGACAGTCTGGCCCTGCAGCGCGGAATGGCCGGCATAGCCGCCCTGCTGCTGGTGTGGTATTTCTGGCGGTTTGCACGCAAGGTGCTCTACGCCGACCCCATCATCCCCACCGTCCTGCTATGCACATGCTACAACATCATCCTGATGGGGCGCACAGCCTCGTGGGACATCTATTGCCATGCCTTCATGATGGGCGGCATCTACCATCTGGCCCGGGCCATGCGGCAAGCACCGCACAAGGGGCTTCACTATCTGGCCGCCGGCCTGTTCACAGGGCTGTCTATACTGAGCAAAGGCCCCGTGTCGCCCTATGCCCTGCTGCTGCCCTTCCTGCTGAGCTGGGGATTCGTGGAGCGTCCGTCGATGAAGGGGCACTGGCGCTATGTGGCCATGACGGTGGTGGTGGCCCTGCTGCTGGGCACATGGTGGTACGGGTATGTCCACTTCAGCCAGGCCGAAAAACTGGCCGCAGTGGTGGAGAAGGAGTCATCGTCGTGGGCCAACCATAACGTGAGGCCATGGTGGTACTACTGGAAGTTCTTTCTGGAAACGGGCATCTGGTCGCTGCTCCTGCTCACCTCACTGTTCCTGCCGCTCAAGGACAAATGGCGGCGCGACAAACGATGGCTCCTCACGGCGGGGTGGATGCTGGCATCGCTGGTGCTGCTCTCGCTCATGCCCGAAAAGAAGAGCCGCTATCTGCTGCCCCTGCTCATCCCTGCAAGCTACATGATGGGGTGCATGGTGGCATGGTGGGAGTTGTCCCTGGGGACGAGATACGAGACAAAAGCCGACCGGTGGGCCTTCCGCATCAATGCAGGGCTGATAGCGCTGGCCGTGGGCGCGCTGCCCTCGGCCATGGAAGTGATGGTCTACGCCAAAGGCGCGGTGAGCCTTGAATGGTGGATTGCCTTCACCTGCTTCGCACTGGTCATCCTGTCCACCTTGATATGGAGCCTCATACAACTGCGCCCCATGGGGATGCTGGCCGCCGTGGCCGTCCTGTTCATGGCCGCCGAATGCTGGGTGTTGCCCTCGCTGGAGCACCTCATCAATAACCCCGACCGCAAGAGCATCGCCCTCACGCGCACAATCGAGGGCATCGAGGACGTTCCTTTCTATCATGCCAAGGATGTGCCCCTGCGCATAGAACTGGTGTATGCCGCCAACCGCCACATCCGCCCTGTAGACACCTCCTGTGCCGACTCCATCCTGTGCCGGCTGCCCATGGTGCTGCTCACCCACGAAGGAGCCGGTGCCACACTGCCCGACGAACTGTGGGAAAAGGCCGACAGCGTATATCTGGGGCATTTCGACGACAACCCGCGCCCCAAAGGGAATGCACGGCACACCGACGAATTCGCCTACCACCTGACACTTATCTACCCACCGACGGAATAAATGACAAAACCAACATAGAAGCAATGAACAAGACCGCAAACTACCAGTTCACCATCGTTGTGCCCGTGTATAACGAAGAAGACAACATACAGGCACTGGAAGATGCGCTGAGCGCATACCTGCCCACGTCTACCCACACCGCCTGCGTGCTCTTTGTGGACGACGGCAGCAAGGACAGCAGCCTGGAACGCATCCAGCAGGTGTGCAGCCGGCAGCCGCACTTCTTCTACATAAGCCTCCGCAAGAACGCAGGACTGAGCGCTGCCATGAAGGCAGGCATCGACACCGCCCAGTCGCCCTATGTGGGCTATATGGATGCCGACCTGCAAACCACCCCCGAGGACTTTGCCCTGCTGCTGCCCCATGTGGCCGACTACAAGCTGGTGATGGGCATACGCGCCAACCGCAAAGACTCGGCCTTCAAGAAGATACAGTCGCGCATCGCCAACGGTTTCCGTCGGATGATGACCCACGACAATGTGCAGGACACAGGCTGCCCGCTGAAGGTGATGCACACCGACTATGCCCGCCGCATCCCCTTCTTCACGGGCATGCACCGCTTCCTGCCCGCACTCATCATGCTTCAGGACGGTGGCAACGTGATGCAGGTGCCCGTGCGCCATTTCCCGCGCAAGGCCGGCGTGTCAAAATATCACCTGTGGAACCGGCTGGTGGCTCCCTTCCTCGACTGTTTCGCCTACCGATGGATGCGGACGCGCTACATCAACTACACCGTGGCCAAAGACAACATCCAGCCCTAAGCCCCACGTCACCACACTAGCATGAACCACCTACAGATTGACAATGCCTATGGCATCATGGCCATAGGTTTTCTGGCACAGGCCTTCTTCTCGGCCCGCATATTGGTGCAATGGCTGCTCTCGGAACGCGCCAAGAAGGTGCTCTCGCCCTCTGCATTCTGGGTGCTGAGCCTGGCCGGTGCCTACCTGCTGTGCCTCTACGGCTGGCTCCGCAACGACTTTTCCATCGTGCTGGGGCAGTTCATCTCCTACTACATCTACCTGTGGAACCTCCATGCCAAGGGCGTATGGACCAAGGTGCCCCGCCTGATCCGCTACATGCTCCTGCTCGTCCCGATGGTTGCCCTGGCACTGGTGGCCGACAATGCGGAGACATATTTCAACCGCTTCTTCCACAACGAGGAGGTACCCCTGTGGCTGCTCATCTACGGTTCGGCCGGCCAGGTGCTGTTCACCCTCCGTTTCGTCTACCAATGGTACTATTCCTACCACCGAGCCCAGTCCTCCCTTCCCGCTGGTTTCTGGCTCCTCAGCCTTGCCGGCTCGCTCACCATCGTATCCTATGGTTGCATCCGTTCGGACATCGTACTCATCATCGGCCAGTCGTTCGGCCTTGTGGCATATATCCGCAACCTTTGCCTGCTCTATCAGGGACGGAAACGGTAACATTCTATTGCCACGTAGGAGCAAAAGGAGAATTACATATAGGGGCAACTATCTGTAGCCTTGACTGATAGTCCATCTTTTGCCCCTGTAGGGCGACGGGTTATAAGGATGTGGCGTGATAACCCAGGGTGCCATTCCGCTTCGCTCCATTCTGCCCTGGGCTAGTGGCAGGTTGCCCCTTCGGGTTTAAAAGGCCTGCCCCCACAAAAAAACCAGGGGCGCATCACTACGGCCCTGGCTAAAATCTTGGCGTATTGAAAAACAGGAGAATTCCTTGTTACAGGAATCTCAACCCTTTTGCATGATTTCAACCGATAACGTGCCACATTCCTGAAGGATGCCTACATACTGGGCAAACTCAGGGGTGGCCATGTGCTTGTCGAGCAGTTCCTGAGACTCCCACGTTTCGATAATGGCGAAGATGTCTGCACGGGTGGCACTCTCGAAAACGTCGTAGCCACGACATCCTTCATGCGCCTGCGACTTGGCGGTCAGGGCGATGGCGGCTTCCAATGCGCGGGTGTATTCACCCTCGTTGGCCTTGAAAAAACAGTTTACTCTTATCATAATAGCTCATTTTTAACAAAATTCCATGCAAAGATAACAAAAGATTCAAGAAAAAAGCGTATCTTTGCAAGGGAAAAGACCTAATATTGTATTTTATTAACAAAAACAACGATATTCATGAAGCGAACAATTTCACACATCATCGCCTTCCTATGCGGCATCTGCATGATTGCAACGGCCGCCAAGGCACAGGAGTTCAACAAGGAGCAAGGCTACCGGTTGGAGATTGGCGACGGACTGGCACTGGACAACCAGAGCGGAACCATCACCTTCACGCCCGTAAACAAGAAATCGCCCTCACAGGTGTGGCGTATCATCCCTGCCGGGAAGGACGGCGAATACGTAATATACAACCCCTATACGCAGATGGCACTGGACAATGCCAGCCACGGCAACAAGGAGGGAGAGGTGTGCCCTTGGACCATGGACCCCAACAATGCCAACCAGCGCTGGATGCTCGACCGCACGGAAGAAGGCGGCTATAGCCTCACCTGTGTGGCCGGCGGACTGAAACTGGGCTACAACGACAACTGCCAGCCCGGTGGCCGCGTGTGGATAAAGAACGGCAACAAGGGCGACGAGCACGTGACATGGCAACTGGTGAAGACCAGCCTGAAGGTGGTGCCCTTGGGAGAATCGGGCAGCAGCAAGAATGACTGGGAGAACCCCGCCGTTCTGGGCATCAACAAACTGCCGGGAAGAGCCACCTTCCTCACCTATGCCTCGGAACAGGAGATGATGTCGGACGAAGCCTACAAGCAGCCCTGGCTCCACACCAAGAGCTCACTGCGCATGCTGCTCAACGGCAAATGGCAGTTCCACTGGGTGAAAGCGCCCGAAGAGCGTCCGCTGGACTTCTACAAGACCTCGTTCGACGCCTCCGCATGGAAGACCATCAATGTGCCCAGCTGCTGGGAAATGCTCGGCTACGGCACACCCATCTATACCAATGTCACCTACCCCTTCAAGAACAATCCGCCCTTCATCCAGGGACAAGAGGGCTACACGGTGGTAGACGAGCCCAACGCCGTGGGCAGCTACCGACGCACCTTCAGCCTGCCCGAAGGATGGGAGGGAAAGGAGATTTACCTGCATTTCGACGGCATCTACAGTGCGGCATACGTGTGGATCAACGGCAAGAAGGTGGGCTACACCCAATGCCCCAACACGGGAGCCGACTTTGACGTGACGAAATACGTGAAGCCAGGACGCGAGAACCTCGTCTGTGTGGAAGTGTACAGATGGAGCGACGGCAGCTATCTGGAGGACCAGGACATGTTCCGCATGAGCGGCATCCACAGGGATGTATACCTGGAAGCCCGCAACAAGACCCACGTGAGGGACATCTATGTGACCAGCACATTTAACAACGCCCTCACGCAAGCCGATGTGGAAGTGAAACTCGACGTGGAGAACACGGGCAAGAAGACACTGCCCAAGACCGCCATCGTGAAACTGCTCGACAGCCGTGGCGTGGTGGCAGAAGCATCTGTGGAACTGCCCGCCCTTGGCGCCAAGAAGAGTGGCGAGGCTGTGGCCAAGCTGCACGTGAGCACCCCCGAACTGTGGAGTGCCGAGAAGCCCAACCTGTATACCATCAACGTGTCGCTCGACGACGAGGTGAGCACGCTGAAATACGGCCTGCGCAAGATAGAGAACAAGGGAGGACGCATCTATGTGAACAACCAGCGTGTACTGTTCAAGGGCGCCAACCGCCACGACACCCATCCCATCTATGGCAAAGCCGTGCCCCTGGAGAGCATGATGGAAGACGTGCTGCTGTTCAAGCGCTACAACCTGAACACCCTACGCACAAGCCACTATCCCAACGACCCGCGCATGTATGCCCTCTGCGACTACTACGGCATCTATGTGATGGACGAGGCCGATGTGGAATGCCACGGCAACCACTCGCTCAGCCGCAACCCCAACTGGCGCGGTGCCTTCATCGATCGAATGGAGCGCATGGTGCTGCGCGACAGGAACCATCCCTGCGTAATCTTCTGGAGCATGGGCAACGAGTGTGGCGGCGGCGACAACTTTGTGGAAGGACGCAAGGCCATAGCCGCGCTGGACGGACGCTTTGTCCACTACGAGGGGATGAACAATGCAGCCGACATGGACAGCCGCATGTACCCCAGTGTACCCAGCATGATACAGCAGGACAAGGACGAAAGCCAGCAGGGAAGACCCTTCTTCCTGTGCGAATACGCCCACGCCATGGGCAACTCCATCGGCAACCTTCAGGAATACTGGGACTACATCGAGTTTGAAAGCCAGCGAATGATTGGCGGATGCATCTGGGACTGGGTGGACCAGAGCCTTTGCAAATATGGCGAAGATGACCACCACCTGTATTATGGCGGCGGATTCAACGACCATCCCAACGATGCAGACTTCTGCTGCAACGGCATTGTGACCGGCTACCGCGAGGTGACACCCAAGCTGGAGCAGGTGAAGAAGGTGTACCAATACGTGACCTTGAAACGCAAGGGCGAGAACACGATTACGCTCCACAACCGCTACTGCTTCACCGACCTCAACGAGTTTGAGCTCACCTACCAGCTCACCACCGACGGAAAGGTGCAGGAACAGGGCACCATGCAACTGCCCAGCATTGCTCCCGGCGAGACAAAGGAACTGACACTCCCCGTGAAGACACCCACCACCGACGGATGGCACCATCTGAACGTACAGCTGCGGCTGAAGAACGCCACCACATGGGCAGAGGCAGGACACGTAGTGGCTGAGGAGCAGCTGGAGATGGCCGACAATTTCGATGTGCGCAGCCTCTACCGCCAACGCGCCGACATGGGCACATCCAGCCTGCCCACCATGGAAGGGAAAGAAACTGCCAACGGTGTAACACTGAGCGGCAAGGGATGGAGCATCGGCCTGAACAAGAGCGGCCTTGTGACAAGCATACAGTATGACGGCCGGGAGATGGTGAGCCGGGAGATGCAGTTCAACGGTTTCCGCAGCATCAGCAACGACCGCCGCAATGCCAACGCCAAACCCGAGGTGACGACCAAGGAATACAGCTACGTCATGGACGAGAACAAGCAGAAGGCCACAGTGAAGGCCCAGCTGGAAGTGAAACAGGGAAAGAGCATCGTGCCCCTGACGCTGATTACCGAGGTGATGGGCGACGGCACCATGGAAATACATGCCGTATTCGACAACAGCCAGAACCGCGACTTTGCACGCCTGGGATTCGAAACATTGCTGTCAAAGGAACTGGAGCAGGTGGAATGGCTGGGCAGAGGTCCCATTGAGAACTATCCCGACCGCCACGATGCCGCCTTTGTGGGCACCTACAGGACCACGGTCACCGACATGGCCGAACCATACGCCAAGCCTCAGAGCATGGGCGGACGCACCGATGTGCGCTGGCTGCAGCTCACGGGCAGCGACGGACGCGGTCTTCGCATCACGGCCACAGGCAACCGTTTCCTCTTCAGCGCACAGCACTACACCGACGAGGACCTCTGGCGCACACGGTTCAACCATGAGTTGCCCAAGGTGAAGCGCAACGAAGTGGTGCTCCATCTGGATGCCGCCATGCGCGGTCTGGGCAATGCCAGCTGCGGACCCGGCCCTCTGCCCCAGTATGAGATGCCAAACGGAGAAATCGGCTACAGCCTCTGGATAAGTCCCGTAAAACCCTAACGCCACGGTCATGACACTATTGGAAGATACCTATCAGATGCTGCTCAACTACATGGCCCTATTGGGGTTTGTGGTGTTCGTATGCCTCTATTTCGTGAATGCAGGCTACGGAAAGTTCAGGAGCGACAAGTGGGGATGGAGCATCGGCAACAAGTGGGGATGGCTACTGATGGAATGCCCCGCACTGATTCCCATGGCATACCTGTGGGCCACGACAGGAGAAACCCGCCTGTGGCCCGCCATATTCGCCCTGCTCTACACGGCACACTATGTCTACCGCACGTTCATCTTCCCCCTCCTGCTGAAGGGGAAGAGCCGCATGCCGCTCTGCATCATCGCCATGGGCATGGCCTTCAACCTCATGAACAGCCTCCTGCTGGGAAGCAGCATTTTCCTGTTCCCCCGCGAGGAATATGCCCATGTGGCCGACTATGCCCTAAGGCCCGCCACATGGGCAGGCATAGCATTGTTTGTGGCAGGCGCATGGCTCCACATCAAGTCGGACAGCATCATCCGCCACCTGCGCAAGCCAGGCGACACACGCCACTATCTGCCCCAAGGCTGCATGTACCGCTATGTGACAAGCGCCAACTATCTGGGCGAGCTGGTGGAATGGGTGGGATACGCCCTGCTTCTGGGCAATGCCGCAGGATGGATGTTCGTGTGGTGGACAGCCGCCAATCTGGTGCCCAGAGCGCATGCCATCTACAAGAAATACAAGGAAGAATTTGGTGAGGATGCACTGGCCGGACGGAAGCGCATCATACCATATATATATTAATGAACAATGCAGAACAAGATTTTTGAAGAGGCCCACATAGGGCCACTCACCCTTAGGAACAGGACCATCCGAAGCGCAGCCTTCGAAAGCATGTGCCCCGGCCACCAACCCAGCCAGATGCTCTACGACTACCACACCGATGTGGCTCGCGGAGGCGTGGGCATGACCACCGTGGCATACGCCGCCGTGACGGAAAGCGGGCTCAGCTTCGACCGCCAGCTGGTGATGTGCAAGGACATACTGCCGGGACTGCGGGAACTCACCGACGGCATACATGCCGAAGGAGCCGCAGCAGGCATCCAGCTGGGCCACTGCGGAAACATGAGCCACAAGGAGATTTGCGGCTGCATCCCTGTGGGCGCATGCACAGGCTTCAACCTCTACTCCCCCACCATCGTGCGCGGACTCAGAAGAGAGGAGCTGCCCCCTCTGGCCAAGAAATTCGGCGATGCCGTGAACCTGGCACGCGAGGCAGGCTTCGACAGTGTGGAAATCCACTGCGGCCACGGCTATCTCATCGACCAGTTCCTGAACACCTATTTCAACCACCGCCACGATGAATACGGAGGCTCGCTGGAAAACCGCATGCGCTTCATGACCATGTGTGTGGAGGAGGTGATGAAGGCTGCCGGCAACGACATGGCCGTCATCGTGAAGATGAACATGCGCGACGGACTGAAACATCCCGGCACGACCATGGACGAAAGCATCCAGATTGCCCAAAGGCTGCAGTCGCTGGGCGTGCATGCCATCGTGCTGAGCGGAGGACTGGTGAGCGCCACGCCCATGTATGTGATGCGCGGCGAGATGCCCATCTACACCATGACACACTACATGGACAAGGCATGGCTGAAATATGGTGTCAGGGCATTCGGAAAGATGATGGTGCCCACCGTCGACTATTCGGAAGCCTATTTCCTGGAAGATGCGCTGGCCTTCAAGAATGCGCTGCCCGACATGAAGTTCATCTATGTGGGCGGTCTGGTGGCAGGCGACAAGATAAACGAAGTGCTCTCCCATGGATTCGAAGCCGTGCAGATGGCCAGAAGCCTGCTCAACGAAAGGGATTTCGTGAACCAGCTGAAGAAAGATCCGCACCACCGCTGCACCTGCGGCCACAGCAACTACTGCATCGCCCGCATGTACAGCCGCGAGATGGCATGCCACAAGCACCTGTGCGAGGAACTGCCAAAGGCCATCGTCAAGGAAATTGAAAGGATAGAAAAAGAACAGAACAAATGAAAACTGCAATCATAACGGGTGCCGACAGCGGCATGGGATTTGAGGAGACACGTGCAGTGGCACAGGCCGGCTATCATGTAATCATGGCATGCTACAGCCCCAAACTGGCCGAGCCCAAATGCGAAGAACTGAAAAAAACAACGGGCAACGAGCACATCGAGGTGCTGGGCATCGACCTGGCCAACCTGTCGACCGTGGCCGCCTTCGTAAGGGAGGTGAAGGAAAAGACATCCTCCATTCAGCTGCTGATGAACAACGCCGGTACAATGGAAACAGGAAGGCACATCACGGTGGACGGACTGGAAAGGACCGTAAGCGTAAACTACGTGGGGCCCTACCTCCTCACCCGGCTGCTCCTGCCCATGATGGATGCCGGCGCACGCATCGTGAACATGGCCTCCTGTGTATATTGTCTGGGGCATCTGGACTTCCCCGAATTCTTTGAGAAAGGACGCAAGGGCTCCTTTTGGCGCATCCCCATATACAGCAACACGAAACTGGCCATCACCCTCTTCACGCTCGATCTGGCCCGCCGTGTCAAGGAGAGGGGCATCACCGTGAATGCTGCCGACCCGGGTGTCGTGAGCACAAACATGATTACCATGCAAATGTTCTTCGACCCCATCACCGACCTCGTGTTCCGTCCGTTCATACGCACTCCGCAGCAAGGAGCCGACACAGCCATCCAACTGCTGCTCAACAAGGACAAAGAAGGGCAAACCGGCACATTCAACCGTTCCGGGAAGATTATACGCCTGAGCAACAAATACATACACCATCCCAAGATGAACGAGTTGTGGACACGCACCGAGGAAATCGTGAAACCCTTCCTCGACGACTGAACAAGGAATATCACCGACAAACAAAAAAAACTGCCCAATTCCTTTGCCGCTCTGTCAATTTGCTCTATATTTGCACCCGCAAATTTAGGTATTACACTATATAGAGGAAAATATATGGACGCAAAGATGTCACTTTTGACCATCCTGAAGGCATTGATTGAGGTGAAAACATCAATGGCCAAGACATTACTGATTGACCTGCTGACAGGCAAGGAGAGTAAGGAGATTGTGGAGCAGCACCTCGATGAAACGGAAGCCTTCGGCACCGGCGAGGAGCACGACGAAGAATTCTGGAACATCATTCTGGATGCCGCCGCAGAAGTCGGATACATTAAGGTAAAGGGTGTGCGCACCCAGCAGATAAGCATCACACCGGCAGGAAAGAAATTCCTGAAGTCACCCTCAACGTTCACCGTCAGCGACGAGGAAGAATACAGCGCCGCATCTACAGACGACAATCTGGAGGAACTGGTGACGAGCACCCTGAAAGAGAACCAGCAGGGCCTGAAGAACCTGCAGGCATCGCCGCACACCAAACGGCAGATAAAACTCATTCAGGCCATCGACCGGAAGATTGCGCTCGACGACTACGCCGAGAGCGAGGGCATAGACCTGGAGGATGTGCTCGACGACCTGGAGGACATGGTGGATGCCCACAAGAACATCGACATCACCTATTTCACCGACGAGGTGCTGGGCGAGAACTGTGTGCAGGAGCTGGCAGAATATTTCGAGAATGCCAAGACCGACGCGCTGGAAACGGCACTGGAGGAATATGGCGACGTGTACAACGCAGAGGAGATAAGGCTGGCACGCATTGTCTACCGCGCAAGAAAGAACCGCTGCGCCAAGGCCGCAAAGGCAAGAAGATAATATATTACAACAAAACATATCAGGAGCATCATGGACATACTAAAATTCAATCCCATCTACAAGCCCACGCTCTGGGGATCGGAGACATGGGTCGTGTCAGCCGTAAAAGGGTCGGAGTCGGTTGTAATCAACGGTGAGGACCGGGGCATGACACTGCCCGAGGTGGTGGAACGCTACGGAAAGGAGTTTCTGGGCGAGCCCGTGCTGGCACGCACCGGCAAGGACTTTCCACTGCTCATCAAGTTTATCGACGCACGCCAGGACCTGTCCATCCAGGTGCATCCGGGCGACGAACTGAGCAAGGCACGACACGGGAAAATGGGAAAGAACGAGATGTGGTACGTGATGGAAGCCGACCGCGGAAGCCAGCTCATTGCAGGCTTCAAGCAGCGGATGGATGTGAAGGACTATGCACACAAGGTGGCCGACGGCAGCATTGAAAACGACCTGTGCAAGGCCAGCGTGATGCCCGGCGACTGCTTCTACATTCCCGCAGGAAGGGTGCACGGCATAGGCGCAGGCATGGAAATAGCCGAAATACAGCAGACAAGCGATGTCACCTACCGCATCTATGACTATATGCGCAAGGACAGAGAGGGCAACCTGCGGCAGCTCCACACCGAGCTGGCACTGGACGCCATCGACTTCAACGACATCACCACCGACCCCAAGGTACACTACACGGAACACAGGGACCAGCTCACGCCGCTGGTGTGCTGTCCCTATTTCGTAACCAACGAAATAAAGATTACCATGCCCTTCCACAGGGAATATGAGGAAGAATCGTTCCACATCTACATGTCGCTGGAGGGCTGCTCCTTCATCTATCCCGACAAGGGACGCGGCATCTTCCTCCACAAAGGCGAGGCCATCGTTGTGCCGGCCTCGGTAAGGCAACTGTGGATTATGCCCGACGAGCAGGCAAAACTGCTCGAGACATACGTGGGAAGCCAAAAGTAGCACATCATCAACTTTCAATCCAACCGATATATGAACTTTATATTTATCTCCCCCAACTTCCCGACCAACTATTGGCAGTTCTGCGCCCATCTGAAGAAGGACGGTGCCAATGTGCTGGGTATAGGCGATGCCGCCTACGATGAGTTGCTACCCCAATTGCGTGAGGTGCTGACAGAGTATTACCATGTGGACAACATGGAAGATTACAATCAGATGTACAAGGCCGTGGCGTACTATGCCCACCACTACGGACGTATCGACTGGATAGAGAGCAACAATGAATACTGGCTGCAGCAGGATGCAAGACTGCGCACCGACTTCAACGTGTGCACGGGCATCAAGAGCGACCACATTGAAAGCATCAAGGAAAAGTCCGAGATGAAGAAATACTATGCCCAGGGCGGCATCCGCACGGCACGCCAGATAAAGGCATCCGAGGGCCTGGAGGCCGTGCGCCATTTCGCCTCAGAGGCAGGATACCCGCTGTTTGCCAAGCCCGATGTGGGCGTGGGTGCCGGAGGTGCCATGAAAATCAACGACGAGCAGGACCTGTGGCGGCTGTTTGCCAACACACCCCAGATAAACGACTACGTGGTGGAGGAGTTTGTGACAGGCGACATCTGCACCTACGACGCCATCATCAACAGCAAGGGCGACCCGCTGTTCGAAAGCATGTGCGTGTGTCCGCCCAGCATCTCGGACATCGTCACCTATAACCTCGACAGCACCTACTACGTGGAGCCTGTAATGAACGAGAACCTGCGTTTCTGGGGCCGCCGCACGGTGAAGGCATTTGGCATAACCAGCCGTTTTGTCCATCTGGAGTTCTTCCGTCTGGAACGTCCCCACAAGGGACTGGGCGAAGTGGGCGACTTTGTGGCGCTGGAAGTGAACATGCGTCCGGGTGGCGGTTTCACTCCCGACATGATTAACTATGCCCACAATGTGGACGTATACAAGCTGTGGGCCGACATGATTGTCTTCGACCGCCGCGTGATGCCCGACCCGCATGACGACTACTACTGCGTGTTTGCCGGACGGCGCGACAACGTGCAGTACCACCTCTCACACGAGGCACTGATGGACAAGTATGCCTACGCCCTGAAGATGTGGGAGCGCATCCCCGATGCGCTGAGCGGAGCCATGGGCAACCAGAGTTACATCGCACGGTTCAAGACATTAGAAGAGAGGGATGCCTTCCTCTTCGACGTGTGCAACCGTGTGCAATAAAAACGATTGACAAATGGAAATAAACTATCAAAAGAAATTCAGCAAGTCGCTCAACCGCGACATGGAATACAAGACCTACGGCACAGAAGGACGTGGTGTGCTCGTGTTCCCCAGTCAGGACGGCCGGTTCTATGACTATGAGAACTTTGGCATGATCGATGTGCTTGCCCCGTGGATTGAACGTGGCCAGATTCATGTAATCTGTGTGGACGGCATCGACGGCGAGACATGGTCGAACAGGGGCGGCGACTGCCGCTCGCGCATTGAACTGCACGAAAAGTGGTTCAACTACATCATGGACGAACTGCTTCCCTCGCTCCAGCGCACGCCGGAAGAGACCTTTATCGTGACGGGGTGCAGCATGGGAGGCTTCCATGCAGGAAACTTCTTCTTCCGCCGCCCCGATGTGTTCGACACGCTGATAGCATTGAGCGGCCTCTATCATGCCGCATACGGCTTCGGCAACTACCACGACGAACTCACCTACGCCAACTCGCCCGAGGATTTCCTGGCCAACATGCCGGAGGATCATCCCTGGATGAAGCTCTACCGCCAGCGCCGCATCATCGTGTGCGTGGGTCAGGGCCGATGGGAGGACGAGCTGCTCGACAGCACACGCCACCTCGATGAGATCCTTTGCTCCAAGCATGTGCCCGCATGGTTCGACTACTGGGGATACGATGTGGACCACGACTGGTGCTGGTGGCGCCGTCAGCTGGCCTACTTCATGCAAAAGGTACTGGAGAACCCATCATGAAACGCATCACATTGCTGCTCACCAGCAGCCCTTGCCTCGAAGGACATGCCGACGTGAACCCTGCCCACGGGTTTGCGGAACGCCTGTTGCGCGTTGTGCCGCGTCCTGCCCATGGGCTCTTCATAGCCAGTTCGCCCGACGACATGGCCATGACGGAATATGCAGCAATCAGCATGAAAGAGACACTGGCCGAGGCCGGTGTGAACTTTCTGTCATACAACCTTCTGCACAGCGGCACCGCCCATGAGGCGGAATCGCTGGTGCAGAAGGCCAATTTCATCATCCTGGGAGGAGGCCATGTGCCCACCCAGAACACCTTCTTCCAGCGAATAGGGCTCAAAGAGATGCTCGCCCGATGGGAAGGGACGGTGATGGGCATCAGTGCGGGCAGCATGAACTGCGCCACCAATGTCTATGCAATGCCCGAACTGGAAGGCGAAACACTCAATCCCTTCTTCCACAGGTTTATGCCAGGACTGGGACTCACCGACATACAGATAATCCCCCACTTCCAGATATTGCGCAACGGCGTGCTCGACGGTAAACGGATACTCGAAGACATCGGCCTGCGCGACAGCATGGGGCATCATTTCTATGCCCTGCCCGACGGAAGCTACGTCCTGAAACAGGGCACCCGCGAAGAGCTGTTCGGTCCTGCCTGGGTGCTGGCCGATGGCAAGCTGCGAGTGGCCAACCACGAGGGCGAATCCCTCTTGTTAAACGAATAACTACAACGGTAATGAAAAAGCTTATCCTCACCCTGCTCGCCATCATCTGCACGGCCGCCACATTCGGTCAGGCAGAAAAAGGCACACGCCTGTGGATAAACGGTGCCAAAGGGCGCCTGTCCGCCATCATGCAAATGCCTGAGGCATCAGGGAAAAAGGTACCCATGGTAATCCTGATGCACGGCTATGGCGGCAACAAAGAAGCCCAGATGCTTTCCATCCTGGCCGACAGCCTGCAGGAAAAAGGCATCGGAAGCATCCGCTTCGACTTCAATTCACATGGCGAAAGCGAGGGTGCCACAGAGGAAATGACCGTCCCCAATGAAATAGAGGATGCCCGCTGCGTCTACAACTACCTGAAAGAACTTCCCTCAACAGGAAAAATCGGACTGGCAGGCCATTCGCAAGGCGGGGTGGTGGCCTCCATGCTGGCCGGAGAACTGGGGAGCAAGGCTGTAGCCGCAGTGACACTGTTTGCACCCGCAGCCGTACTGCGCGAGGATGCCATACGAGGCAACACTTTTGGTGTGCCCTACAATCCGCTCGATCCGCCTCCCTTTGTCACCATCGGCAACCGCAACCTGGGGCGCAACTATATCCTCACTGCATTCTCGCTGCCCATCTATGAAACTGCAGCCCGATACAAGGGGCGCGCCTGCCTGATTCATGGCACAGGCGACCGCATCGCACCCTACTCCTACAGCGAGCGTTACCATTCCACATGGAAGAAAAGCGAGCTCCATCTCCTCAAGGGGGCCGACCATGGATTATATCCCCAGTTCACGGAGGCAATCCGCATTTCCACCGCCTTTTTCTGCAAAACATTGCAATAAAAGACTTCGGATTGCTTTTTTCTTCTGCTCAATAGGCATTATATCAAAATTAATCAGTAACTTTGCACTCACTAGGTAAAACTGAAAATGGAAGCAGACCCATCCATTCTTTCATCCAATCCGGCAAGTGCAATGTCGCTTGCTGTTGCCGGAGGCGTACCAAAAGCCGAAGAAGAGGAGCCCCAGAGATGGTTTGTGGCAATGGTGATGCACAACACGGAGAAGGCCTGTGCACAGAAAGTGAAGCCGTTGCTCAGCGAACTCACCCCTGAGACAGAAAGTGTGGAAACCTATGTGCCCACGCAAAGGGAGAAGCACCTGTGGAAGAACGGGAGGAAGAAAATGGTGGACAGGGTGCTATGTCCCAGCTATCTGTTCATCCGCTGCACGGAATCCACCAGGTATCTCATCAGCAAATACGCCTCCTTTGTCAAGGGTTTCATCAAGGACCATGCACGGACCGTGGACCAGTCCCGCATCGTTCCGTTCGCCTACATCACAGACCAGCAGATGGACGATTTCCGCAGGATGGTGGAGCAAACCGAAATGCCCGTCACCATCAACCCCTCAACACTCAAGCAAGGCGACATGGTGAAAGTCGGCACCGGCCCGCTGAAAGGCCTCAAGGGCTACATGCTCCACGACGGAGAGGGAAAGACCACCTTTGCCATCTGCATCAACATACTGGGAAGTGCGCGGGTGGAGCTTCCCATCAGCTATCTGGAAAAACCGGATTCATAATACACACACATGAAAACCCTCATCTTATTCCTTGCCACATTCATGGCATGTACGCTGAAGGCCCAGCGTCACAACGGCATATACACATATTTTGTAAAGAACCTACAGGGGGACACCACTGCGGCAGCTCCCGGCAAATCGTTCTCTGAGAAAAAGCTGAAGGCACAGCGCGAAAGCGTGTGGACGGCCTGGTGCCAGGCGAATGCCGACTGCCCCTCTCCCACCCTCCTTGCTGAACCGGATTCACTCCTGCAGGCCAATCCGCACGCATGGAACCTGCCGGTCGAGCTTGAACCCCATGCCGTCATGCCGTACTATTTCGGGGCAAAAGGCCAGAAGCCCGAGGCCGGCTATCCGTTATTCCTCTATCTCCACGGCTCCGGCCCAAAGGAGCACGAATGGTCAACGGGGCTGAAGCTGGCAGGCATGTTCAAGGATGCACCCTCCATATATTTCATCCCTCAGATTCCCAACGAGGAAGGATGGTACAGGTGGTGGCACCGCAGCAAGCAATACGCTTGGGAACAATTGCTCCGACAGGCACTGCTGCGCACCGACATTGACCCCGACCGCCTCTACCTGTTTGGCATCTCAGAGGGCGGCTACGGTTCACAGCGCCTTGCCTCCTTCTACGCCGACTATCTGGCAGCTGCAGGCCCCATGGCAGGTGGGGAGCCGCTCATGAACGCACCGGCAGAAAACGTGGGCAATATCGGTTTCAGCCTGCGCACCGGCAACGAGGACCACGGTTTCTACCGCAACAAGCTCACGCGCTATGTACGCGAAGCCCTCGACAGCCTTGAACGGCTTGTTCCAGGCAAATACCGCCACAATGTGGAACTGATTCCCGGCCAGGGCCACCACATAGACTATTCCCCCACCACCCCATGGTTGCTTCAGTTCAAGCGAAATCCATGGCCCACCCGTTTCATCTGGGAAGACTATGAGATGGACGGCCGCCACCGCAATGGTTTCTACAACCTTTGGGTGCATCAGCGCCCCCACTCCCAGCTTCGCACCCGCTATGAAGTGAAGATTGAGGGCAACGAGGTGGATATAACAGTGGAGGATGTGAGCTACACCTGCACCGAGACAGACCCCGTCTACGGCATCCAGCTGAAATTCAACCGCTCCTATGCGTCAGCCCAACATGGCCACATCACACTTTTCCTGGATGAGCATCTGGTGGAGCTGCAACATCCCGTCATCGTGCGTGTCAACGGCCAGACGCTCCACAAATCCAAGCTCCGCCTTTCCACCGACAACCTCGCCCACTCCGCCCTTGTCTATGGCGACCCTCGCCGCCTATACCCGGCAGCTGTGGAATTGAGATGGTAGGACAGTCAAAAAAGCCCGAAAAAAGGGTCTTGACATACTTTGCCAAGTATCTAAACATACTTTGCCATTTATCTTTAGATACATTGCCATTTATGTTGACATACTTTTTTTTGGGGTATTTTGCACTGTCTTGTACTGATATAGGTAGACACATTTTATAACAATTAAATGTGTATCACC
>JAEDIG010000158.1 GCA_016292545.1 Bacteroidaceae bacterium
CAAAATTACTAATAAAAATCCAAAAAATACACCGATTGCCCACAATTTATTGTCTGTCTTGTAAAAAAAATGTCTGCCAGTGGGGATTATCGCCAGATAATGTATACTTTTGCAGCAAATTTGCATCCCCATGGGAAGCATACCTTTATTTAACGAACAATCAAGATTCTAGGAAAAGATGAAACAAGAGATAAACCTGCGCCTTACTCCGAAAGACGCTTACGACGAGGCCTCCATAGCGGCCTTCCTGAAACGCGAACAGGGCATAAAGGCCACTGCCGTGAGGGTGACGCGCAGGAGCATCGACGCGCGCCAGCGCAATGTGTTTGTGAACGTGTCTGCCGAGGTGTATGTGGGCGAGCAGCCCGATGTGCTGCCCTACGTGCCCACCCGCTACCGCAATGTGGAACAGGGACCGCAGGCCGTGGTGGTGGGTGCAGGACCGGGAGGACTGTTTGCCGCCCTGAGGCTGATAGAGCTGGGCATAAGGCCCATAGTGGTGGAGCGGGGAAAAGACGTGCGCACCCGCAAGAAGGACCTGGCCCGCATCCGCACGGAGCAGGCTGTGGACAGCGAGAGCAACTATGCCTTCGGGGAGGGTGGGGCAGGAGCCTACAGCGACGGCAAGCTGTATACGCGCAGCAAGAAAAGGGGCGACGGGCAGAAGATTCTCCACGTGTTTGTGCAGCATGGTGCTTCGCCTTCCATCCTTTCCGACGCGCATCCGCACATCGGCACCGACTGCCTGCCGAGGGTGATTGAGAACATGCGCCACACCATCCTCAACTGTGGGGGAGAGGTGCATTTCGCCACACGCATGGAAAGGCTGGTGGTGGCTGGCGGTGAGGTGAAGGGCGTGGTGTGCCGGCGCCTGCAGAGCGGTGAGGAACTGGAATTCCTGGGACCTGTGATACTGGCCACAGGCCATTCGGCACGCGATGTGTACCGGATGTTCCATGAGAGCGGCTTTGCCATTGAGGCGAAGGGAATAGCCGTGGGCGTAAGGCTGGAGCATCCGGCCCATCTGATAGACTGCATCCAGTATCACAGCCGCGACGGACGTGGCCGGTGGCTTCCTGCAGCCGAGTATTCCATGGTGCAGCAGGTGGAGGGAAGGGGCGTGTACAGCTTCTGCATGTGCCCTGGAGGTTTTGTGGTGCCTGCGGCCAGCGGGCCGGAGCAGATAGTGGTGAACGGCATGAGCCCCAGCCACCGCGGCGGACGATGGAGCAACAGCGGAATGGTGGTGGAGCTGAGGCCCGAGGATGTGGAAGGAGACAATGGCGACCCCCTGCGCGTGATGTACTATCAGGAGCAGATGGAAAAGGACTGCTGGCTGCAGGGAATGCGCAGCCAGACGGCTCCGGCACAGCGCATGACCGACTTTGTGAACGGACACCTCAGCGCCGACTTGAATGCTTCTTCATACGCCCCCGGACTCATTGCCAGCCCTGTCCATTTCTGGCTGCCGCCTTTTGTGTCCATGCGTTTGCGCGAGGCATTCAAGGTGTGGGGCAGACAGAAGCACGGCTTCCTCACACAGGAGGCCACGGTGATTGCCGTGGAAACGCGCACCAGCAGTCCTGTGCGAATCCTTCGCCACAGCGACACCCTGCAGCATGTGCAGCTCAGGGGGCTCTTCCCCTGTGGCGAGGGCGCAGGCTATGCAGGCGGCATTGTGAGTGCGGGCGTGGATGGCGAACGGTGTGCCGAGGCGCTGGCCAGGGAGATGATGAACGCTTAGCTGGGGGGAGGCCTATCCGAACAGTTCCCTTACGGCTTCCACCACTCTCCTCACAGGCACCAGCTCTATGCTGTAGCCGGCTTTGGAAAAGTTTCCCGAAAGGTTTGCGGCAGGCACGAGAATGCGCCTGAATCCCAGCTTCTGGGCTTCCGCTATGCGCTGCTCAATGCGCGACACAGGCCTTATCTCTCCGCTCAGCCCCACTTCTCCTGCCATGCAGGTGTCTATGTCGATGGGCATGTCGCCGTTGCTGCTGAGCACCGCTGCAATCACACTCAGGTCGATGGCAGGGTCGGTGACACGCAGGCCTCCGGCAATGTTCAGGAACACGTCCTTGGCTGCCAGCTTGAACCCCACGCGCTTCTCCAGCACGGCCAGCAGCATGTTCAGCCGCCGGCTGTCGAATCCCGTGGTGCTGCGTTGGGCAGTGCCGTAGGCAGCTGTGCTCACCAGAGCCTGTGTTTCGATGATGAAGGGACGCACGCCTTCTATGGCTCCGGCTATGGCAATGCCGCTCAGCCCCTCGCGGTTGTCGGAGAGCAGCAGTTCGCTGGGATTGGCCACCTGCCGCAGGCCGCCCGGCCGCATTTCATAGATGCCCAGTTCGCTGGTGCTGCCAAATCGGTTCTTGATGCTGCGCAGGATGCGGTAGAGATAGTGCTGGTCGCCCTCAAACTGCAACACCGTGTCCACAATGTGTTCCAGCACCTTGGGGCCGGCCAGGGTTCCCTCCTTGTTGATGTGGCCGATGAGGATGGTGCTCACGCCTCCGTTCTTGGCATACTTGAGCAGGCTGGCCGCGCATTCCCTTATCTGTGTGAGGCTTCCAGGCGAGGATTCCACGGTCTGTGTCTGTATGGTCTGTATGGAGTCGATGACCACCAGGTCGGGGTGTGTCTCTTCTATGCGGTCAAAGATTTCCTCCAGGCAGGTCTCGCACAGGATGAGCAGTTCGTTGTCCGTGGAGCAGTCGCCCAGCCGCTGGGCCCTTATCTTTATCTGCCGTGCGCTTTCCTCTCCGCTCACATAGAGGATTCTTTTCCCCTTCAGCCGCAACACGGTTTGCAGGATGAGCGTGCTCTTGCCTATGCCGGGCTCGCCTCCCAGCAGCACCAGGCTTCCCTGCACCAGTCCTCCTCCCAGCACACGGTTCAGCTCCTGGTCGCCCATGTCCATGCGCGGTTCGGCATCGGCCTGAATCTCGTGCATCCTCATGGGGCGCACCTTCCCTTGGTGGCTGCTGCCGGCTGCCTTCAGTGCGCTTTGGCTGATGGCCGATGAGGGGCTTTCGGCCTTTATCGTCATTTCTTTCATGGTGTTCCATCTGCCGCACGAGGGGCATTTGCCCACCCATCGCAGGCTTTCCTGCCCGCAGTAGTCACACACGTAAACTGTCTTGTCCTTGTTGTTTGCCATGATTCAGGTTTGTGGGATTATTTTTCCAGTTTCAGGATGAGGGGCGTGTCGGCCATCTTCAGGTCCAGGCTTTTCCCTTGCAACGTTCTCTGGGGCTTGGTGTCCACTGTGGGGTCATACACCTCTATTTTCCGCTTCCCGTCCAGCGTCAGGGTCACCAGCTCTTCGCCTTCCGCCCTTTCGCCCCACAGGATGAGCCACAGCGAACCGTCGGCTTTCTGCAGCAGCAGGTCGTGGATGCAGGAACTGCCCGTGTGGGTGTATGCCAGCCGTTTGCGCGAGGAATGAGGCTTCTCGTCGCGCAGGATGCCGGTGAAGCGGTGCATCCAGTGGGCGGCCAGCCGGGGCGTGCGGTAGTCGGCGTGATAGAAGCCGAATGTGCCGTCCCCGTCGTCGGTCAGCTCATAGATGAAGGTGCGCTCCCATCCGCGGCTGAATTGTGCAAGAAACACATTCAGGTAGTGGCAGGCCTGGATGCGCTCTGTCACCAGCCCGTCTGCGTCGCCCACTCTCACGCCCGTCTCGGTGGTCCATCGGGGCAGCCTGTCCAGCTGTTCCTCGGAGTAGCCCGGGTGGTGTTTCAGCCATGTGCGGCCGTGGTTTCCCCAGATTCCGTCCACACGGCAGTCGCTCCGGGGCGATGCTGCCATCCACACACGGTTGTCGGCCAGCCCGTTCCATGAAGGATGATACATATAGTTGTGCACATTGGCGCGGTCGGCATAGACGGTGCCTGCGGGCATGAGACACTGGGCCGTGTCGGGGATGGTGAGGAACTGTAGGCCCACATTGTCTGTCTGTGCACCCGTCTCGCTGATGCCTATCACAAGGTACGGTTTCAGTTCCTCATCGGCTTTCACCTGCTGGTAGAGGTCGCGCTGGAAGCGGGCCACGGGCAGCCACGAACGGCCAGCTCCTCCATGTTCCCCCTGATAGCGCACGCCTCCGAAGTTGTTGGGCTCGTTGGGACCCTCTATGGCCAGCAGGGCACCCTCCCTGTGCAGTTGGCGCGCCATGGCAAGGGTGGCAGGCAGGTCCTCGTCCGAGGCTCCGCTGCCGGCACACAGCAGGATGCGGCATCCGCTGAGCTGGTGCAGCCTGAGCAGGCCGCGGCTGTCGTAGTGTTTGTCGATGGCATCCCTCACGTTGGGAATGCCCGTGTATTGGAGCATGGGGGCGAGCAGGTCGGGATCCTGTCCGTGCTGCACGTGGACACACACACCGATGCTTTGTATAAAGTCATGGGCAGAGCATGCCTTCTTGCCGCCGTTCTTGGCTGCAGAGGGCGTTGCGGCTGCCAGTATCATCATTAGCATGCAGAGGTTGTGGATGCGTAGTTGCATGTGGTTATGGCTGAGGGGTGAAGGGATATATGTGCTCCAGATAGCCCTGCACGGTCAGTGCCATGCGCCGGTG
>JAEDIG010000159.1 GCA_016292545.1 Bacteroidaceae bacterium
CCGCTTCGCTCCATTCTGCCCTGGGCTGATGGCTTTTGCCCTTCCAGGGCGTTGTGCTTGGTCATCCTCTCCCCCCTACTCGCCCCTGGAGGGCGCGACATGATTCCATATCGCAGATATGTGTCCTTGCGCCACGAAGGAACAAACTGCCACTAGCCCAGTGCGTTATCCGATATTTGCGGCCTCCGGGGGTCCCGTCTGAATGCCATAACGATTAAGTCGCGCCCTGGAAGGGCAAACTGCTCTCAGCCCAGGGCAGAATGGAGCGAAGCGGAATGGCACCCCGGGTTACCATACCCCACACATAACCTGTCGCCCTACAGGGGCAAAAGCAGGACTATCAGTAAGGAAATCGAGGTGAAGGACCGCCCTATATTGCGTTCCTCCACTCCATGTCAATTTTTGCTACCACGCGAGGAAACAAATTTTCCCCCGCGAGAAAGCGGATTTTCCATCGTGCGGAGAGGCGGTTTCCATCTACCCCCGAAATGCCGCCTAACTGGAGAAAATGATTTTCCCAACTGGGCAACAATTTTTTTCCAACTGGGCAACAAAAACGGGCCAAAATGGCACTAAGCCCTACAGACAAGAGGCACAAATTGTAACATTCTGCTCCAAAATCGGGAAAAAGTACATTTTTTTCCCTGATTTTTCTTCATACTCTAGAAAAAAAGTGTAAATTTGCGCGAATTTAGTAATTTACCCCCTCCCCTCCAAGGGGGACTTCATAGGGGATTAAAAGGAGCAATCCCCTGGGGAGTACAGTGAACAATGCTCCTGTTTGAGAACCAAAAAAAAAACAAAGAAACTATGGGACACAAATCACTCCTATTGGTGGCATCCATGGCTTTCTGCGCCACACAAGTGCAAGCCCAGATGCAAGACGATGACGGGTATTACCTGATTTCATCGGTTCAAGACCTGAAGGCATTTGCCGACAGAGTCAATTCCGGCCAACAGACAATCAACGGCCGCCTCATTGCCGACATTGACCTGGCAGGAGAGGAAAACTTCACCCCTATCGGCCTTTTTGCCGACGTAGAATGGAACCTTCCTCAGCATGCCTACAAAGGCACCTTCGACGGACAGGGCCATGTGGTGAAAAACCTGAAGGTGATGATGGACGACTATTATGAGGCCGGGCTCTTCAGCCGCCTGCAAGGAGCCGTCCTGAAGAATCTGGGCGTGGTGAATGCCAGCGTCACCAACACCAAGGCCATCCGCGCCGGCGTGATTGCCGGTGAATTGGAAGTGGCGCAGGTAATCAACTGCTTCAGCGCAGGCGACATCACCGTAACCACCGACCACCCCAGAAACAACAGGGGCGGCCTGTCGGGCGAGGCCTACAACAGCAACATCAAGAACTGCTATTCCACCTTTGAGTTCCTGATTGGCGACCCGCTCTCATCCACACTGGCAAACTGCTATGGAGGCGAGGAGGCCAATGCCATAGCTGCCACAGGACAGCTGTGCTACCAGCTGAACGCAGGCCAGCCTGCAACCGTCTACTTCCAGACACTGGGCACCGATGCCTATCCCGTGCTCGACAGCAGCCACGGCACCGTGTACGCCATCGGCAGCCTGGACTGTGGCGGACGCCCGGTTGGCGACATTGCCTACAGCAACAGCGGAGAGGCCGGCGAACTGCCGCCACATGACTTTGACGACGACGGATACTGCACTGTCTGCGGCTCGCAGTCCGGAGAAATGCAGCCTGCCGAGGACGGATGGTATGAGGTGCGCACTCCCGACGAACTGCGCTGGATAAGCCGACTCGTCAGCTCAGGCCAGACCGCTGTCAAGATCCGCCTGATGAACGACCTCGACCTGTCGGGCATCGCCAAATTCCCACCCATCGGTTTCTATAGCGACACCGGCGCACAAACCAGTTTCGCAGGTACCTTTGACGGTCAGTACCACATTATCTACAACCTGAACATCACCGTCAGCAATACCGAGGAAGCAGGACTGTTCAGCCGTGTCCTCGGCGGCACCGTAAAGAATGTGGGTATCGTGAACGCAAGCGTCAACAACGAGGCCGGCATTCGTGCCGGTGTGTTGGGCGGCGAGCTGGTCAACAGCACCATCATCAACTGCTTCACCGCAGGCGATCTGAGCGTGAGCACCTCCCACGCACAATGCAACCATTTTGCCGGAGAATCGTACAACAGCACCCTCACGAACTGCTGGACCACGGGAGACAACTTCACCGTGGGACAGGCAGCTGCCAACAACTGCCTGTGGGGCGACGACTGCCGCGAGAAGGCCGCCTCGGGCGAGTTGTGCTACAGCCTCAACGGCGGCACCCTGGACAAGAGCCAGTGTACATGGTTCCAGACTCTTGGCGAGGACGAATTCCCCATCTTCGACAGCACCCACGGCTTTGTATATAAGGTGGAGGATGGTGTATATGCCAGCGCCACTACAGAGGATGAATTCCTGGAAATGGTACAGGCCATGGTTCAGGGCGAACTGGACCAGTGGGAAGAGGCCGTTGCCTCCCAGCGCCTGCGCGAGAGATACATGGCCAAGCTGGAAGAGATGAAGGAGATGGACTATGAAGCCTTCCTGAAGGCATACAATGCGGCTGCCGGCATCCGCGATGCCCTCATAAGCTCCTACAATGCCTACCAGGCCTACCAGGCCAAGGCCGGAGAGGTGGGCGAATACATCGACGCACACGATGCAGAGTTTGCCGGTCCCGACCGCGACCTGCTGGAAGACTACCTGAACACGGAGATTGCCCCGGGCGACGTATACGCCCACGGTTCTTATCCTTATATTATAGAGAACCCCACCCTCACCACCATCGAGGTGCTCAAGGAGACTGCCGCCCTGGAGCAGATGCTCAACGACGCCGTGAGCAAGGGCTACCTGATTGGTGCCAACGTGACGGGCATGCTGCAGAATGCCGACTTCACACAGGGCAACACGGGATGGGACATCAACGAGGGTTCCTATCCCGGCATCACCAAGGCGGACGAGGGCGTGGCCATCGGACTCATACAGGGCCAGAAGGCCAACCTGTCGCAGACCATCACCGGCCTGAAGGACGGCATCTACCTGTTCCGCATGAACAGCTACCTGGAGGTGCAGAAGTCTACCATGGAGTCACAATACAACTACATCGGCTACGTCTATGCCAACGGCATGACCAACTATGTGCACACCAAGTTTACCAGCCTGTTCCAGCCCGAGGAAATTGAAGAAACATGGGCCAACAACAAGTGGTTCAGCGAGGAGAACGGTGCCTTCGACGAGAACGGCACCCAGCTGTGGGGATGCTCCGACCTGAAGGGTGTGAGCGTAGCCTTCGGCATGGGACACTATGACAACTGCATCCTGGCCAACGTGACCGACGGCGAGCTGACCGTGGGCATCCAGAACAAGGGTGCATTCAGCCGCCAGTACGACACCTTCCTGGGCAACGCACGCCTCTACTACTGCGGTACGATGGACGAGGCCACCGAAGCACTCGACGAGGTGCTGGGCAACATGGCCGCCACCGCCGCACACATCTGCAACGACTACATCCCCTCTGTCACCTACACCGAGGCCCCCTCGTTCTACAGCGCGCTGAAGGACGAACTGGCACAGGCCGTGACAGAGGCCGAGAGCGCAAGCGACAACGCCGCCAAGTATGCCCTCATCGGCAAGATTAGCGACCTCTTCAACAAGATATTCGACTGCAAGGCCGCCTATCTGGAGATGATGCAGACCCTGGAGGAAGCCCAGGCTGCCCTCTACGAGCAGTCGGAAGACCCCGAACTGCGCGAACAGTTTGAAAGCATGTATGCCGAATATGAAGGCCACTATGCCAATGAGGATCTCACCCAGGCCCAGGCCGAGGAGCGCGTGGAGAGCCTGAAGTCGAGCGTATACTACAAGCTCGCCTACGGTGAAGAAGCCGAGGAGGTGGACGGCGTATACCAGCTGGGTACTCCCTACAACCTGCTCTGGTTCTCCAAGCAGGTGAACAGCGGCAAGAACACCATCAAGGCTGCCCTCACAGCCGACATCGACATGGCCGAAATCAAGAACTTCACGCCCATCGGCCTGTATAGCGACTTCGGTGGTCCCAGCATCCAGTTCAAAGGCACCTTCGACGGACAGGGCCACATTGTGAAGAACCTCACGGTTGTTGGCATCGACAAGTGCGAGGCCGGCTTCTTCAGCCGCACCTTCCAGGCTGTCATCAAGAACCTGGGTATCGTGAACGCACACATCACCAACCTGTATGATGACGGCACAGCCGTGCGTGCCGGTGTGATGGGCGGCGAGTGCCACGCCAGCAACGTATACAACTGCTTCACAGCAGGCGACATTGTGGTGATAACCGATCACGATCAGGCAGGCGGCATGTTTGGCGAAGCAGCCAGCACAAGCCTCTACAACTGCTACACCACAGCCTCCACACTGGCATCATCCGGCGCCACCACCAACTGCTTTGTGAACGCAGCCGCCGAGGCTCCCACCGGTGCTCTGGCCTTCCG
>JAEDIG010000160.1 GCA_016292545.1 Bacteroidaceae bacterium
GCCGCCGTTTTTCAGAGAGAGGAGCAAACAGCAGGAATGCATGTTTGCTCCTCTCTTCTTTTTCAATCCTTTTTTTCAGAAAAGTTCGTTATCGCTTGGTACACCGTATATAAGTACGATATTGACAAGAACGAGTTCTCCACCTACATCGACTACAACGGCGACCCCGAAGGTTGGCAGATTTACGGCTGTTCGTTCCGTGTCAGCCCCGAGGGCGACGAGGCCTTCGTGAGCTTGTTCAAAAGCTTCGGCGACCCCACCTACGTTGTGCGCAAGTATGATGCCGACGGCAACCAGCTGGCCGAATATCCCATGATACAGAACTACTGGTTCCCCTCTCTGCCTGTCTTCCCTGACAATGCAGAGCCTGTGGTCACCAATCCCGATGCCGTCAGCATGTCATCGGATGCTCCCGTAGAGGTGTCGCTGGGGGGCATTGCCACCGATGCCGACAATATGGATGCCGCCATTGTGAAGACCGTCAAGGCGGTGAGCAACGAATCCGTGCTGAAGGCTGAAATCCGGCATGGCGACCTGGTGGTTACGCCCCTCTCTGAGGGCAATGCCACAGTCACCATCGGTATTAACTCCAACGGCACGCTGGCCGAGGCCAGCGTGGACATCACTGTGGTGGGCGGCACTGGCATAGAGATGGCTGGCGAGGGCGTGCAGCCGCAGCTCCACTACAGCGTGGATGGCAAGCGTGTGGACGCTTCGCAGCGAGGCCTTCATGTGGTCAGGATGCAGAACGGACATACCAGGAAGATTGTCGTGAGATAATATATTGATAGATTTGAGTTGTGATTGACCCTGGAAGTATGCGCGAGCCTGCTTCCGGGGTCATGCTTTTATGGCACATCCTGTTTTTTTCGTGCAATAAACAAGGATATATGACCAAATCTGTGTAATTTTGCCCCGCGAAACAAGAAAACAAGCAATGAAAGAGATACTGCAATTCCTGACCGACCTGTCTCTCCACAACGACCGGGACTGGTTCGCCCGCAACAGGGACCGCTATGAGGCGGCCCGCGATACCTTTAATACATTCACGGATGCACTCATCCGTCGCATCGCCTCCTTCGACCCGTCTGTGGCCGGTCTGGAGGCAAAGGACTGCACCTACCGCATCCATCGCGACCTGCGTTTCACCACCGACAAGCGTCCCTACAAGATACACATGGGATGTTTCATCTGTCCTGGTGGAAAAAAGTCCGGCTATAGTGGCTATTACTTTCAGGTGGCGCCCAGGGTGGAGTCGTTGCCCGACAGTGGCAACCTTCTGGCTGTGGGTGATTATTGTTGTCCGCCGGCTGTACTGAAAGTGCTGCGCGAGGACATAGAGAGTTGTGGCGATGCGTTCCCTCAGGCGTTGGCCGAAGCCCGGAAGGCAGGCTTCTATTTGGAACCGTCGTTCGCCCTCAAGCGGATGCCCAAGGGATTCAGCGAGGATGCTGCCAATGCACCCCTGCTGCGATACAAGGTATACTGCCTTATGCGCCAGATTACAAACGAGGAACTGCTCATGCCCCAATTGCTCGACCGTGTGGCCGACCAATGTCGCCACACCAAACCTTTCCTCGACTTTGTGAACCGTGCCATTGCCTTTGTGCAGTCGTGACGGGTGTGCCTCACAGGAGTGATAACTTGTTTGCGAATGAAGCATAACGTATCCTCGAATACTTTCCAGTTATGGAGGCCGCCTGTCATAGCGCGACAGTGGGTGACGCTTTTATTTCGAGGTGGGTAGGGAAACTGATGGCTCCGTTCGGAAAATCATGGCTAAATAAATGATTCCCGTATTACTTAAAGAATGAGGATGTGTTTTTGGGGCACATCCTCATTCTTTGTCGCAAGGAGAAAAACCTTTCCCTCTTACTTATACGAGCGCGTCGGCCAGTGCCTCCAGGGCAGGTATGTCGGAAGCCTTCATGCGGCTGCGGATGGTGACTACGGGTTCCACGATGGTCACGTTCTTCATCTGCTCTATCATCTCGCGCATCACGCGTGCTGCGCTGGGAGCCCATGAACCGTTTTCCATGATGCCGAAGGTGCGGTTCTGGTAGTTCTTGATTTGCAGGTGGTAGAGGAAGTCGTGCATCACGGGGAACACGCCACCGTCGTAGCTGGCGGCTGCCACCACAACCTTGGGATAGCGGAAGGCATCCTCTATCACTTCGGCCATGTCACTGCGGCTCAGGTCGCTCACCACCACCTTGCCCGCACCTTTCTCGCGGAGTATCTCGGCCAGACGGATGGCTGCAGCAGCAGTGCCTCCGTGGATGCTGGCGTATGCCACCAGTATGCCGTCGGTCTCCGGCTCATAGCGGCTCCAGGTGTCATAGAGACTCAGGTAAGGCGTGAGGTCGCCTGTGAGCACGGGACCATGCAGGGGGCAGATGGTTTGGATGTCGAGCGTGGCAGCCTTCTTGAGCACGGCCTGCACCTGGGCACCATACTTGCCGCAGATGTTGAAGTAGTAGCGGCGTGCTTCGCATGCCCAGTCATCCGTCTCGTTGCAGAGGGCTCCGAATTTGCCGAAACCGTCGGCGGCAAAGAGCACCTTGTCCTGTGCGTCATAGCTCATGATGACCTCGGGCCAGTGCACCATGGGGGCGGCAATGAAATGGAGCGTGTGGTGGCCCAGTTCCAGCGTGTCGCCTTCCTTTACGGTGTGTACGCGGTTGCCGAAGTCCACCCCTTCAAAGAAATTGGCCAGCATCTTGGCAGCAGCTTCAGAGGTGACCACGGTGAGGCCCTCATACATTCCTATGGCCTCGGCGATGAGCGAGGCGTGGTCGGGCTCCATGTGGTGTACCACCAGATAGTCGGGTGTGCGTCCGCCAAGTGCAGAGGCCAGGTTGCGTTTCCATTCCTCTCCCTTCCGGTTGTCCACGGTGTCCATCACCGCAATCTTGTCGTCGATGATTACATAGCTGTTGTAGCTCATTCCTTCGGGCACATGGTATTGGCTCTCGAAGAGGTCTATGTCCAGGTCGTCTGTACCTATGTACTTGATTGTGTCTGAAATTTTGGTCATAGCTTTATATCTGTGTTTTGTTGAATCATTGCAGTTTGGGCTCCACCTGAAGCGGTTTGCTCTCGTTGCCGAACCGGTCGATGGCCGTGATGGCCAGATGAAGGCCGTAGAGCTTGGCGCTGAGCAGGTTGTAGGTGTAGGCGGTGTCGGATGTCACCGTCACCAGATGGCTTGGGTCGGAGAGGTCGACCGGTGCAATCGTGTCGGCATATACCGCATAGTGGCAGTAGGTGTCTGCCTTGCTCACGGCCTTCCACCTCAGCTGCTCCATAATGCCGTCTTTCCGCTGCTGGTCCACCAGTTCGGGGCTTGCTGGCGGTATGCTGTCCTGCCATTTCATGGGAGGCATCAGGGCGGGGTAGGGATAGAATTCGCCTTGCAGGTAGTCGAGCAGTCCTTTGGTGTTGTCGGTGAGATGGCGGCTGCGGAAGTAGGCCTGTCCGCCCAGTTTCTCGTTGCGTAGGAAATGAATCTGCCGCTGCACCACGGCCAGGTCCCAGTCCTTTTCCTTGGGGCTGAGGAAATACACACCCAACCCGGGCACGACGGTGCGTCCGTTGCAGCTCTCCTGCCAGTCGGCGGCAAAGGGATAGAAGTGGTCGCCCTGGAAATACATCATGGGGCATAGCATGTCCATGATGCCCTGGCTGAGCCATCCTTGCGCATCCTGATAGACGGTGGACCATGCCGACCATCCCTTGGCAGAGAAGCGTGTCACATCCTTATATTTGCCCACGGGGCTGCAGCTTATGCGCACCCAGGGTTTCAGCCGTTTCACACCGTCATACACCTGAGCCACAATGGCCGTGATGTTGTCGCGCCTCCATTGGTCGCGCTTGCGTCCTTTGCCGTATTTCCTGAACAGCGAGGCATCCGGGAATGCCTCTGGCCGGTCGGGGTAGCGGATATAGTCGAGATGGATGCCGTCGATGTCGTATCGCTTGGTTATCTCCTGGCACAGGTCGCTCAGATAACGCGCCGTTTCCGGCATGCCGGGGTTCATGTAATAGGTGCCGTCATACTTGCACAGCAGCTTGGGATGCGACTGCATCAGGCTTTTCTTGCCCACACTGCGGGGAGGCACGTTCTTGAAGCATGGGATGCTCACCACCCAGGCATGCAGCTCCATCTGCCGCTGGTGGCATTGTTCGATGGCAAAGGCCAGAGGGTCGTAGCCGGGGTCCTTGCCGATGGTGCCTGTGAGCGACGCGTCCCAGGGTTCCATGTTGCTGGGATAGATGACGGTTCCCCTCACTCGCGTCTGCAGGAATACGGTGTTGATGCCGCTTGC
>JAEDIG010000030.1 GCA_016292545.1 Bacteroidaceae bacterium
GTGCTCTGTTCTAAGCATGGATAGCAATTGCATGGCTATTCGCTGAATAGTTACAACGTATCGTCTGTGACGATGAACTCCCTAAATGGAACTATCTTATCAGATGCGTTTGACCGCAGAATCTGCGGAAGTTATTTTTTGCACATTACTAAACTCTAGAGTGCGAAGGCTATCGCATTTCTTGTTTCGTGTGGATTGTGTACGTGTTCATGTGTGGACTGTGTATGTGATTCCATCAGAACGGTCGTTCATGTCACGTGCTCCGAACGGAAGACGCGTGTGCTCCGAACGGAAGACGCGTGTGCTCCGAACGGAGGACGCACGAGCTCCGAACGGAGAACGATGAAATGCCAGAGGGAGTATAGCTATAAATGGCAGGCTCTCATGGGTGTTATGAACCAGGTGCCAGATAATAGCCTTAATCTGAGGTAAATCGTACCAACTTCTTTTTTTATCATCACTTGGAGATTTTCAATACGGGTGCAATGTCGTTTGTGGGAGCTGGCAGCTGCACCTCAAGGCCCTCTGCGGTCTGTCTGGCCTTGATTTTCCCGTAGCCAAGGAGCTCTACCTTGGTGATGGATTTACGGAAATGGGGATTTCCCTTGGCGAGCGACTTCACAATGAGCTTGCCGTCCTCTGCGGCTGATATTGTCCCTCAGCCATCTGCTCGTTCTCGTTGGTCACGGGCACCTTGTATTCCTGTGCCTTGATGCCTGCAGAGCAGGCAAGCGCCAATGCAAATAATGTTATTGTATTCTTCATATATAAAAACTAATGCGATAAGGAATCGTCGCAAAGAATCAGTCTCACTTCATATATCTGGCCCACCTGTTTGCCCGTGTGGGCAACGAATTTCACTCTCACCTCGCTCTTCCCCTCGACGAGAGCGGCAGGAATGGCATATTCCTCATACTTGAACTGTGTGGTACGCCATTTGTGGGTGTTGTTGACGCTACACATCAATTTGTCGTCGATATAAATGTCAAACTCAGCGCTGCGCCATTCGTCCTGCCCCCAGAACTTCAGACGGAGAGCAAGGGTGCGGGCCTGGCCCGTCTTCATCTGGTAACTGAAGTAGTGGCCATCGCTTGCATCGCGGAAGAAGACACCCTCGGTGTTGCCACGTTGCGACTCATCGGTTTCCATGGCATGGTCGGTCTCAGGTTGCTGCTCACCGGGCATAACCTTGTCGACGGTACGAGCGTCGAGCAGCTCCTTGGCCTTCTCCTGTTCCGCCAGGTCGCTGGCATAGGCAGCATAGCTGCCCTCATCGAGCGAAAGCCAATACATCATATATCTTGAGTCGTGGATTTCAAAGAAAGGCTGCAACTCCCCATCGATGCCGTTCTTCATCCTTGTGGCAAGCCGGAAATGGAGCGGCTTGCCTTCGACGGGTGTCAGGTCGGCGGCAATATCGCTGATGTTTTTCGGCAGCAGGACAGGTGCCTTGTCGAGCGGCAGCTTCCTTCCTCCCGCATATTGGCCGAAACGGCTGTCGTCGGCAAGCAGCGCCCTAAGGTCGTCGGTGCCTGCCTTCATGCCAAGCACGATGGGTCCATACAGAATGGCCACATATCGGGGCACGTTAGGCATCTGCTCCACAGTGCCATGCATAGGGAATGAGATGTCGAGGCATTCGCCTTTCTTCCATTCGCGTGTGATGCAGTAGTAGCCGTCCTCTTCATATCCCTTGGCTTCGAATCCCACGCCGGTGACCTTGAAGTTGTCACACCATTGCGGTTTCCTTATCCTGAGAGTGAAACGACCTTTGCCCTTGGCTATTGCTATCCGGGAGCTCTCGGCATAGGGGAAGGCTGTCTCCTGACGCACCACCATCCTACGGTGGCGCCAGTTGAGTTCGGATGCAACGAACAGGTTTACGAAAAGCTCGTCGCCGCCTTTGTGCGTCCACACAAACTGATTGTACTTGCTGTGGTCTTCCATACCGGTCCCCACGCAGCACCACATGGCCATGCCGGGAACAGAGTAGTTGCGATAGTGGCGAGGGCGTGCTGATGTGAAATAGACATAGCCTCCGTGGTGGGGATGCTGCGCCGAGAGGATATGGTTGAAGAGCGCCCTCTCGTAGAAGTCTCCATATTTCCCGTTCGGGGCCACACGATTGAGGAACTCAGTGAGCTTAAGCATGTTATAGGTGTTGCACGACTCAGGCCCATCAATGTCGTTGACATAATCCACACAAGTCTCCCTTGTAGGGAAATGCTCTCTGCGGCTGTTTCCACCTATTGCAAGCGAACGCTCACCTACAACATTGTCCCAGAAATAAAGGCTTGCCTCATGATAGGCCGCATCACCTGCCAGCTCCGAAATCCGCTGAAAGCCTATGACCTTCGGAATCTGTGTGTTGGCATGTAGATTGTCGAGGATGTCCTTGTGGTTCTCCATCGGAAGGAGCAGCATCTTGTGCGAGAACCGGCGTGCACAATCAAGGTATTTCCGATTGCCACTGATGGCATAAGCATCGGCTATGACCTCGGCCATGCCTCCATGTTCGTTGCCCAGCATCCGTTCCATCTGTTCGTCGTTGAGGTTGGCGGTGATGTCGACAGCCCAATCGCAAAACCTCATGAACATCTCCTTTGCCTGCCGGTTGCCGCAATAGAGCCATGCGTCGCGAAGTCCTGCAAACATCTTGTGGATATTATAGAAAGGTGCCCAGGCAGAGAAATAGAGCCCGAAATCGCCCCTCATGAATGCCGGCCACAGCTTGTCGCTTCCGGGATGACCTCCAAGGTATCCCCTGCTCCACGCCTCCCCCCGGCTGTCGTTGGCTTTGAGACAGCGTTGGAGCTCGGCAATCATATACTCCATCCTCCTCCTGCACTCCTCATGACCCATGGCCGCATTCATGGCAAGAGCAGACAGGTAATGGCCACCCACATGACCATCGAGGCCATCCCAGTTGGGATAGGACGGCCTCAGGGGTTCTAGTCCCGCTTCCTTGAGATATGGAGCCAGGAGCCGGTCGCAGTCGTATTGCAGCAGCACCTTGACGTTCAGGTCGCAGGCTCTCTTCAGCGGGCCATCGAGAAGTGTGATGTCGCCAATAGGAAATTCATCGCTATACAACCTGTCCTGTGCTGCTGCCTCTGTCCAGCATAATTGTCCGGCAATGGCAATGAGCAGCGTCTTTACTGTTTCCTTCATGTGATATTGATGTTTACTCTAGAATTTCACCAAAATGCGGAACACTTTCCCCGGTGCCTCCACCCAGCGCTCCATCGCCTGGGGAGCCTCCTCGGGCGCACATTCCATGCTGATGAACGCATCCACAGGACATGTGCCGCGCTCAAGGTAGTGGATGACGGCACGGAAATCGGAAGGCATGGCATTGCGCGAGCCGCGGATGTCGAGTTCCTTCTGCACAAAAAGCTTGGTATGGAACGACACGTCGGTCTTGGCATAGCCGATGCAGATTACACGCCCCGTGAACGCCACCTCGTCAACGGCCATCTGATAGGTGGGCGCACTGCCCACGGCCTCAATCACCACGTCGGGACCCATTCCGCCGGTTATCTCCATCAGCCGGGCATGCACATCCTCGGTCTTGCTGTTGATGGTGTATGAAGCCCCCACTCGGCGCGCCAGGGCGAGTTTTCCGTCGTCGATGTCGGCAGCTACAACAGTGGCACCACGGAGGGCGGAGCGCACAATGGCCCCCATGCCCACCATCCCGCAGCCAATCACCAGCACCACATCAATGTCCGTCACTTGTGCTCTCGACACGGCATGGAACCCCACGCTCATGGGTTCCACCAGGGCACAAGTGCGAGGAGTGAGCCGGCAGGCAGGAATGACCTTCTCCCACGGCATCACGATGTATTCGCGCATGGCTCCGTTGCGTTGCACCCCCAGGGTCTGGTTGTCCTTGCAGGCATTGGGGCGGCCACCCCGGCACGATGCGCACTTGTTGCAGCTGGTATAGGGATTGAGCGTCACGGCCATCCCCGGGGTCAGTTCCTCTGGCACCTGGCTGCCCACCCCGGCGATGGTTGCGCCCACCTCATGTCCTGGTATGACGGGCATTCTCACCATGGGGTTTCTGCCCAGGAAAGTGTTGAGGTCAGAACCGCAGAATCCCACATATTCCACCTTCAGGAGCACTTCCCCTGGTTCCAATCCATTCACGTCGGCTATTTCCGTGAGCGTCATCTTGCGCTCCTCCAGAATCTGTATGGCTTTCATATATTCTCATTACTTTAGCTGTTCTTCCATCTCACACCCATCTGGTCGCCGATAATCTCCTTTACCTTTTCCACCAGTTGCCAGTCGATGGGTTCGTTGACATACTCGATGTTCTTCAGTACGTTATTGGGATTGGCACTGCTGAAGAGTGTAGTTGCAATATGGCTGTTGCACGAAGTGGAATACTGTATGGCAAGTTTGTCAATCGGATAGCCCTGCTCGTTGCAATAGCGTGCCGCCCTGGCACAAGCCTCGCGCAACGCCACTGTGGCCGGATGCCAGTCGGGGGCTCCACGCATGGATAGCAATCCCATGGAGAAGGGCGAAGCATTGATGATGCCGATGCCGCGGCTCCCGAAGAAGTCGAAATATTCGGTGAGCAGGCTGTCGTTCAGGCAATAATGGCAGAAGTTGAGCACACTCTCCACCGTGCCTTCATCGCTGTGCTCAATCACCCACTGGAGGTTTTCCGGCTGAAGGTCGGTGATGCCCACATGACCCACCACTCCCTCACGGCGGAGTTCTGCAAGTGCAGGCAGCGTCTGGCTGACCACCTGCTGCAGGTCGGCAAACTCCACATCGTGCACATTGATGAGGTCGATATGGTCAACATTCAGCCTTTCCATGCTCTCATACACGCTTTCCTTGGCCCTTTTGGCCGAATAGTCCCAATAGTTTACGCCATCCCGGCCATAGCGCCCCACCTTGGTGGAAAGGAAATATCTGTCGCGCCGGATGTCCTTGAGCGCCTTTCCCAATACGGTTTCCGCCTTTAGGTGCCCGTAATAGGGCGACACATCGATAAAGTTGATGCCGCCATCCACCGCCGCATGCACAGCTTCGATGGCTTCGTTTTCACGCACTCCGTGGAATACTCCACCCAACGATGAGGCTCCAAACCCGAGGTTGGAGACCTTCATGCCCGTCTTTCCTATTTCATTATACTGCATACAAAAAAAGGTGTTACACTGATTATCGTTATGCAAAGTTATCAAAAAGAAGCAAAGCGGGAATAAAAGGAAATTGACTTTTTGTTGTATAAAATCGACAATGTGGCAGGTATTTCCATATAGCATGGTAAAAAATCGACATTCTCTTGCGATATATCGCTTATGTTCACTATCTTTGCAGCATGAATCACCCTATAGACAAGCTCCACATATACACGCTCAATGTGGGATTCGCCCGGCACAATGGCGACTGGAACTGGAAAAACGTGAGAAGCCCGTTCTCCAGGCTCTATCTCGTGATGGAAGGAAATGCTCAGATTGTGCTTCCGGAAAGCACCTACGACCTGTCTCCCGGGCACTTGTATTTCATTCCTGCATTCACCACCCACAGCTATGTATGCAACTCGCTGTTTTCCCACTATTATATCCACATCTACGAAAACTGCCATCTGGAAAAAGGCATCATCGAGGATTGGGATTTCCCCGTGGAGGTGAAGGCAGCCGACTATGACGTAGAACTGTTCAGGCGACTCGCCTGCATCAACCCATTCCTGAAGCTGCCGATGTCGAATCCCGATGCGTATGACAACCATAGGACGCTGATGAGCAATATCGACATGAACATGAGGCGTCCGTTTTGCGACAAGGTGGAGTCGCGGGGCATACTGTTCATATTGCTTTCGCGGTTCTTTGCAGCGGCCACCCCTAAGGTGGACACCTGCGATGACAGGATAAGAAAGGTGACCGAACACATACGCCATAACATCTGCAAGACTATCGACCTGCAGTCGCTTGCCGACATGGCGTGCATGTCGAAGGATCATTTTATCCGCATCTTCAAAAAGAGGACCGGTGAAACCCCCAACAACTACATCATCAAAAAGAAGATGGAGGCAGCCGAACTGCTTTTGATAACCACCAGTGATACGATAAAAAACATCGCGCTCATTATCGGCTACGAGGACTGCTCGTATTTCGTCAAGACCTTCAAGGCCTTTGCGGGTGTCACTCCCACCGAATACCGCCAAGGCCGCAAGAATGGTGAAATCCTGACGGCTCCCGTGCGAAATCCGTCCGGAACAAGATGACATGATGCAGAGGAAGAACAACGCCCTGAAGATGCGAAGGCGGAAACGCGCCTGGAATCACTTGCCTTCCCGCTTCCATATCCGATGGCCGTCGCCTTCACGATAGGCCTCGACAACAGCATCCCGCCCGCCCGAAACGGTCTGGTTAGCCACATAGATATTGCTACACATTGGTGGAATCAGATTCTGCCTGGCTTTCCGTATTTCTTGTCGGCATCATCGATTACCAGTATCCAGTCGGTTTCCTCTCCCGGGCAGGGCGAAATAAAGGGCACGGCCTCGCCCCTTTCGATGCGTCCGATCTTCTTTGCCTTTCCCGTGCGCGGGTCATACCACCATCCCACCAGCTTCTGTCCCTGAAGGACAGAGGTGTTGACCGTGAAACGGCGGCCCACAGGCGCATAAACCATCAAGTAGGTGCCCTCTTCATCCATAGTGGCCGCAAAGCGGTAGAGCCCCTCGCCCGGCCATGCCGTGGGTATGTCCGAAGGGCCCAGAATACGCTCGGTGGCAGGAATGCGGGTAAAGTAGGGGCGGCTGAGCATCAGCCGCTTGCCCCACTGCATCTGGGAAGCACCGGGTTGCCGGATGGCCTCGCGCCAAGGCAGCAGCGGGCGGTTCACGGGATAAGGACTTTTGCCCGGTTCCCACATCTGCCACACGGAGTGGTGGCCGTAGGTGTGGCCACAGGCTCCATTGAAAAGGTCCCAATAGAGCGCACGGCGACAGTCGGCAGCCACTGAATGGCCCCTGTTCTCGGGGTTAAAGGCCACGGGGTGGTCCTCATAGATGGGCTCACCGTCCAATACAGGCTTTACGGGGTCGGCCCGGTTCCAGTCGTCGCGTGTCATCTTGTAGGCCTCCGCCCAATGGTTATGCCCGTTTTGGCGCATGTTGAAGTCGAGCCATGGCTCATTGTGGAAAAATTGGGCACTTCCGCAATAGCCGGTCGGATGATAGGTGATGAGATGCGCATGTCCGTCGCCCTCCATCAGTCCTTCGGCCATCTGCCGGATGATGGATTGGTGGCGGTCATTGTCGGGGTTGCGGTCACCACCAAGCACCCAGATAATTCTGTCCTCCCTATAGCGTGAGGCCAGCCAGCGGCCATAGGTTCGTGCATTCTCTGGTGTGAATACCGGACGGTCCCCGTCCTTCCAGTAGCGTCCCCAAGTGGGAAGCATGGCAACGTAAAGCCCCAGCTGGTTGGCCTTCCGGACAATGTAATCCACGTGGTCCCAATAGTCGTTGGCCGGCCCTTCCTTCACATCGGGACGGATGGGATTTTCCTGGATGAAGGGGAGGTGTCCGTAGGCATTGGGAGTGCTTATACCGTCCAGTTCGGCAATGGCCACCGCCTGAATGGCCGTAAATCCTTTTTCTGCGCGGTCGGCCAGATAATGGTCGGCCTCTTCGCGGCTGAGGCGATGAAACAGTTCCCATGCCGTGTCTGCCAGATAGAAGAACGGACGTCCCTGTTCGTCTGTCAGAAAATGGCGGTTCTCAGAGAGGCTGATGCGCTCGGGCATCTTGCCGGCCTTCAGTTCGGCAGCGGAAAGGATACAAAAGAGGGATAAAATAAAGTATTTCATAATGTATTGGGAAAAGTGTTATGTCTGTTTATTCGTTCTTTTGGCGGGGCTTCTTTCCGTAGGCCTTGGGATTGAGCAGGACGGACAGAGCGAACTCTTTTACGCGATGTTCGCAAGCCTCGTCAAAGCCAGTCACATGAATGCCTTCTGTCCCCTCTCCGCGCAGTTCCTGAATGTCTGCATCTGTGAAGATGGATAATACCTGCAATTTTAACATTTACGCCCAGTAACTACCGCAAACAGTTTGGACTATCTGTGCGAATGGAAGGTCATCTACACCAGCTGGCCGGGGAGGCGCAGCTTCTCCTTTTTGGGGAAAGTGGCATCGTAGGCCTCAAATGCCTCCGGCTGTTCGTCGGCCACGAAATAACCCGATGGCGTGTGGTAGGTGCCCTCCACACCATGAAGGTAGCCCGGAATCAGCTCCTGCGCCAGGAAATAGGGCACAGGGCTCTCCGTGGGCTCTCCGTGGTAATGGATGCCCAGCGAGCTGGCCAGCACGAAGCCCGCATGGCCATAGAAATCTATGTTGCCTTCCATACACACCACACCGATGCCTATCTGCCGCGCCTTATCGAGCGAGTATTGCAGCAGCTTCAGGCCATACCCCTTGCGTTTGTAGCGGGGATGGATGCTGATGGGACCAAACGTCCATGCAGGCACTACATGCCCGTCCTCACAGATGATTTTCGCCTTGGAGTACATTACATGGCCGATAATACGTCCGTCTTCCTCCAGCACCAAATCCAGTTCTGGAATAAAGTCAGGATTGCCCCGATAATGGTGGAGCACGAAATGCTCCAGGCATCCCGGGCGGTATACGTTCCAAAACGCCTCGCGAGTGAGGTTCTCCACCTCGCGATAGTCCTCTGGTCGTTCAAGTCGGATGTTCATGCCGCATCCTTCTTGGGCATGATTACACACAGCAGCAGGTAGACCAGGATGCCGGGGAAAGCGAAAGAGAAGAACGTGAGCAGCGCATATCCGGCACGCACCAATGTGGGGTCCACATCGAAGAATTCGGCAATGCCTCCACAAACGCCAGCCAACATGTGGTCGGTGGACTTTCTGAGTCTTTTATCCATAACAATAACCTTATTCTAATGATGAAACAATATGTTGCCTATTAGCGAAGAATCTTCCTGACCACAGTCTGTCCGTTGGCATAGGTGGTGAGCTGGAGCGTGACACCGCTGCCCGGCGCGTTCACACGCATGCCATGGGCATTGTAGTAGGCCACGGACACGGGCTTGGCACTCACGACATTGGGCATCCGGATGGCCGTGGCGTTCACGTCCAGCCGGTATGGCTCCATGCGGCTGCCCAGGATGGCAGTGGGTTGCATGGCCATGGTCTGGCTGGCGGTGTACACCTGTCCCTCGGTGTCCATCATCCTGAAAGTCAGCGGTTCGCTGCCATCGCCATGGATGGTGAAATAGAGTCGGCCGTCAATCAATGTGCCCAGGCCGCGGCATTCATCACCGCTGAAGGCTGCCACAAGGAAATCGCCCTCGGTCACAGGCGTACCCTCGATGTAGAGCACAGCCACCATGTTCATCACGTTGGGATAGGCATGAAGATTGGCTTGCCAGGGCACCTCTTCCGCAATGCGGGCCGGAGCATAGCGTTTCTCCCGGGTGGCGGGTTGGCTCAAGGCCGTCCATCGGAAATCCTGAGGCCGGGCGCTCCGCAGCAGATAGGCACGTCCGGGGGCCAATGCCTGAAGCGTGCCCTTCCAGGTGCCCTCCTCAAAGGTGGCAAACCCCTCCAGACCCACTATGGCATCCCCCTCGGAAGGCAGATAGTCGGACAGAGCGGCCTCAAGGGCGGTGGCATTGTAGAGCGGCACGCCCATCCAGTTCCAGCCTTCATGCACGCTCACGGGCTGCGCATTGTCGAAGAGCTCCCCGCGCAAGGTGATGTCGGCCGCACGGGCCATCTTCAGTTTGTAACCCGCGGCAGGGTCGAGCGCGGGCATGAGCCCTGTCCACTGGCCGTCCTCGCCAAGCAGGGCTTCGGCTTGCTCGCTGCGGATGCACTGGGCATAGGTGGTGAAGCGGCTGCTGTGGGCCGGCGACTGCAGGTTGTGGGAAGTCCAGTTCCATCCCTCGGCCAGAGCCAGCGTGATGCTGACCACATTGTCCTGCCAGGGCGTTCCGTCCATGGCGGAGAAATCGTATGTGCCCAGCTGATTGGCCCATTCGATGGTGGGCCTGCCCGTGAGCAGGGCCATGGTGCCTCCGTCGGGATAGCGGCTGTAGGTGTGCCAGCGCGGCTGCTCCATGTATTCCATTTCATCGGCCCATGTGCCGTCGGCCGCCTGCAGGCCCACGTATGCTCCGTCGGCATTGGAGAGCTTGAACGGTGCATGAAGCTGGCTGGCGGGCGACAGCTTGTCGCACCAGATGATGCGGTAGCCATGGGCGGGAACCACGGTGGAAGCGTCTGTGCCCTCGGCGCTGATGCGGTATTTGAGCGGATTCTTCCGGTCGTCGGTCAGATACATGCCTTCCATGTCGATGTCCTCGTCGGTGGTGTTGTACACCTCCAGCCAGTCGTTGCGCTTGAAAAGGTCATTCACGTGTATGTCGTTGCCTGCGCTCACCTCGTTGATGCGGAGCGGCGAGGCGCCTGCCTGCCACATGGCCATCCGGTCGCCCACAGGGTCAAAACAAGCCGTAATCGTATAGGTGCCGCTTTCGCATGCCTCGCTCAGGCAGAATGTCTCCTCCTCGCACATGAGGAAGGACGAGGAAGACACCTGCACCACGCGCGCCTCGAAGAAGATGTCGCTGCTGGTGCCCGATGTGTTGTGCACCTCCACGGCCACCGTATTGGTGCCCTTCCGCAGCACCGAAGCCGGCACTTCCACCTTGCCGAAAGCGGCCGTCGAGGGCTCATAGCTGGTGCTGTAGTCTTCATACTTGCTTCCGCTCAGCTGGTTGTAGGTGCCCACCTCCACACCATTGACATAGAAGATGGCACCGTCATCGATATAATAATAAAGGTATATGCGGTCGTCTTCACCAGGAAGGGCCGTGAGCTGGAACTGGTGGCGGAAGTAGTAGGCGGGGCGCTTGTTGGAGGCGTCGCCGCCATAGTCGAGTGTGGTGTTGTAGTCGGCAAGTCCCGCACTGGTGCCCACGGAACCATAACCCATGGGGGCCTTTCCTGTGGCCCATCCGCGCTCGTCATAGTCGGTGTCCTTCCAGTTCTGGCCGTCGAGCGAGCCCTTGTCGTAATAGGTCCATTGGCTCTTGTAGGGGACCAGGACGGTGTTGCTCACCTCGCTGTTGGTGGCCTTCCATCCCCTGAACACATAGCCCGCAGGAGCCTTGGCCGTGAGGGTGATGGGGGGGAACAGCTGGCCGTCGAATGTGCCCGTGGGCACTTCCTGCCCTCCCACGAGGATGCGCGCTTGGGGGATGTTGGCGCCAAGGGTCACATTGTAGGGTGTGGACAGGCTCAGGAATGCCCTGAGGTTGCGCAGGCGGGTGGAGCGGCGGTTGGTGTCGGAGATGACACCAGCCAGCCAGTTGGCCGAACCGGAAGGGCTGTTGCCCTCAATGGCCAGGGCAGCCTGTGTGGTGGCCATCATCTCGTTGATAATGGCTTTGCTGCGCTTGGGCGAGAACACACTTCCTGCCACCAGCGAGAAGACATTGGCAAACTGCCGCTTGAAGGGCGCATACTTGAGCATATTGAAGAGGTTCTCTGCGATGGGGTTCTTGCCGTCAAATTCTGCAAAGCGTCCGTCGTAGCCGCTGAGCATGGCATAGAGGCTGCCAATCATGTTGTCGTTGCTGAAGCCCGAGTCGGTGTCGAACATCACAAAATGGAAGCGTCCGTTGTCCTTGCGGCTGCGGAAGCCCTTCAGGTTGTTGCAGTTGGTGAGCCAGTCGCTTGCACCGATATAGCACTCGGCGGCCATGTAGTTGCAGAACTCGTCCACGTCCACGAGCCCGCATATCTGCTGCCACAGGTCCTGGTTGGTGGGGTCGGAGGCAAGCTGCCGTGTGAGGCTGAGCCATTGCTTCATGGCCTCCTTGTCGCCGTCGCCCTGCACATAGCCCACGGTGGGGTCAATCTCGAAATAGTCCACCTCGTCGGTGTCGATGCCGTATTCGCTCTCGCCGAAGTTGCGGTTGTTGTTGTCGCGTATGTTGAGCATGCCCAGGTAATCGCCATTGAAGAACACATGGCAGGGTTGCCAGTCCTGACAATCCACATAGAAGCCCGAGCGGATGATGATCTGCTGGATGGCAGGGTCGATGAAGCGGGCATAGGTGTCGTTGCCGCCGTTGCGCACCTGCAGGGTCTTGTACTTGTTGTACTTCTTCTGACCTCCGTAGAAGGAATAGTTGAAGGAATTGAGCCCCTCATACACCTTGCCGGCCTTCAGGCGGAAGGATGCCTTCATGGGCCATCCGTTTCCTCCACCGTAGGCACGCGACCATCCGCCGGCAATCTTGAAGTCGGTTTCCTGGTTGAGCGCCATCTCATAGGTGCCGTCCTTGGGCACCAGGTATTCCATGTTGACGGGACGTTCCCAGTCCATGTTCCAGTTGCAGGGGTCATTCTGTCCCTTGCCGCTCACGCCGTTGGTTCCCTTTGTGTACACGCCTATCCGGTCGTCGTAGAGGTTGTCGGGATTGGTGGTGACGCAGAGGATGGGCAGGTAGTAGCTGCCCGTCTGCCGGATAAAGGTGCGGGTGACCACAGGGCTGGGGAGCGCATCCTTGCTCACGAGCACAAAGCGGTAGGTGGTGGTTTCGGTTACGGAAAAACGGCCCGTCACGGAAGTGAAGCCATGGGTGGCGGTGGGGGTGGAGCCGTCCTTGGTGTAGCGGAGCGTGGCCCCGGCGGGTATCTTCACGGTGACATTGATGCGCCCCTCGATTACGGAGGAAGGCACATCCACCTCGGGAGCATTCCACCGGCGCGAGGCATAGGAGGCATCCTGGTTAGACGCACCCGGAGTGGGCGTGAATGTCCATTCCCACTGGTCGCCGCCGTCTGTCTGCCGGGCGTATGAGCAACGGGCTATGGCCGGCAGATAATGAAGGCTGAGGCCCGTGGTTCCGTCGGCCTTCACCAGGGCGATGTCGCCGCCCTCAGGATCCAGTTTGAAAGGCACCTGTAGATGGGACGACCCGCCGTAGATGCCATCCTGGCTGTTGTGGTCGAACCACAGCACGGCATACCCCTTGGCCGGCACCATGCCATGGGCGAGCGTCAGCTTGTAGGTTTCTGTCACGCCGTCAAAGTCGGTGTGGTGGAGCGTCGTTTTGGCCAGCGACACCACCTCGTCGGTGGGGTTGTAGAGTTCAATCCATCCGCCATAGTTGTTCGAGGGGTCGATAAACTGGTCCACGTTGGCCGCCTGCACCTCGTTGATGCAGAGGCCGGACACATCCGTGCTGTAATCGGTGGATGCGCTGAGCAGATACACCTGCAGCTCGGCCGCATGCCATATCTTGCGGAAGCCCACGCCTGCCCCCGTGCAGTCGATGACCGTGAGGCGCAGGTAGCGCACGGGATTCTCCACCGCCCACGGTTCGGAGTTCACCCCGTTGATGCCCGTATAGGGCATGGCCACGGTGTCGAGCACCTGCCAGTTGGCCGCGTCCGTGCTGCCGCTCACCACCACGCTTGTGGGATGGTCGTTCGACGTGTTGCGCCTATACATATACAGTGTCATGAGCCCTTTCACCTCCTGCGTCAGGTCTATGTCTATCCAATGGTAGTCACCTTCTGTCTGGTTGTGCCAGTCGGAATGCCAGAATGTGTTCACGTTGCCGTCGATGAGTGCGCCTATGTCGGCCCCCTCCAGATAGTCGCTGAAGGGACTGCTCAACTGACTTTTGGCGATAATCAATGGAGTGCCAGCATCATCGTTGGCCAATGCTGCGTGAGAGGTAAGCAGCGACACCACTGATAGGCCCACTGCCATAAGAAAAGATCGGATTTTCATTTTTGTTTCTTTGTTTTGGCTACAAAGTTAGTGTTTTCTTTCCATTTTTGCCATATAGTCACTCAGTTTTTTTCGTGTCCATCAAATATATTTGCCCATCGCCTTGCCGATTCGGAGAAAAAAGCCTACCTTTGACGCATGAATCAACGTGTTTTCCCTTTGTGGGTCATGCTTTGCGGCTTCCTGCCGCCGTTGCTGGCACAAACCAGCCCCACCGAACGTGCCATGCAGGCGCAGGGACTGGTGGACGTTGCCGTCCTGGACAGCACCATCCATGTGGACCTCATGTATGCCCGCAGCGACAACTTCATGGGGCGCGTGCTCTATGCCGACCTCAGGCGCGCCTATCTCCATCCCAAAGCTGCGCAGGCGCTGGCGAAAGCCCAGCACATCCTGCGCAAGCTGCGTCCCGACCTGAGCCTGAAGGTCTACGATGCCGCCCGTCCCATGCACATACAACAAGCCATGTGGAACGCTGTGGCAGGCACAGACAAGCGTATCTATGTGAGCAATCCGCGCAATGGCGGCGGCTTGCACAATTATGGCATGGCCGTGGACCTGACCCTGTGTGATGCACAGACGGGCGACACGCTGGCCATGGGCACACTCATCGACCATCTGGGACCCGAAGCGCATATCACCGATGAGGCCGCACTCCTGGCCAAGGGCCTCATCAGCAAGGAAGCCATGGCCAACCGGGCATTGCTCCGCCAGGTGATGCGGCAGGCAGGATTCATCCCGCTGAAGACCGAATGGTGGCATTTCAACCGCATATCGCGGGCCGAAGCAAAGGCACATTACAAGGCAATCAAATGACAAACGACACCTATATCCAGCAAAACCGCCATGCCTCCGTGGAGGCACTCGCGCTCAAGGGAGCATCCGAAGGCGTGGACCTGCCCTATTGCCTCCAGCAAATCAAGGGCTGGCAGACGGCCTGCCGCAAACTGCCCCGCTGGGCGGAAACAGAAGGGCTGGTGTATCCGCCCGCCCTGTCGATGGAACAATGCTCCTCAGAAAAGACGGCCACCTACAAGCAATCCCTGGCAGCGCGGCTGCTGCCTGCGGACAAACGCAGGGCCATGGCCGACCTCACGGGCGGACTGGGGGTAGATTTCAGTTTCCTGGCACCGCTTTTCCGCGAAGCACACTATGTGGAGCGTCTGCCCGAGCTGTGCCGCATCGCCCGCCACAACCTGCCCCTGCTGGGGCTCTCCCATGCAGAGGTGCACGAGGCGGACAGCGCTGCATTCGCCGCATCGATGCCCGGCATGGACCTGGTGTTTGCCGATCCTGCACGGAGGGATGCCAACGGACGGCGCACCGTGTGGCTGGAACATTGCACGCCAGACATGACCATGCTCCAGCCACTGCTGATGGACCGCACCACCGTGATGATGGTCAAGCTGTCGCCCATGCTCGACATCACCCGCGCCCTGCAGCAGCTGAAGGGCGTGGCAGAGGTGCATGTGCTGAGCGTGGAGGGAGAATGTCGCGAGCTGCTGCTGGTGGCAGTCGCCGGCCACGAAGGGACACCCACATACCATTGCGTGGAATTGAGCCGTCACCCCTATGCCTTCTCTGGGATGCCCTCAGGATGCCCCCGGGATTGCACTGCCACGCTTTCCGGCTATCTTTATGAACCCGGGGCGGCCGTGCTGAAAGCCGGGATGCAGGATGCGACCTGTGCCCGATGGCCGCTGCAGAAGCTCCACCCAAACAGCCACCTCTACACCGGCAGCCATCCACTCCCCCATTACCCCGGCCGCATGTTCCGCATCGTGGACTGCTACGACTTTTCCAAGCAGGACATCAAGCGGATGCTCGGCTGCCTGCAAAAGGCCAACCTTACCGTGCGCAACTTCCCGTCTTCGGCAGATGAACTGCGTCGCCGGCTGAAGCTGAAAGACGGGGGTCACGACTATCTGTTTGCCACAACCCTGGCCGATGGCAGGCATGTGCTCATCCATTGCCAGCGTCCTTCCGCCACGTAAAGCACCCGACACTTAAATTTCACACCCAATATGAACAATCCCTATCTGAAATCCCTGATGGCCGTGATGATGTTCCTCATCATCCAAGGGCTGGGCGGCATAGCCACCACAGCCGCCGGCCTGCAAACCAGCATTACCGCCCTGGCGTTTACCGTGGTCAGCTGCGGTCTGGTCAGCTGCCTGCTGCTGGCGGGTACACGGATGGTGCGCCTGCAGGAGGCCTTCCGTCCGTCACCCGTGAGCTGGCGCATGGCCGCCACCGCCCTACTGGGCTTCCTCACGGGCGTGATGGGCCTGGGCCTGCTGTCCGAGCAGCTAGACCTCCCGGACATGATGGAGAACCAGTTTATCGGCCTCTCACACAATCCCTGGGGCATCCTTTCTGTATGCCTGGCGGGACCTGTGCTGGAAGAAATGTTTTTCCGCGAGGGCATCCAGGGCCACATCCAGCGTGCGGGCGGCACCCCGCTGAAGGCCATTCTGGCCAGCAGCCTTCTTTTCGGCCTCATCCACATCAATCCCGCACAGGTGCCCTTTGCCGCCTGCATCGGCATCCTGCTGGGCATCGTCTATCACAAGACGGGCCACAACATCCTCCTGTGCAGCCTCCTGCACATCCTCAACAACACGGTCTCCATCATAGAGCTGAGAGTGCTGGGCGAGGAGGCACGCACCTTCCGCATGGATGCGCTGCTGGGCGGTCCCTCCGCAGCCATAGTCCTGATGGTGCTTTGTCTGGCAGCCTGCATTGCCCTGTATGCAAGGCTGTGGCGCATGCAGAAGGCCGACTGATGACATGTCACCCTTTCGGGGAAGGGCCTTTCCCGATAGCGAGGAACAGCAGCGGTGCAAGGTTACGACGCTTTTTCCGCTCCTGCAAGCTTTTTCCGCCCTGGCGTGCAGTGTGGCCGTTGCAGAATGATGTCTTTGGATCCTATTTCACCACCACGCGGAGGCTGCCTCCGCCATGCAGCACAATGTATATGCCGGCCGGGAGAGCGGGATGGGCATATCCGTTTCCGTCCACCAGCCGACCCTGCATATCCACCACTTGATAGGCATCAGTGCCATGCACCTGGATGCGATGATGGCTCACAGATGTCCACACCCTGGTCCCGGCCACCGATTCAACAGAACTGCCCGAGGTTCCGGACGGTTCGATGGTCCAGGCCCAACGGCTGTTTATGAGCTGCGGGGCCAATGTGGAGAAGGCATCGCAATGCTGCTGAGCCGAGTCGGCCACACACAGGTAGCGCGTCTCCATTGCCTGGTCGGTGAAACTGATGGCATACTGATTGTCTCCAATGCCTGTCACCCTGAATGCACATGCCGTCTCCTCCGGCTGGCTAAAGAGTGTCCACGCACCCTGCACGAAGTGTCCCTGCCGGCCAATGAAACGTCCAGTCTGCCTGTTGCGCAGCAGATAGAAATCAGTCTGTGCCGTCGGCACAAACTGCCATTCCTGCGCGGCATTGGCCTGCTGTACAGGCGTGATGCGGTAGGTATATGCAGAAGCCTCATGGGCGGAGCAATCCTCGATGCACGCATCGAGATGGGCCGCATGTGCGCTCGTCAGCCGATAGTAGGAAGGATTGCCCTCGCAGTCCGTGTGGCCAAAAGTCTGTGCCTGTGCTGCCGACACTGACATCGCCAGAGACAGAAGATACAATATAGTTCTGTTCATGTTCGAATCGTGTTATCTGGAAGAACTTATTTGTTGGAACGAATAGTTGGTGAGCATGGAAGCATCCACATCCGAGTCGGCAAACCATCCCAAGTGCATGTCCTTGAAATGGGTCAGCTCGGCATTGAGATCGCCCTTGGGCGTCCACTTGGTACACACCACAGGCCGTCCGAACTTCTTGGTCTGCGAAAGCAGCCATCCCACCTGTGCAGGCAACTGACTGGTGTCGATACAGATGATGTCGCTCCTGCACCAGATGCTGTAGGTCAGGTCCACGTCGCCCATATAATGCAACAGCCGGTCCCATCCGCCTGTGCCCTGGAAATGAGTAAGGGCGGCTATATAGTCGAAGCCCTCTTCCAGCGTGTTCGTGCGCACAGCCGGCGTGGCTGCCACAGGCTGTATGGGAGACAGGGCGCGCACGGCCGGAAACAGTTTGTCGAGCACCTGCCTTATGGCGGTGAGGTTGCCCACGGTGGCTGCCGGCATGTGATAGATGTCCCAAGCCAGGATGCGGCAGTCCTGGGCATAACGCCCCACGACATCCTCGGCATACTTGACCAGCAAACGCCAGGGAGTGGTGGCATACCTGTCGGAAAGCAGGATGGGCAGCACGGAAATGCCGGATCCCTCTGCCGTATCGAGCAGGCTGTCGAGCAGTTGCACATAGCCTTCCTTGTTGGCAGCATAGGTGCGGTAGTCAAGCATCACCGACATGCTGTTGCATGCTCTGGGATTGACTGCCTGTGTGCGTGCCCATTCAATAGCGGCCTCGGGCGAGGCAAAGTAGCGGCCCACCACAGGCCGACGGTTCATCCATTGCCAGGCTTCCCATCCCTCCCATCGTGCAGTATGAGGGTTGGCGATGGGCAGGAACTGCTGTGCCTGTGCCTGCTCCAGCAGGTCGTGGGCATGGGTGGAGGAGGTAATCCAGTTGACATGGAGTTCCTCCCAAGCCTCATCCACGGCGGTGGCATTGAGATGGAATACAGGACGGCGGTAGCTCTGCTGCACAGCCTCTATCCAGCCTGCAGGCAATGTCTCCGCAGCGGCGGCATAGAAGGCAGTCATGTCGCTCATGCGCCAGAGCAGATTGGGCAGGTCGGCAGCCAAGGTATCGGCCACGGTGGTTCCATCTACCAGCGGTGCACAAATCATCGGCTGGTTGGGGGCGGCATAGCGGGCCAGACGCATCACCTCGGGCATAGAAACAGCCATCTGGTCGGCAAAGGAGGCGCTGGTCTGCCTCACCACGCACCAGGCGGAAATGCCACGATGCGCGTAGAACCTGTTCATCACATTGTAGGCATACCTGCCCAAAGAAGCGGCATCGTACTGCTTCAGGTCGGCATCCTGCATCAGGATGGGCATCAGCCGCATGCCCTTGGTCAAAGCCAGGTCGGCCAGCGACTGGATGTTGGCATAAAAGGTGTTGGCATTCTGCTTGAATTCGCTGTATTTCACGGGCACGGCCACCACCTGGTACTTGCGTGCATAGGCCGACAGGTTTGCCTTTGCCGTGGTGAGGGTGGTGGCAGTCATGCCACACACAGGACCATTGTCCATCCATTTCCATGCCCGCCGGAGCGACCACACCTCGGCCAGTTCGCCACCCGGATAAATCTCCTCGCCCTCATCGGCGAAACGGAAGCGGGGCACGCAAGAGAGTTCGTATGGATTGTAGGGGTCACCGTCGGCATATAGCAGGTTGTGGAACATGGGCTCGTTGTTGTAATAGTTCGACACGCCCCAGGGCACCTCCCAGTTGGAATCACAGGTATAGAGCCCCCATGAATAGAAATTGATATGCCGCTTGCTGAACTCGGCCAGCGATCGTTGCAGGGTGGACCCGTTGGTGCGGGTCATGCACTCGGTGCAGACAAGCAGGCGGTTGTCCATGCGTGCATAGCGGCCCACAATGGCCTCGGTGGTCTGTCCGAAATTGTCCTGCACATTGTAGCAATGGAAATTGTGGAGGTCCATGCGCTGCTCCGTCTGATGGCGACGGAGGATGAGGGGATCGGTGGTGTTGCCACACGAGGCCAGGTCTGTGTCCCACACGATGCTGGCCGTAATGGGCTGTGTGCATCCCTCTTCCTGCATCACCCGGACTACGGCATCTATCCAGTCCATCCATCGCGGAGTGAGCACGGGGTCGGTCATGGGCGGTTCGTTGCAGACATCCCACATGATGATGCGGTCGTCGCCTCTGAAACGACGGGTAATCTGGCGCACATGCTCCAGCATCTTCTGCAGGTCCTCCTCCTTACCCTCGGAACCGAAGAATCCATAGATGAAACTGAACACAGGGCTCACGGTCATGCCGTATTCCGCGGCCCATCCGGCCCATTCCTCCACACTCCTGACAAACACGTTCACATCGCCCGTCCAGCTGCCGGGCCACCATCTCACACTGTTGTAGCCAATGCGTGCGCATGTAGCCAGCGCTTCCTTCTGCAAGACGGCTCCACAGGGAGGATAGGGGCAGTTGATGCCACGGATGGGTCCATACTTCTCCTGCCAGGCCTGGCATTGCTCCACCGTCCATTGCGAACGCTGGTAGGGATGGCTCGTAGAGGTGGCCGACAAGAACGCGGTTTGCTGCTGGGCACAAACGCACACACACCACATCAGGCAGGCCATAAGCCATGAAAACTTGATTCTTTGTTTCATCATTGTATATTTATTATCAATTCCGGTTCCCGAATATAATGGCGAAGCCGGAAAGGATTGTCCAGCCCTTTCCGGCTCCACAGTATGTAGTTCATCGGCCAATGGCAAGATGGCATGGCCGCAAACGGCTATTTCAGGGCCTGCTTTCTGGCACCTCCGTTGCCCTTGATGATGTAGACACCGCCCTTGCTCCTGAGGTCACCCATGCGCCCCTCGAACACGGGCTTGCCGTCCAGCGTATAGGCCGTCACCGTGTCGTCATCGGTGAAGTCTACGCTTTGGATGCCATTGGCCTCGGCAAACATCACGGTCTCGTGGTTCATGTCGAAGGTTACTGCATACTGGCCGTTAGGCAGCACAAAGCAAGCGCGGTCGCCATAATAGCGGTTCACCTCATAGGGAGTATTGAGGGCGGCATGCACATATTCGCTCTGGCCATAGCGTCCCTCGTTCCAGTTCTCAGCGTGGTTCTGGGGATATACAGCGAAGATGGAAAAGCGTCCGTGGTCTCCTTCGGGATAGGCGGTCTGGGTAATCTCGTAGTCCTTGTCCACATCGATGACTCCCTTGTATACACCTTCACCCGCATGGATAAGGGCGTATGTCTCGTCGGTGCGCTCCCAGTTGTGGCCCACAAGCGAACCCACCACAAACACGCGGTCCATCCAGGCCTGCTCAGTGCAGGTGAGGTCGAGGGTCTGTGCCTCCAGGTCTATCACCACGTCATACGTGCCTGCATGGCACTGGAACACGCAATCCGTTCCGGGCTGGAAGCCCTCGAAATGGTTCTTGGCAGGCGTGATGAAGCGCTGGGTGGGATTGATGCCGCAGAAGATGGAGCCGTCGCTCTTCTGGAAGAACACGTCGGCACGGTTGCCGTAGCAGTCGGGGGTGGTGCGGTTGGGATTGATGGTGATACTGCCCTTGTACTTGCCATCGCCATAGTTGTAGAGAGGATAGACTGAGTTCTCGGCCCAATCGCCCACGTTGGCCAGTCCGCCACGGCAATAGATTACGTCTACAATCTGCTCCTTGTGGTCCACCTCGCCCAGATAGTGCATGCTCACAGTCTGGCGGTCGATGTTGAAGGTAACCTCATAACGGCCTTCCTCGATATACATCTTGTGGTTGTAGTAACGGCCCACCGCATATTCTGTGTCCTGGGCCACCTCCACGTCCTCCTCCTTGGGGCTGTACCATGCGTCCTCCGCACCAAAGGTGCTGGCCAGCACGCAGAATTCGGCCTTACCCGTGGCTCCGGCATAGAGCACACATTCACCCGTATAAATGCCGTTGCCCTGATGCATGATCTTGTTGTGGTCGGGACTGTAAATCTCAAACTTTTCGGTATTTTCAGGGATGACAGTGCCACCCACATATACATATTCCAGCCATCCAGGATCCACACATGTGGCGTGCAGTTCCAGCGTTTGGGGATTGATGCTCATGTTGTACACACCGCCCACAACCTGCAGGGGCACGAAACCGGAACCGCCCTGCGTGGACAGCTTCAAGCCCTTCTCGCCGGTGGTGGGAGTGAGGAAACGCTCATAACTGTCGGCAGCCCAGAAGAGGTCTGCCATATTTCTGTCGATGAAGAAGAGGTCGCAACGGTGGCCATACTGGTTGTCGCCG
>JAEDIG010000031.1 GCA_016292545.1 Bacteroidaceae bacterium
AGCGCAAAGGTGAGGAAGAACAAGGCCATGGCACCGATCACGATACAGATTACGGCGATGGCCACGGAAGACAAGATGACGATGAGCTTGTCGGCCGTGTCCATCAGCACATACTCTTTCTGGAGGCTCAGGTATTGCTTCACCTCCTGAATCAGATGCCCGAAGAGACTCGTATAGCTTGTGTTTTCAGCCATATCTCCGGGTGTGAGGGTTAATCTTCCTTGTTGCTCTGCAGCTCTTCTGCAATTTCGTCAACGAGGTTGTCCATTTCCTTGCGGTTGAGGCGGATTCCGCGCTTGCGCAGTGCTTCTGCGATTTTTTCGCGCAGGTCGCTTCCCTTCTCAGGGGCAAAGAGAAGACCACATGCAGTGCCGATGGCAGCACCGCCCAAAAATGCAACGAGATAGTTCAATGCTTTCATAATTAATCGCTGTTTTATGGTTAGTAACACTGCAAATATAGTGCTTTTTTTTTGAATGAAGCGAAAGATGTATGTATTTATACTTAATTTAACTTTTTTTCATGCCTTTCGTATGGTTAGTAGAGGGAAATGTGTTACCTTTGCAGAAATTTTCAATGAAATTGATTTCAAAATAACATACATTACAGACAAATGAAAAAGTATTTATGGATGGGCGCAGCCCTGGTCATGGTGTTCGCCATGAGTTCCTGCAAGAGCAAGGAGAGTGCTTACAAGAAAGCGTATGAGAAGGCTAAGGCACAGCAGACGGAAGCCGCTGTAGTGAGCAACCAGCAGACTACACCCGTGAGCGTGACTCCTGTAACAACCACAACGACCACCACCACTCCTACCCAGGACTACAGCAATGTGAGTGTGCGCACAGAGAACGTTACCCTGGTATCGGGTGCTCCCCTGAAGGCTTACAGCGTAGTTGTAGGCAGCTTCGGCGTGAAGGCCAATGCCACCGGGCTGGCCAACACCCTCAACGGAAAGGGATACAATGCACGTGTGGTGCAGGCCAACACTGCCAGCAACGGTGTGATGTATCGCGTATGCGCCACCAGCTATGACAGCAAATCTGAGGCAGCCCAGAGCCGCAACAGCCTCATCGGCCAGTATCCTGGCGCTTGGTTGCTCTACCAGAAGTAATTCAGGATGAGCCGAGTCCTGTCTATCGATTATGGGGTCCGTCGCACCGGTCTGGCTGTGACGGACCCTCTTCAGATAATTGCCGGAGGGCTGGCCACTGTGTCTACCCCGGCTCTCATGGACTATCTGAAGGCCTATGTGGAACGTGAGCCTGTGGAACGCTTCGTGGTGGGCCTGCCCAAGCAGACCAATGGCCGCGACAGCGAAAACCTGCCCCGTGTGAACCAGTTCGTGAGGCAGCTGCAGCGTGTGTGGCCCCACATACCCGTAGACACATGGGACGAACGCTACACCAGTGTGCTGGCCCATAAGGCCATGCTGGAGAGCGGGATAGGTCGCAAGGCCAGGCAGAACAAGGCTCTCGTGGACGAGATAAGTGCCTGCATCATCCTGCAGGGATGGATGGAGGCGCACCGGAAATGAGTGTATATACATTATATTAATTATGATTTTACCAATTTATACCTACGGCCAGCCGGTCTTGCGCCAGGAAGCAGAAGAGATTGGCGAGGACTATCCCAATCTGCCCGAACTTATCCAGAACATGTATGAGACACTGGAGCGGAGCGAGGGCATCGGACTGGCTGCTCCACAAGTGGGGCTCCCCATCCGTCTGGTGGTAATCAATCTGGACGTCATCGGCGAAGACATGCCCCAGTACAAGGGATATATCCGCACATTCATCAATCCCTATATCGAGGAATACGACGAAAGCCAGACGGATGTGATGGAGGAAGGCTGCCTGTCGCTGCCGGGCATCCATGAGTCGGTGCGTCGTCCCACGCGCATCAGAGTGTCCTATCTTGACGAACAGTTCCAACTTCATGACGAATGGGTGGACGGCTATCTGGCCCGTGTGATGCAGCATGAGTTTGACCATCTCGACGGCACGGTGTTTACCGACCATATCAAGGGACTGCGCCGCCAACTCACACAAGCCAAACTGAAGAACATCGTGAAGGGTAATTTCTCCTGCAACTACAGGGTGAAGCCCAAGCGCTAAGGGCATCGATGAGATACAGCAAGACGTTGATGATGCTGGTGGGGTTGTATGCCTGTTCGTTGCAATGGGCAGGCCGTGCCTGTGCCCAAATCAACACTGACCGTGTGATGCTGATGGGCCGCAATGCACTCTACTATGAGGACTATGTGCTTGCCATCCAGCGTTTCAATATGGTCATCAATGCCAAGCCCTGGCTGGGGGAACCTTATTTCTTCAGAGGCCTGGCCAAATATTATCTGGAGGACTACACCGGGGCGGAGATTGACTGCTCGTCGGCCCTGGAACGTAATCCCTACTTGTCGAACAACTATGAACTGCGGGCCTTGTGCCGCATCAACCAGTCGCGCTATGAACTGGCCGAGGACGACTACCGTCATGTGGTGGAAATCAGTCCGATGAACAGAGGATGCTGGCACAATATGGTGCTGTGCCAGCTGGAGCAGGATGCCTATGAGCGGGCCGATTCCACCCTGGACCTGATGATTGCCCGCTGGCCCAAGGAGGCCCAGCAGTATACGCTGAAGGCGCAGGTGGCCTTTGCGCGAAAAGACACGCTGGCGGGAGAACAATGGGTGGACAGGGCCTTGCAGACCGACTCGTTTGAGGGCAATGCCTGGGCCATGAAGGCCATGCTCCTGTCGCAGCGGATGGAATACAAGCAGGCAGAGCAGGCGCTGGACCGCGCCATTCTCCAGTCGCCGCGCAATGCCCCCCTGTATGTGAACAGGGCACTCACCCGCTATAACCAAGACAATCTCAGAGGGGCCATGTCGGACTATGACACGGCAGTGGAACTGGATGGCGGCAGCTATCTGGCTCATTTCAACCGCGGACTGCTGCGTGCCACAGTGGGAGAGGACAACCTGGCCATCGAGGACTTCAACTTTGTGCTCGAACGGGAACCGGACAATATGATTGCCCTTTACAACCGCGCCCTGCTGCTCGACAATACGGGTGACTATCATGGAGCCATCCGCGACATCAGTGCCGTAATCAAGGAATATCCCCAGTTCTGGGAGGGCTACCGCAGAAGGGCTTCCATCCGTCGGAAGGTGGGTGACGTGTATGGTGCGGAGCGCGATGAGTTCAAGGTGCTGCAGGCCCAGATGGCAGTGGCAGCAGGCACCTATAAGGCCGGCAAGACCCGCAAGCAGAGCGACCGTACCATTGAAGACTACAACAAACTTGTGGAGGAGGATGAGCACGAGACCGACCATGAATATGCAAGCGAATACCGCGGGAAGGTGCAGAACCGTCGTGCGGAACTCAAGCCACAGCCTGTGTATGTGCTCACCTATTACCGCCAGTCCAGCCAGACAAAGGGCTATGTAGCCTTTTGCGACCGTGTGGACAGCCTCAATACCGCCAGGGCGCTGCCGCGTGAACTGTATCTCACCTGCGACGAGGCATCGCTCACCGAAAAGGCTGTGGAGCAACACTTTGCATGGATAGACTCCCTGAGCCAGCAGCTGCAGCAACGGCCGGATGATGAAATGCTGCTGTTGCGCCGTGCGATGGACTACTACCATGTGCGCGATTTCGACAATGCCATTGCCGACCTGAATGCCCTCTTGCAGGAAAACCCCACCCGTGTGGTGGCCCTGATGCTTCGTGCCCAGGCCAGATACGCCCAATTGGAATCGGGCAGCCAGACCATGGGCGCAGAGGCATTGAGGCTGGGACGACTGATGGTGTTGCAGGACTATAGCCGCTGTGTGGAGCTGGCACCCGACATCCCCTATGTCCATTACAACAAGGGCAACGTGCAGATGCTGCTGGGAGAGAACGAGGCCGCTCTGGCTTCGTTTACGGATGCCTTGCGGCTGGATCCGCAGTTCCCCGATGCCTATTTCAACCGGGGCGTGGCCCATCTGCTGCTGGAGCATGTACAAGAGGGCTTGTCCGACCTGAGCCAGGCCGGCGAGTATGGATTGTATCATGCTTATAACCTCATTAAGCGCTATTCTGCCAAAAAGTGACCCCTATGGACAAGAACTTTTGTGTGAAAGGCTCACTTTTTGGCCGAAAACTAATGAGATATGATAAATTTTGTGTAATTTTGCACCCTTGAAATGAGAAAACTTAAATTGCAAGCTAAAATATGATTAAGATTACTTTTCCTGACGGTTCTGTGCGCGAGTACGAGGCTGGCGTAACCGGCCTGCAGATTGCGCAGAGCATATCACAGCGACTGGCTCAGGATGTGTTGGCCTGCGGAGTGGATGGAGAGACGGTGGAACTGAACCGCCCCATCATGCAGGATGCGAAGGTAGTGTTGTATAAATGGGACGATGCAGAGGGCAAACATGCCTTCTGGCACACAAGTGCCCACTTGATGGCTGAGGCCCTGCAGGCACTCTATCCGGGCACACAGTTCGGTATCGGCCCGGCTATCGAGAACGGGTTCTACTATGATGTGATGCCCCCACAGGGCGTTGTCATCCGCGAGGCGGACTTTGCCCAGATTGAAGCAAAAATGAAGGAACTGGCCCAGCTCAAGGAAGAACTAGTGCGCAAGGACATCAGCAAGGCAGATGCCCTGCAGTTCTTCGGTGACAACGGGCAGCATTATAAAAACGAACTCATCAACGACCTGGAGGACGGTCATATCACCACCTACACCCAGGGCGCATTCACCGACCTGTGCCGTGGCCCCCATTTGCTGAGCACGGCTCCCATCAAGGCATGCAAGGTGCTTTCCGTAAGTTCCGCCTACTGGCGTGGCGACGAGAAGCGTCCGCAGATGACCCGCCTTTACGGCATCACCTTCCCCAAGCAGAAGATGCTGGAGGAATATCTGCAACTGCTTGAGGAGGCCAAGAAGCGCGACCACCGCAGGATTGGCAAGGAGATGGGGCTGTTCATGTTCTCCGAGCGTGTGGGTAAGGGTCTGCCCATGTGGCTGCCCAAGGGAACGGCCTTGCGCCTTCGTCTGGAGGATTTCCTCAAGAAGATACAGAAGCGTTATGGCTACCAGCAGGTGATGACCCCCCACATCGGTGGAAAGAACCTGTATGTGACCAGCGGACACTACGCCCACTATGGCAAGGACAGCTTCCAGCCCATCCACACCCCCGAGGAGGGCGAGGAGTACATGCTCAAACCCATGAACTGTCCCCACCACTGCGAGATTTACGCATGGCGTCCGCGCAGTTACAAGGACCTGCCCTTGCGCATTGCAGAGTTCGGTACGGTGTATCGCTATGAGCAGAGCGGTGAGTTGCACGGACTGACCCGTGTGCGCAGCTTCACGCAGGACGATGCCCATATCTTCTGCCGTCCCGACCAGGTGAAGGGAGAATTTATCCGTGTGATGGAGATTATCCAGATTATCTTCGGTGCACTCGACTTCCAGAACTTTGAGGCACAGATAAGTCTGCGCGACCCCAACGACAAGGAAAAGTATATCGGAAGCGACGAGGTGTGGGAAGAAGCCGAAAGAGCCATCGTGGAGGCTTGTGCCGAGAAGGGTCTGAAGACAACCACTGAGTTGGGCGAGGCCGCTTTCTATGGTCCCAAGCTCGACTTCATGGTGAAGGATGCGCTGGGCCGCCGTTGGCAGCTGGGCACCATCCAGGTGGACTACAACCTGCCTGAGCGTTTCCAGTTGGAATATGTGGGCGAGGACAACCAGAAGCACCGTCCTGTGATGATTCACCGTGCTCCCTTCGGCAGTATGGAGCGTTTTGTGGCAGTGCTCATCGAGCATACCGCCGGACGTTTCCCCTTGTGGCTGAGTCCCGACCAGGTGGTGATCCTGCCTGTCAGCGAAAAGTACAACGACTACGCTTTCCGCCTGAAGGAATATTTCGACACACAAGACGTGCGTGCCATCGTGGATGACCGCAACGAGAAGATTGGCCGCAAGATCCGCGACAACGAGGTGAAGCACATTCCCTACATGCTGGTTGTGGGCGAAAAGGAGCAGTCCGAAGGCACTGTAAGCTTCAGAAAACAGGGTGGTGGCGAGCAAGGAACGCTAAAATTCGAGGATTTTGCAAAGAAAATCAACGAAGAGGTGCGAAATATGACAGAAAAATACTAAATTTGCACCCGATTTCCAGAATTGTTAATGAAGAAAGACAACATCAAGCAGCAATATCGCGTAAACGAACAGATACATGTTCGTGAGGTACGTATCGTGGGGGACGGCATAGAATCAACTGTGCTGCCCACCTACAAGGCCCTCCAGTTGGCCGAGCAGAAAGGTGTGGACCTGGTGGAAATATCCCCCAACGCACAGCCTCCTGTGTGCCGTCTCATCGACTACAGCAAGTTCCTCTATCAGCAGAAGAAACACCAGAAGGAGATGAAGGCGAAGCAGGTGAAGGTGGATGTGAAGGAAATCCGCTTCGGACCGCAGACCGATGACCATGACTACAACTTCAAGCTCAAGCATGCACAGGGCTTCCTCTCGGATGGAGACAAGGTGAAGGCATACGTGTTCTTCAAGGGACGCAGCATCCTTTTCAAGGAACAGGGCGAGGTGCTCCTGTTGCGTTTCGCTTCCGACCTGGAGGACTATGGCAAGGTGGAGCAGATGCCCCAGCTCGAAGGAAAGCGAATGATTATGTTCATCGCACCCAAGAAGCAAACTGCTGCAAAGAAGGTTGCCACAGAAACCGTTGCAGAAGAACAGCCCGTGGTGGCTGTGAAGAAGGCACCCCAGCAGAAGGCGCGCAAGGAATACACCGGTCCCAAGGTGGAAGGTGAGGACTTCGACGACTGATGCTGATGACCGAATGATCGTGCGTAACGCCTTGGTATATGCGTTGCCACATCTATATATTAATCATTAATTAAATAACAAACAAAAAAATGCCAAAAGTAAAGACTAACTCCGGTGCAAAGAAGAGATTCGCCTTCACCGGAACCGGCAAGATCAAGCGTCACCACGCTTATCACAGCCACATCTTGACCAAGAAGACCAAGAAGCAGAAGAGAAACCTGGACCACAGCGACCTGGTGGTTACTGCCAACATTAAGCAGGTCCGCGACCTCCTGTGCAAGCGTTAAATCTCAGTCGAGAAACAGTTTTTCACTTAATTTACTAACCGGATGTGTAGCCCTAAAGACCGCACGTGATGCGGCGCTAGCATCCTAAACGAACAAAATTATGCCAAGATCAGTAAATCATGTAGCTTCAAGAGCTAAGAGAAAGAAAATCCTGGGCCTGACCAGAGGTTACTTTGGTGCCCGCAAGAATGTATGGACCGTTGCCAAGAACACTTGGGAGAAGGGTCTTACCTACGCATTCCGTGACCGCCGCAACAAGAAGCGCACTTTCCGTGCACTGTGGATTCAGCGTATCAACGCTGCTGCCCGTCTGGAAGGCCTGAGCTACTCTCAGCTCATGGGTCTGTTGCACAAGGCTGGTATCGAGATCAACCGCAAGGTGCTCGCCGACCTGGCCGTAAACCACCCCGAGGCTTTCAAGGCCATCGTTGCCAAGGTGAAATAAGGAATAGGGTTTTCCCTCACAGGATTTCGGGAGGATGTGTCTGGCATGATGCATCCTCTTTTCTTTTAGTACCCCGGATTCGGCGCAGAACCCCCCTCAGTCCCCCTAAACAGTGGGACTGGGGTGTTATTTAATGTGATAATCAGCTAAACGTAAATAAGAAAAAAGGCTGATGTTCCCAACGTGTTCCCGATATTTTGACGTTAACGGAATTTAGTTTTTTAACGTCCGTTGGAGGTAATTAGCGTTCAAAAACGCGTATTCAAAGAACTAAAAATGATGCCCGAAATTAGGTTCTGGTTTTATGGGCAAAATTAAATCAAGTGAAAGTGTTAGAACTCACATCTAACTGAATGCAAAGGTACGCATTTTTCCCGAAATAAAAGAAAAGTTTCCCAAGAATCTGCATTTGACATGGCATTTTCTTCCCTATCTGTCCAGAGTGGCAAATGGATCAAGCATCTTTGAACGAAAGGGAAAAGAAAATTTTTTAGCGGTACGTGGTTCTACTGTCAAAGTACTGAGAATCAATAGCAATATCGAATAGAGATAGCAGATTGTTCCCGATTTGTATCGTCCTATCACGAATCGAAACAAAAGGTTGCCGATGGAGCCCCAAAATAGGGCGTCACACCAGACTTTGCATTCTATCTCAGGAGTCCCTAAATCAGGGAGTCCTGCCTGAGGTCGTGTTTTGCGACTCCAAGCTAATAGCATACTAACAAAGACGAAGTTTATTGTATGATTTTCATCGTAATTGCAAGTTAGCAATAGCAAATAGTGAATATAAATGGCTATATTTAGTTAAAAATCGTATCATTTTGAGAATTTGCAAGGTAAACATGCTAAAAATCGATAGAAAATGTGTATCTTTGCGCACAAATGTGCGCGACTAAGAAATATATGAACAAGATAAAGAAGATTCCATACGGCATGACTGATCTCGAAACTATCATTCGGGAAGGGTATTACTATGTAGATAAAACCAGCTTTATACCGAAGTTGGAGGACGAGGGAAGGTATGTCATCTTCCTCCGTCCGCGTCGCTACGGCAAGAGCATGACAATCGCCATGCTGGAGTATTACTATGGCTTGCAGTATGCAGAAAGGTTTGAAGGCATTTTCGGCGATTTATATATTGGTAAGAATCCTACCGAGAAGCGCAACTCATATCTTGTCCTGAGCCTAAACTTCAGCACGGTTGATTCTGACAAGGATAAGGTTGAGGAGTCGTTCAATGACATTCTGTTACTGTCATTAAGGTCTTTTGCCCGCAGATATAAGGATTATCTACCAGACGGAACTGCAGGACTGATGGAGAGCCAGACAAACAGTAATGCAGCTTTCAATAGTTTGTGTGATAGGGTAATGGAGACTGATCGCAAGATGTACATCCTCATTGACGAATATGATAACTTCGCCAATAGCCTTATGTCCTACGACGAGAATGCTTATCGCAATCTTACGCATGGCGATGGATTCTTCCGACTCTTTTTTAATTCGCTGAAGGCTGCAACAACAGGTGCCAATTCGGTTATAGACCGCCTATATATCTCGGGGGTCAGTCCTTTGACACTGAGCGATGTGACGAGTGGATTCAACATTGGCAAGAACTTTTCAACCCTGCCTGATTATAATGAAATGGTTGGGTTTACCGAAAAAGAGGTAACAAATATGCTTCAATACTATTCTGATGCCACAGGGAAGTTCCGCCATTCGCCTATCGAATTGCTCGAAGTGATGCGCCCATGGTATGATAACAACTGTTTCTCAGAACTGCTTGTCGGAGAACAGCACATGTATAACTCTGACATGGTATTATACTTCATCAGCACATATATGCAGATGCGCTACAACATTCCTACGAACATGATTGACACCAACGTCCGTAGTGATTACGGCAAAATGCGTAAGATGATACGCCTTGAGCAGACGTTTGGTGAAAAGGCGCAGACACTACAGAGGATTGCTGCGGAGGGATATATTGACACAGAACTGAAAACAGAATTCTCTGTCAGTGAATTGCAAGAGCCTAACGTGTTGCCGAGCCTGATGTACTATATGGGAATGCTTACGCATGGCTGTATGCCAGAGGGAAATACTGCCTTGGTTGTACCAAACCTTGTTGTGCGTGAGCAATACTACAAATATTTGAATGAATGCTATGACCGTAATCTGGAATGGCAGATGGAATTCATGAAATACTCTGAACTTGGTGCCAGAATGGCAAAGAAGGGAGAGGGCGAAGCACTCCTCCGTTTCATCGCCGAGCAGATACGTGAGAACAGCAGCACGCGCGACTTCGACTCCAAGGCAGAGTCGTTCATAAAGGGTTACATGCTTGCCAAGCTGGGCGGTATGGTCAGCTACTTCATCTCCGTGACCGAGCCTGATATGAACCACGGCTATGCCGACCTCTATCTGGAGCCTTGGACGGAGAAGACCAACCATTCCTACATCATCGAGCTCAAGTACCTCAAGTCAGATGCCACCGATGCCGAGGTTGAGAAGACACGTCAGGAAGCCATCGCTCAAGCCCACCAGTACGAAGCCTCAAAGCAACTTCGACAGCGTGCCAATGCCCGTGGCTGGGAGCTCCACATGTTTGCCATTGTGTTCCGGGGGTGGAAGTTAATTACAAGCGAAGAAATAATGTAATTCATGGCTAGTTCAACACAAAGTAACACGTTATGAATTGTTATAAGTTATTTTTTATACGTTACTAAATATATAAGTTATGAATTTAAGAATCAAGTTATATAGAAGTGTATCAATCATTCTATGTCTGCTTTCTCTATTTGCCTCATGCGATAAAAACACTGATGATGAAGATTTTCGATACATGTTTGGACTTACATCAGCGATTAATAGTAATAATGAAGAAATTGAAGCCATAGAAACAGCATATTGTGATGCTTACAAAAATGAGGGTCTAAAATTTAGTAGCCAATTATTTGCACACGGGACTTCTGAAGAAGAGATTCTGAAAGCTTGCCGTGAGGCAGAAAATGCCATACTCACATCCTCAATAAAATTTGATGGCAAATACACTTACGAGATTAAATATATAGGTCATAGTATTTACCATAAGAGTTATGGAACGAGATAATTGGTTCTCGATTTTCTGATAAACATATTAGAATTAAGGATAGAAAAGAAACTTTTATAGACTGATTCGAGTCACCATTAAAGCTACACTCGTATCCTATTAGGCTTTGAGCAAGCAAAAGTAAGAACAAAAGACGCATCACCCAATCTCTGGATGGTGCGTCTTCATTTAGAGAGTACATCAAGTGTGTCACTTGCGATTTTGTTTTTGCTTCTGCTGCAACATCTGCTCGTGCTTTGAACGGATGTGGTCGTTCAGTTGCTCAATCTTCTCTCGGTTGAACTTGGTGTCCTCAAAGAGAATATCCACCTCGTTGAAGCGATTGACGGAAGCCGTGTCGCCAGCGACATACGACCAGTTTCTTACAGTGACATACTTGACGCGATCATGATGCAAAGTGCCGTTCTCACTTGCCAGAAGGACGATGAGACAGAACTCCAGCACCATCACAAGGAATGCGATCAAGAAACAGAATCTGCGGAAGTACTTCGACAGCCAGAGATACGAGAAAGCATACATTGGCCAGTGCCACAAGAGATAAGCTAGACATGCCCATGAAGGGAATGGTGGTCTCTTGGAAGCCTTGACACCCTGCACGTTCTCGACTCTGCCGATGATAGTCTCCAGACGTACACAAGTGTTTGCATTCTGCTTGACATATTCCTTGACCTCCTTCTGAACTCTATCAATTGCACCCTCATGCCTCTTGTACATGTTGTAATCCCTCTGGATTGAACTCATGTACGAAGCACATTGGTTAATAGCATCAGTTTGGGTCAGGACTTTCTTTCCTTCAGCTTCCTGCTTTTTGACCCACTCTTCACAGGTGAGGAAGACCTCGTTTGTAAAATGCTTCTGTGACATAGTTCGTATATCAGGTTAGAAAGCGTTGACAATCTCTATTGCCCGATGACCATGCTAATAGTCAGAGGGCTGGTAGTGTAATCTGTAAGTTCTTTCTTCTTCTGTTGAAATTAAAGGGTTTGACATGTGTCCTGTCGGCAGATGCGGTATAGTAACATCTGCCAGACAGAACGTTAGTACATCAGAGCAAGTGTGGCAGAGCAGGTGTGTCAGTTTATCATGTCAACGAGTTCACGCTTCATGTCATCGTCGATGGTGCGGTATCTGGCGAAAGCCTTAGAGCCTTCGACATGCCCCGACATCGAGCCAATAAGGTCTGGATCCTTGACCTTCTTGTACATGTTGCCGATGAATGTTCGTCGTGCCATGTGGCTACTGGCAATCACATTGAGCGGTTTCTTCACCTCGGTGCGAGTCTTCGGGTCGAGTACCGAAACAATGCGAGTAACATCTGCCATGGTACAGAGTTTCTTGATGTCATCGTTGTACTCCCAATCCTCGAAATAAGGGAGTAAGGTGGTCTTGCGCCAACTGTACCTGTCAAGAATTTCACGAGCCTTCTGGTTCAGCGGAACTCTCACAAGTCTACCTGAGCTCTCGGCAGTCTTATGTGGGATGTACTCCAAAGCACCATTGACGATGTTATCCTTGGTGAATCTGCCAATATCACCCATACGGCAACCAACACAGCACTGGAAGATGAAGATGTCACGATGGAACTTCAACTGGTTCTTCTCGGCAGACAAATCAAGGTTCCAGATTCTGTCTCTTTCTTCAAGAGTCAGATACCATGGAGTGCCATAGGTAGGAGCCTTCAACTCGAAGCGGCTGAACGGCTTTGTGGTAGGGATGCCGTTGAAGTCAACCCACTTCATGACAGTACGAAGGCGGTGAAGAATGTCATACGCACCATTCTCGGACATTTCTGCCCTTGGCTTCTGCCACTCCTTCAGGTCTTCAAAGATCTCAGGATGGTCTTGGAAGATGATATACTCGTCAAGAAGGTACTCCTTGAAAAGATAAAGGTCTTCCTCGGTGATGGCTTCAGCATACATGACATAGCCTTTGCGACGCTTGACATTCTGCATGTAAAGCTCGAAGCGCTTAATCTTCTTGATGATGGTATGCGAGGTATAGATGGTACAGTTAGCCATCTTTCGGTGGTTATAGTACTCTGTAATCTGGTTGGTCAGTCGGGTATCAATGCCATCCTCTGAATAAATCATGTTGGGATGGTGATACAACTGAATGAGGTGCTTCAACCACTTGCCATCAACTCCCTTGTGATACTTGTCATTGATAAGGTCGGTGATTTCCCTGACCTTGCGGTCGAGTTCACGCTTGACAGCATCAGAGACAGTGTTCACACGAAGCTTGTAGCCTTGTCGGTCATCACTCCAGTGATTGGCATTGATGGTGAGTTCGTTGGCAACCTTGATGTCGAGTTTGCCATCACGAATACGGAAGAATATAGTGCTCTTGTCAGTAGTGTTGTTCTTGGCAACCTGCTTCTGGCGGATAAATGCTGTAACTTTCATAACTCGATAACGTTTTGTTATTGACTTTGTAAAGCAAACTGTTACTCAATACCTTCAAGTGCATCCCACTTGCATTCGTCATCAATATGGCGATAGCGACGGAAGGACTTGGAGCCAGGCATGTGACCAGTCATTGAGCAGATGAATTCAGGGTCTTTCACCTTCTTGTAGATGTTGGCAATGAAGGTCTTTCTTGCCGTATGACTTGTAGCAACCATGTACAAAGGGTATCGTGTGAACTCCTTGGTGTCTGGGTCTCTGGCTGTCACCATGCGGTCAATTTCACAGAGAAGGAGCAGCATCTTGATGCCATAAGCATACATGTTCTTGTTGCGATATGGGAAAAGGCGACTACTGCGTTTGTCCATATTGCGCTCGATAATCTCCTTTGCCTTATCATTGAGAGGAACACGGCAGAAGGAAGATGGCGCACCTTCAATAGCATTCTCACGGGTCTTCATAGGAAGATACTCGATGAAGCCATCCTCGGTGAGGTTGCGAGTGGTGAAGGCATAAAGGTCTGACACACGGCAACCGACCAGACACTGGAACATGAACATGTCTCGGTAAAGAGAGAGTCCCGGATGCTTGCTAAGGTCTGCATCATAGACCTTGTCACACTCTTCAAGAGTGAGATAGATAGGGTCTGCATAGACATCTGGCTTGATACTCAGCTTCTTGTACTCCATGTTGGAACTATAGCCGTTCTTGGTCATCCAGTTCATGAATGCACGGAAATGACCTCTGACTGTCTGCATGTAGTTGTTGGTGTACTTGACAGGTGGCTTCTTACCAATGTGGAACTGCTGATACCAATCAAAATGCTCCTCATAATAGATGTACTCGTTCTCGACATACTCATAGAAGTCGTAAAGATCATCTATTGTGAAGGTGTCTGGATAAAGGTTGACGTCCTTCTGACTTTCAAACTCACGCTTGAACAACTCATAGCGACGGAGCTTCTTGATGGTGGAAAGGTAGCAAGCCTTTCTTCCATGGCTGACATCACAATGCTTAACAAACTTCATGAACCAATCAGGAACCGTACCTTTGTCAAGGTTTTCAAGCGAAGTGTCCTTCTCGTTCTCCTCGCAAGGCAGAGGTTGGAATGGCTTAGGCTGTTCTGCAACTGGGTGAAGGTAGCCATTGATGGTTTCCTTCAGCCACTTGCCATCACGCATCGGTGTGAAGTCGGCTTCGATAAGACGGAAGATGTCTTGCAACCTATCATTGAATGCCTTTGTGCCGCCTTTGCCCAACTTGGTGGTGCGTCGGTAGCCTGGTATTGACTCATCCCAAAGTTTTGGGTCAGCCATGAGGTCGGTGCGTACCTTCAGATCGTTATTGCCCTCTCGTACTCGGAAGATTACCTGTCGGAGGTTCTGGTCTTCGCCCTTCTTAGGGGCATTGTATAGTGAAACTGATATTTTCATTGTACTCCTTATATATTATAGTATTGCGATTATAGGAGTCCGGCTATCCTTGAAATGCGCTGGCAAAGTTAAGGATTTTCGGTCGGATTACCCTTCTTAATCATTGATTTTCAGTTTGTTATTAAATCTATTTAATTACTCAGCAAGAAATTAGACTTTCTAATTAGACCTCAAGGTGGGTTTGCGTTCAGTTGCGTGTACCAAACTGAGGCAGGATTATTGGATTGAATCCGTTTAGGGTACGTAGTCTTCTGGGAAACTCTGGGAAACAAAATAGAGAGTTCCCGACCAAAGTTCCCAACCATCCCGAAGTCATCCCGTTTCGGATGTTTTCCGTTATTTTCCTTTGTTTTACCCATATAACTGATTTTAAGTGGTTTACATTCAGTTTTAGCCAGTATATGAGTTTAACGAAAATCACTCGATTTGTTCTTCTTCTACCTCTAAAGGGGGCACTGAGGGGGGCTTGGGTTCAAACTATATTATGTTGCCCCTTCTTTACGATTACACAGATATTTGCTTGATAAAAAAATGGCTGCACTGGTGATGTGATGAAACTCCTTTATGACAGGATTTGAGGTGTCGCCTGCCTTTGTAATCCAGTTACTTTGCAGATATGGCACGCCATTGGCAGGTAAACTGTCCTCGGTTTCAATTATTTATTTGATGAGTATCCCTATCAAACCAGTGCAGCCTATGGGTCAAGACATCGCTTTGTCTCTTTTTCTTGACACAAAGTTAGTGCTATTTGCGCAAAGACACAAATTTTTCCACCTTTTTTTTGCAGGAACTTTGCCATTTAATTTATTTTATATAAATTTGTAATCAGATTCATCAATTATACATATATTGAGCATAAAATACATAGACTAACATAAAGACCATGAACCTTCATTTTGCATTGCAATATCGGACAGCCTGGGGGCAAAGGCTCGATGTGGAACTGACTCTCAACAAACACCGCGAGATTACCACGGTGACGAGCTTTCCGATGGAAACAGAGGATGGTGTGCATTGGCATGCCGATGTGAAAATGTCGGCAAAGGAACTTGTTTCCTTTGCATACCAGTATGTTGTGCGTGCGGGAGAGGATACGCTGCGCCGGGAATGGAATCTGGTGGAGCGCCGTTATCCTGCTGCCGATCTGGATTTCCATTTCCCGGACTTCTGGCGCGACATTCCCAAACTCAACCATCTCTATAGCGCGGCATATTCGGGCTGTGTGACACATTTTGTGCCCCAGCCTGCACAGTTCGTCTATTTCCAGCAAACACTGATATTCCGTGTGCTTGCCCCCCAACTGAAGAAAGGACAGCGTCTGGCCATCATCGGCAGCCAGCCCCCTTTGGGCGCATGGGATGTGCATCGCTATTTGCCTATGCAGCCTGCTGGCATCGATGAATGGGTGATCAGCCTGAGTGCTTCGGGGCTTTACCTGCCATTTGAGTATAAGTATGTGGTGGTGGACGAGGCTACAGGTGAGCTGTCGGAATGGGAAGGAGGAGAAAACAGACTCAGTCCGTCGGGCGTGTTGCAATCGGGCAGTGTGGTGGCCATTTGCGATCAGGAGGTCCGTCTGGATACTGACCGTTGGAAGGCTGCGGGTGTAGTGGTGCCCCTGTTCTCGCTTCGTACCACGAACAGCCAGGGTGTGGGTGACTTCAGCGACCTCAAGATGATGGCCGACTGGGCACATTCCACGGGGCTGAGTGTGGTGCAACTGCTACCCATCTACGACACCATACAGACACACACATGGACCGACTGCTACCCTTATAACAGCATCAGCATCTATGCCTTGCATCCCATGTATGTGGACCTGCAGCGACTGCCTCCCGTTAATGATGCCTCCTTTATGCTGGAATACGAAAAGCAGCGGCGCGCCCTCAATGCCTTGCCCAAGGTGGACTATGAGGGCGTGAACAAGCTGAAGAGTGATTATCTGCACCGGATATTCGACCAGCAGTGGCGTTATCTGCAGAACGATGCGGAATACAATAAGTTCTACAACGAGAATGAGTGGTGGCTCACACGCTATGCTGCGTTCTGCATGCTGCGCGACCGCTATCACACCTGCGATTTCCGCCATTGGCCCCGCTATTCCGAATTTCAGGAAGAAACCATCCTCCACATGGTGGAGAAGCACAGAAAGGAGATACATTATTATATATATGTACAGTACCTGCTCGACAAACAGCTCACCGAGGCCACCACATACGCCCGTAGTATGGGCGTGGTGCTGAAAGGCGACATACCCATTGGCATCAGCAAATGCAGTGTGGAGGCATGGACCATGCCCGAATATTTCCATCTCAACAGTCAGGCGGGTGCACCGCCGGATGCGTTCAGTGCAGATGGCCAGAACTGGGGATTCCCCACCTACAACTGGGCACGCATGGCAGCGGACGGCTACCAGTGGTGGAGGGACCGCATGCAGCGGATGGCGCGCTACTTTGATGCCTATCGCATCGACCATGTATTGGGATTCTTCCGCATCTGGGAGATACCCCAGGATTGTGTGAATGCCCTGCTGGGACATTTCTCGCCGGCTTTGCCCCTGACGGAAGAAGAAATCCGCCAGTATGGTTTCGCCTTTGACCCGGCTGTTCATGCACGGCCCTATATCACGGACGAGGTGCTGGAGAAAATCTTCGGTACGCATGCAGCGGAGATACGTGCCACCTGTCTCCAAGAGACGGGCAACAGCTATCAGCTGAAGCCGGAGTATGACACGCAACGCAAGGTGGAGGCCGTCTTTGCAGGATGTGCCGACGACTTGTCCTTGATGGTGCGTGACGGACTCTACCGGCTTGTCGGCAATGTGCTGTTTGTGGCAGATCCCAATGACGAGACGCTGTATCATCCGCGTATCAATGCCGTGGATACATACGCCTACAAGGCATTGCCCGTAGACCAGCGTGAAGCATTCGGCCGCCTGCACGAATATTACTTCTATCATCGCCATAATGACTTCTGGCGCGAGGAAGCCATGAAGAAGTTGCCGGCTCTGGTGGGAAGCACCAACATGCTGGTGTGTGCAGAAGATTTGGGTATGGTGCCCTCGTGTGTGGCTCCGGTGATGAGCGACCTGCGCATGCTTTCGCTCGAAATACAGGCCATGCCCAAGGCACTTGGCCTGGAGTTTGGCAAGCTGGAGGAGAATCCTTACCTGAGCGTGAGCACCCTCTTCACCCACGACATGCCCACGCTGAGGGAATGGTGGGAGGAAGATGCCAAGCGTGCACAGTCCTACTACAACCATGTGCTGCTCCACGACGGAAAGGCACCGGAGGTGTTGCCGGGATGGCTGGCAGAGGAAATCGTGGCCCGTCATCTTTATTGTCCCAGTATGCTGTGCCTGATTAGCTTGCAGGACTGGCTGTCAATCGATGAAGCGCTACGCTATCCCAATCCGGCCGAGGAACGAATCAACATACCTGCCATTGCCCAGCACTATTGGCGCTATCGTATGCACCTGAACATAGAGGACCTGTTGCAGGCGGAGCGTTTTAATGCACGTGTGGCCGAACTGGTGCGGCGTGGTAACAGAAAAGGGGCATAGGACATGACAGATACGAAAAAGCAGCGACTGGCCTCCTTGGATGTATTGAGAGGCTTTGACCTATTTTGTCTGGTGGGCCTGGAGGGCATCCTCCACCCCTTGGCACGGGCTATCGATAAACCATGGTTCGACGCGTTCATGTGGAATTTCTCCCATGTGGAGTGGGAGGGATTCTCGCCCTGGGACCTGGTGATGCCCTTGTTCCTGTTCATGTCGGGCGTGTCCATCCCCTTTGCCCTAGGGCGTTACAAGGGTGGGGCAGACAAGGCCACCTTCTTTCGCCGCATTCTCAAGCGTGTGGTCCTGCTGTGGATTTTCGGCATGATGTGCCAGGGCAATCTGCTGGGGCTCAATCCGGACCGCATATACCTTTTCTCCAATACCCTTCAGTCTATCGCCGTGGGCTATCTGGTGGCGGCGCTGCTGTTTGTCTACACCTCTTGGCGGGTGCAGCTGGCTGTGGGCGCAGGCTTCCTGCTCACTTATTGGGGACTGATGCAGGGGGTGGAAGTCCAGGGATTTGGTGGAGGCCAATACACACCTGATGCCAATCTGGCGGAGTGGATTGACCGCGTAGTGCTGGGACGGTTCAGGGATGGCGCGTATGTGGAGGATGGCAGTGTGGTGTTTGCACCCTGGTATCGCTACACATGGATTCTCAGCAGTATCAACTTTGCCGTCACTGTGATGACGGGAGTATGGGCAGGCATGTTGCTGCGCATATCTCGCATCAATGCCAATCGCAAGGCGCTTGTCCTGTGTGCTGCAGGTGTGGCCATGGCGGCTGTGGGCTGGCTTTGGCATCCTTTCCTGCCTGTCATAAAGAAGATTTGGACCAGCTCGATGGTGATGGTGAGCAGCGGCTATTGCCTGATGCTCATGGGCCTGGTGTATTATCTGGTGGACTGCCGTGGCTACAGGCGCGGCACCGAGTGGCTCAAGGTGTATGGCATGAACTCCATTGCGGCCTACATGATGGCCCAGTGTGTGAATTTCCGCAGCATCAGCACCTCCTGGAGCTACGGTCTGGAACAATATGTGGGCGATTTCTATCCCGCGCTCGTGGCCACCTCCAACAGTGTGATTCTCTACCTCATCCTGTGGATGATGTATAAGAAGGGCATATTCCTGAAAGTGTGACAAAACAATTCTTCATCCATTTGACCCTTTTTTCCTATGGACAGTAGCTGTTCAGCCAAAGAGAAAACCCTTATTCGCGCCCAGAAAGGGCGTTCTTACCCATTGTCATATTGTCCTTACTGAAATTAATCGTCGAATAGTTACTATGAACAACAACAACATCCAGCGAGACAGCCGTCTTGACCTGATTCGTCTTGTGGCGTTTTTCTTGCTGATTCTGTGCCATGCCTGCGACCCCTTTAATGCAGCCGCCACCTACGGGGCAGGCGAGGCCAATCCCGATTTCACCTACTGGGGCGCAGTGTGGGGTGCGCTTTCCCGACCCTGTGTGCCTCTGTTTGTGATGCTCACGGGAGCACTCCTGTTGGGCAGGAAGCCCGCGGGCGATGAAAACCCTGCGCTCATGCCTTTCTACCGACGACGCATACTGCGGGTGCTGTGGCCTTTCATCATTTGGTCTGTGGCCTATTATATCTTCCCTTGGGTGTTGGGGCTTGCGGGCTATGGCACAGACGCTGTGATCTGTTTCTTCCCCTGGATTGAAACCACCGACCAGTCGCTCACTCCAGTGATAGGCCGTATTGCACAGATGCCCTACAACTTCAGTTATGCAGCCTGCCACATGTGGTATATCTACATGCTCATCGGGCTCTACCTCTATCAGCCCATTTTTGACAGCTGGGTGCAGCGGGCCACGCGCCGCCAAAAGGAAGCCTTCCTGCTACTGTGGGGCGTCTCGCTGTTCCTGCCCTACCTGACAGAGTTTGTTTCACACTATAATTTCGGCACGTGCGACTGGAACGCTTATGGAACCTTCTATTATTTTGCCGGTTTCAATGGCTATTTGCTCCTGGGCCATTATCTCTACAGCTATGTGGAGTGGCCAGTGCACCGTTCGCTTGCCATGGCCATCCCCTTGTTCGTGGCAGGATATATGGTCAACCTGTCGGGCTATCGCTATGTCCTCACATTCGACCATCCCACAGCGTTGCAGGTGGAACTCTTCTGGACATACTGTACACCCAATGTGGTGATGATGGCGGTGGCCTTGTTCGTGGTGCTTCTGTCGGTGAAAGCCGGTGGCATTCCCTTCCGCCGACAACTGGCCCATCTCACGCTTTGCGGCTTTGGCATCTATATGGTCCACTATTTCTTTGTGGGCCCGCTCTTTGCCGTTGTCTCTGATTGGGGTGTCCCTGTAGCCCTTCGCGTGCCGTTCACCACCGTGCTGGTGTTTGTCGCCACGTGGGTCGTGGTGGCACTGCTGCATCGGTTGCTGGGTCAGAAATCCGGCCGTGTGATACTAGGCTAAATCAGAGAAGATATACTTACTTGGCCCGAGAAGTAGTACTTACTTGGCCGATGAAGTATATCTTCTCCGAAAAACAAGCTGTACTGGCTTGATTTATATTCAATCGTTTGCTCTACTCAGATAAAATATGTAACTTTGCAGGGAGAAAACTATCAGAAGATATGGTAAAGCATACGGTTTTGTTCCAGTTGCGTGCCGATTTGGAGCCGCAGCAGAAGGCGGAAGTGATAGAACACTTTCGTCAGGGCATTATGGAATTGCCCGCCCGGATTGCCTGTATCAGGCATATAGAAGTGGGATTCAACATCAATCCGATGGAGAAGTTCGACATTGCATTGTGTGGTGAGTTTGATTCATTGTCCGATGTGGACACATACGCCCGACATCCCCTTCATGTGGCTGTGGCAGCGGAACTCAAGCCGTATGTCTCTTCCAGGTCTTGTACGGACTATGAAATATAGTCCCTAATATTAAATTATTTTCTCGAACAAATTATCAGACAACATGTTACGTATTGCCGTACAGAGCAAGGGACGCCTGTTTGAAGACACCATGGCACTGCTTGCCGAAGCAGACATCAAGGTGGGAAGCAGCAAGCGCACCCTTTTGGTGAAAAGCAGTAATTTTCCAGTAGAAATCCTATATCTGCGCGATGACGACATTCCGCAGAGTGTGGCCAGTGGAGTGGCCGACCTTGGCATAGTGGGACAGAATGAATTTGAGGAGCGGGCCGAGAATGCCCGTGTGGTGAGGCCCTTGGGCTTCAGCAAGTGCCGTCTCAGCCTGGCCATCCCCAAGGCCGTGAACTATGAAGGCCTGCCTTGGTTTGAGGGCAAGAAGATAGCCACCTCCTATCCCAATATCCTTCGTCGTTTCATGCAGCAGCATGGGGTGAATGCCGAGATTCATGTGATAACAGGCTCGGTGGAGATTAGTCCGGGCATAGGACTGGCCGATGCCATCTTTGATATTGTGAGCAGTGGCAGCACATTGGTGAGCAACAACCTGAGCGAGGTGGAGGTGGTGATGCAGAGCGAGGCCCTGCTCATTGCCAACCCCAATCTGGATGCCGAAAAACAGGCCATCCTCGATGAACTGCTTTTCCGCATAGAGGCCGTAAAGGCAGCATAGGAC
>JAEDIG010000161.1 GCA_016292545.1 Bacteroidaceae bacterium
GAACAAACAATCACTGCTGATACACAAATCATTTGAATTTGCAAAAGTTGAATAATCTACACCTTATACCGAGAGTTGAGTCTATTACAGATGAGAGCATGGAGTCAAATTGCTCCATAATTGAAAATATTCCTCCAAAAGGTGTGAGTTTCTCAGATTTTATTTGTACCTTTGCCATGTCATGTTAGAGTTTTGCTTGTTTTTTGCGACACTAAGTCAAGTAAAATTTCTGACATGGCAAAATCCTGGGCAACTTTTGTTGCTCAGGCACTTAAGAAAATAATTTACAATAGTGTTGCGGAATTAAGGACGAAAACAGAAAAACATGAACACAGACACAGCCAAAAGGAAATATGTGATTATCGGCGGTGTGGCAGGAGGTGCCACTGCCGCCGCACGCATGCGACGCCTCACGGAAGATGCAGAAATCATCCTGATAGAGAAAGGCGAACACATTTCATACGCCAACTGCGGCCTCCCCTATTATATCGGAGGAGTGATTACGGACCGCGACCGCCTGTTTGTACAGACTCCAGCTGCTTTCGGCCGACGCTTCAACATTGACGTGAGAGTGAACAGCGAAGTGACAGGCATTGATGCAGCCAAGAAAACGGTGACGGTCAGGACGGCCGACGGAAAGGAGTACTGCGAGACCTACGACCGTCTGCTCCTCTCCCCAGGTGCCTCTCCAGTACGCCCGCCACTCCCAGGCATTGACCTTGAAGGCATCTTCACCCTGAGGAATGTGGCCGACACGGACAACATCAAGGACTATATCCTCCGAAAAAACGTGAAACGGGCAATCATCGTAGGCGGCGGATTCATCGGTCTGGAGATGGCAGAGAACCTTCACCATGCCGGTGCAGAAGTGGCCGTGGTGGAGATGGCACCGCAAGTGATGGCCCCTATGGACTATTCCATGGCAGCCCTGGTGCATGAACATCTGCTGGAGAAAGGCGTGAAACTATATCTTGAGCAGGCCGTGGAATCCTTCTCGCAAGACCAGGGCAGCCTGACCGTACACTTCAAGTCCGGCATACGGCTGACGGCGGATATGGTACTGCTGAGCATCGGCGTACGGGCCGAAACGCGCCTGGCCCAGGAGGCCGGCCTTCGCATAGGAGAGATGAGAGGCATCTACGTGAACGAATACCTGCAGACCTCCGATGCCGCCATCTATGCCGTGGGCGATGCCATAGAATATCCGCATCCCCTCACCGGAAAGCCCTGGCTGAACTTCCTGGCCGGCCCAGCCAACCGTCAGGCACGCATTGCCGCCGACAATATGGTGAACGGCAACAGCATAAAATACGAGGGAGCGGCAGGCACGGCCATCGCAAAGGTGTTCGACCTGACAGTGGCCTCCACAGGACTGCCTGCCAAACGGCTGAAACAAATGGGCATTCCCTACCTTTCCGCCACCATCCACGCAGGTTCCCATGCGGGCTATTATCCCGGAGCCCTGCAGATGGACATCAAGATTACCTTCTCGCCCACCGACGGCCGACTGCTCGGCGCACAAATTGTGGGTTACGACGGTGTGGACACCCGCATTGACCAATATGCGCTGACCATCAAGCAGGGAGGAAGCGTGGAAGACCTGACACGCCTGGAGCACGCCTATGCCCCGCCTTTCTCCTCAGCCAAGGATCCCGTGGCGATTTCGGGCTATGTGGCAGGCAATATCCTCAGCGGAAAGATGTCGCCCCTCTACTGGCGCGAAGTAGCAGCTGCCGACCTTTCGAGGGTGACTTTCATCGATGTGCGCACGGCAGAAGAATATGCCCTGGGGAGCATCGCCGGCGCCAAGAATATTCCGCTCGACGATCTGCGCGAACGCCTTGCAGAAATTCCCGCCGACAAACCGATATGGCTCTTCTGCGGCGTGGGGCTGAGAGGCTATCTCGCCTCAAACATCCTCAAGGGCAACGGCTTTGGGGAAGTGAGGAACCTGATAGGTGGCATCAAGACCTACAAGGCCGCCGTGGCCAAGCTCACCACACCCGAGGGATTTGACCGCTGCCAAGAAGCATGCCCATGCCATGACTTACAGCCTGAAGCTACGGGTGCGGAAACCATCCAGGTTGATGCCTGTGGCATCCAGTGTCCGGGCCCCATCATGAAATTGAAGCAAGCCATGGAAACACTCCCGACAGGACAGGTGCTGGAGGTGAAGGCCACGGATGCGGGATTTCCCCGCGATGCAGAGGCATGGTGCCGCACCACCGGCCATCATTTTCTGAACCATCATTCCGAAGCCGGCATTCATACCGTCAGGATAGAAAAGGCTCCGGCATGTGCGAAGGAAGCGACAGGAACAGCAGGACAGGGAAAGACCCTGATTCTGTTCAGCGATGACCTGGACAAGACCCTGGCCACCTTTGTCCTGGCCAACGGAGCGGCCGCTACAGGAAAAAAGGTGAGCATCTTCTTCACCTTCTGGGGACTGAACGCCATCAAGAAACGCCATAAGCCCAAAGTGGAGAAGGACATCTGGGGCAGGATGTTCGGATGGATGCTGCCATCGGACACCACTGGGCTGAAACTCTCGAAAATGAACATGATGGGCATCGGCTCCAGGATGATGCGCTTTCTGATGCAAAAGAAGGGGGTGGACTCCTTAGAGGCTCTGCGCCAGCAAGCCATCGACAATGGGGTGGAATTCATAGCCTGCCAAATGTCGATGGACGTGATGGGCATCAAGCGTGAAGAACTGCTCGACCATGTGAGCATAGGCGGTGTGGCCACCTACATGGAGCGGGCGGAAAGGGCAAACGTCAACCTCTTTATCTGACCCTCGCCCGAAGGGGCCATCTGCGCATCATTCAAGTTTCGCAAGTTCAAATAGCATGTGTTTAGAAGTAACGGTACGCCCCGAAGGGGCGTGTTTACGAACTCATTCACAACCAAATAGAACTTGCGAAACTTGAATTTTTTACAGCGCTGCTGCTAAAGTGGGGTACCGGCTTCCAGCCAGTACACACGAAACAATTCATATTTTTATTTTGCATTCCGCTCAATTTGTACTACCTTTGCAGCGGAATTCATTGATATAGCACATGAGATACCCTATAGGAATACAGACTTTTGAACAGATTATCCAGGACGGATATGTGTATGTTGACAAGACGGCATTGGTTTACGATCTTGTCAAGGGAGGTAAGATTTACTTTCTGAGTCGCCCGAGGCGATTCGGAAAGAGCCTGCTCATATCCACATTGGAGAACTATTTCCTTGGCAGAAAAGAACTGTTCAAGGGGCTTGCCATTGACGCACTTGAAAAGGACTGGCTGGAGTACCCCGTGTTGCATCTCTCGTTCGCTAACGGGAACTTTACCGACGGGAAAGTACTGAAACAGATATTGGAGGATTATGTTGCAGAGGCAGAAGCGAAATACGGCAAGAACGTATACGCCAACACTCTCGGCGGACGCTTTGCCTCAGTACTGAGGGCTGCCCACGAGAAGACGGGCAGAAGGGCGGTTGTGCTCATCGACGAATACGACAAGCCTATACTTGACGTGCTCGAACTTGACTATTACGTCACGGACAGCGAGGGCAACAGAATCAAGCTCGAAGACTATAACCGCAACGTGCTGAAAGGATTCTATGGCGTGTTCAAGGATGCCGACAAGGACCTGCAGTTCGTGTTGCTTACGGGAGTGACGAAGTTTTCGCAGGTGAGCGTGTTCAGCGGTTTCAACCAGCCCGACGACCTGAGTATGCAACGGAAGTATGAGGCGCTTTGCGGCATTACCAAGGACGAGCTGCTCACGGTGTTCGACAGTTCGATAAGGGAGCTGGCGGATGAGCTTGAACTCAGCTACGAGGAGACCGTGGAGCAGTTGAAAAAGAAATACGACGGCTATCACTTCAGCAAAAAGCTGACAGACATCTTCAACCCTTTCAGCCTGCTCAAGTGTTTTAAGACATTGGAGCTGAACGACTACTGGTTCGCCTCCGGCACCCCGGAATATCTTGTTCGCCTCCTTGCCAAAAACGATGAGCACATCAATGAACTCGTCGGAAAGTATTATGATGCAGAGCAGTTTGTCAACTATAAAGCCGACTCTGAGCAGCCTCTGCCCATGGTTTACCAAAGCGGTTATCTCACGATCAAGGACTATGACAAGAGACACAACTCTTATCTATTGGATTTTCCTAATGAGGAAGTGCGCATGGGCTTTCTTAAAACCTTGGCCACAGGATATTTCAAGGAATTCAACTTTCGCAAGTTCAAATGATTTGTGTATCAGCAGTGATTGTTTGTTCTG
>JAEDIG010000162.1 GCA_016292545.1 Bacteroidaceae bacterium
GCCGACGGTAGGCCCGCCACCTCAGTCCTCTGCTTCCAGCGGGCCGGTGCCAACGCCAAGGAAACCAACGACCGCGTCACCGCCAAGCTGGAGGAATTGAGCCAGGACCTGCCCGAGGGGCTTGAATTCCAGCAGATGATGAGCTCCAACGACTTCCTTCTGGCCTCAATCGCCAATGTGGAGGAAACCCTTATCGTGGCCATCATCCTGGTGGTGCTTGTGGTATACTTCTTCCTTCAGGACTTCAAGGCCACCTTCATCCCGGCCATATCCATTATCGTGTCGCTGGTGGGCACATTTGCCTGTCTCGTGATTGCAGGCTTCACGCTCAATCTGCTCACCCTCTTCGCCCTGGTGCTGGCCATCGGTACGGTGGTCGACGATGCCATTGTGGTGGTAGAGGCCGTGCAGGCCAAGTTCGATGCCGGCTACAAGAGTCCCTATCTGGCCACAAAGGATGCCATGAGCGATGTAACCATGGCCGTCATATCCTGTACGTTCGTGTTCATGGCCGTGTTCATCCCCGTGTCATTCATGGGAGGCACCAGCGGCCAGTTCTACACCCAGTTCGGTGTCACGCTGGCCACCTCCGTAGGTCTGTCCTGCGTGAGTGCCCTTGTGCTCTGCCCCGCCCTCTGCGCCATGCTGATGAAGCCTGCCAGCGAAGGCCGCCGCAGAGGATTCTGGGGCACGGTCAACTACCGCACCCGCCAGGCATACAACGCCAGCTACAACGCCATGCTCAACAAATACACCCACACGCTCAACCATCTGGTGAAGCGCCGCTGGCGCTACATCGTGTCCTTCGGTGCCCTGATTATAGCCGCCGTGGGCATGAGCTTCTTTGCCGGCCAGCTTCCCACCGGTCTGGTGCCCCAGGAGGACCAGGGTACATGTATGGTGAACGTGAGTGCCGTGCCCGGTAGCAACCTGAGCACCACCTATGAGGTAATGAACCGCGCTGAGCAGATTATCAGCGAATGCCCCGAAGTGGCCCACTTCAACAAGGTGGCCGGCTACGGCTTCATGTCGGGCCAGGGTGTCAGCTACGGTATGTTCGTTGTCAAGCTCAAGCCATGGGCCGAGCGCCGCTACGGAGCGCTCCACCCCATCGACAACATGATGAGCCAGAGCACCATGGTGGCCAACATGCTCACCAAGCGCATGATGGAAGAAATCGGCGACGCCTCCATCTTCGTGTTCGAGCCCGGTATGATTCCCGGCTACGGTATGGGCTCCATCGAGCTCAACCTGCAGGACAAGACAGGTGCTGCCGACAAGGAAGTGTTCTACAACTACACCCTTGATTTCATCAACAAGCTCAATGCCCGTCCCGAAATCAGCCGTGCCATCACCACCTACGCCCGCAACTTCCCCCAGTATCAGGTGGAAGTGGATGCAGCCAAGTGTAAGCGAGCAGGCATCTCTCCCGCCGACGTGCTGAGTGCCCTGGGAAGCTACTGTGGCGGTTCGTATGTGAGCAACATGAACCAGTTCAGCAAGGTTTACCGCGTAATGCTCCAGAGCGACCCCCATGCCCGTGTGAGCGAAGACGACCTCACCAACATGTTCGTGCGCAATGGCGGCCAGATGGCTCCCTTGAGCGAGTTCGTGAAGCTCACCCGCGTGGTGGGTCCCGAGGTGGACAACCGTTTCAACCTGTTCAGCTCCATTACCGTCAACGTGACTGCCGCCACAGGTGTGAGCAACACCCAGGTGATGAACATCATCGAGCAAGTGAAGCAGGAGGTATTCCCCGACGGCTACAGCTATGAATACGGCGGTATGTCGCGCGAGGAGGCCGAAACCATCGGCAGCTACGACACCTACCTCATCTATGCCGTCTGCGTGATCCTGATTTTCCTTATCCTGAGCTGCCTCTACGAGAGTTTCCTCATCCCCTTCGCCGTCATCTTCTCCGTACCGGCCGGTCTGATGGGCTCCTTCGGATTCGCATGGCTCTGGAACCAGGGCTATTCCGTACTGCCCATGATCTTTATGGGTCAGATTGAAAACAACATCTATCTGCAGACGGGTGTGATCATGCTGATTGGTCTGCTGGCCAAGACAGCCATCCTTATCACCGAGTTCGCCCTGGAGCGCCGACGCAAGGGCATGGGCATAGTGGAAGCCGCATATGCAGCTGCCGAGGCCCGTCTGCGTCCCATCCTTATGACCGTGCTCACGATGATTTTCGGTATGATTCCGCTGGTGTTCGCCACGGGTGCCGGTGCCAATGGTAACCGCACCATTGGTGTGGGTGTGATTGGCGGTATGACCGTGGGCACCATTGCCATCCTCTTCACCGTGCCCCTGTTCTTCGTCATCTTCGAATACCTGCAGGAGAAGATCCGCCCCGCCATGGAGCAGGAAGCAGACCCGCAGTTCCTGAAGGAGCTGGAGCGCTCAAAGAAACAGAAGGCCGAAGCCAATAAAGACAAACAATAAATTGCTGAACAATGAAAAAATATAATTATTTATTCGTCACGCTAGCAGTTGCTCTCATGAGCAGCTGTGGCGTGTACAAGAACTACGAGCGCCCCACCGACATCAAGACACAGGGCCTCTATGGCAACGCCGAAAGCGGCACACAAAGCATGGGTGAACTGGGATGGAGAGAAGTGTTTACCGACCCCACCCTCCAGGCACTCATCGAGAAGGGTCTGGCCCAGAACAAGGACATCCGTCAGGCCGACCTCCGCATCCAGGAGGCACAAAACAACCTGAAGGCTGCCAAGCTGGCCTATGCCCCCTCGCTGGCCTTCAACCCCAGCGGTACCGTAAGCGGGGTATGGGACCCCTACAACCGCGAGGAATACAAGGACAATCTGGGCGGCGGTGCCACCAAGACCTATGCCTTCCCCATTGCCGCCAGCTGGCAGGTAGACTGCTTCGGTTCCATCCGCAATGCCAAGAAGAAGAGCGAGGTGGCCCTCAAGAACATGGAATATGTGCGCCAGGCCGTACACACGGCTCTCGTGTCAAACATCGCCAGCCTCTACTATTCGCTGGCCATGATGGACGAGCAGCTGGCCATTGCTACAGAGACGCGTGAAAACTGGAAGCAGAACCTGGAAGTGACCAAGAAACTGATGGCCGCCGGACAGAGCAACAAGGCTGCCGTGGCAAGCACGGAGGCCAACTACTGGAGCATCTGCACCAGCGTGGAAGACCTCAAGCACAGCATCCGCGAGGTGGAGAACGTGCTCTCAGCCCTCATCGGCGAAATGCCCGCTCCTGTCAGCCGCCAGGCACTCTCCACTTTCCACAAGCCCTCGGTATGCACCACAGGACTGCCCATCAGCATTCTTGAGCGCCGTCCCGACGTGAAGCAGGCCGAAATGGCGCTGGCCAGTGCCTTCTACACCAAGAACCAGGCCAAGGCATCGTTCTTCCCCAGCCTGAACATCTCGGCCCAGGGCCAATTCACCAACAGCCTTGGAAGTCTGGTGATAAATCCCGGCGGTATCATCGCAGCTGCCGTGGCAAGCCTCACACAACCCTTGTTTGCCAACGGAAAGCTCCGTGCCAACTACAAGAACAGCAAGGCCGAACTGGAAGTGGCAACCATCGGGTTCCAGCAGACGCTCCTGGATGCAGGCAAGGAGGTGAACACGGCCATGGCAGCCATCCACAATGCAGAAACCAAGAAGGAGATGCTGGCCAACCAGGTGAACAGCCTGCGCCAGGCCGTAGACGCTACAGAGAAACTGATGCAGTTCTCCAACACCAACTACCTCCAAGTGCTGACCGCACGCAGCAGCCTGCTGAGTGCCCAGCTTGGCGAGGTGGCCAACAACTACAGCATCATCTCCAATACCATCACGCTCTATCAGGCATTGGGCGGAGCCACGGAATAATCCTTCCGCCCCCATCCTGAAAACTGAGCAGGAGACAAATGCCCACACGGGTGTTTATCTCCTGCTTTTTTTTGAGTTGCGCAAGCGTTTGGGGATTCACCGGGACTGCATGCCATGGGCCTCTGCCGCCTCCTCTATGACTGCGTCGTAACCCGTAAGGGCAGAAAAGGGAGCAAACTGAGCGGCCCTGGCCTGCATCGGCATCTGCGGGTGGCATTTGGACACATGATGCGGCAGGTGGATGATGTCCTCGTAGTAGTCTGTCATGCCCTGTGACCTCCTATCTGTGCGTTGCGCGCTCTGGTTGTGGCCCCCTCCTCGAAATTCAGCCCCTTCAGGATGGCGTTCTTCCCAAACCGCTTCTTCAGTTC
>JAEDIG010000163.1 GCA_016292545.1 Bacteroidaceae bacterium
AATACATGCCTGTCACGCATGGGGTCACGGGTTCGAGTCCCGTACGCACCGCAAACAAGAGAGAAGCCCAAACGGGTTTCTCTTTTTTGTCCCAACCCTCACCCGCGGCCCAATGGGGCCTGGGCAACTATTTAACCCAGAACACATAACTTCATTTTGTCTCCACGGAATTCACACATTTATTTTCAAATCGCTTACGGTAATCACTAGGCGTGCACCCCTTCTGCTTCAAGAAAGTGGCATTGAAACGAGCGATAGAGGAAAAACCGCATAATCCCGCAATTTCCGTTATGGGAGTATCAGTGGTTATGAGCATACGTTCTACATGATTCACCCGTTCTCGCAGGACATACTCATGAAGCGTGCATCCAAAAGCTTTTCTGCACAACGTGTTGGCATAGTCGGGGTTCAGGCCTACAGCATCCCCAATGTCTTTTGCCTTGATGGTGCGATTAAAGTGTGTGGCAACAAAAAAAGTAATCCGTGTCAGTTTGTCACTTTCTTCCGTATAGATGCCTTTGTTGTGTTTGGCCATCAGTTCGTTAGGATTCTGCTTGTTCAATATGTCGTAGTTTAGCGCCAGCCTATTGAGACGTGCCCTCATCTCGTCCGCCACCACCACCCGAAGGCTTTCCGAGGGCGTTTCGCTCATCTCAGTCCACCATTGGTTGAGCAGCAGTTCATCTATCCGGCAGTTGGATTCATCAGGTGTAGCCAGCACATTCCCCTGCAACAGCACATCCTGGAAATGCTTGTCCATAGACCACGAGAGAAACATGTTCAGCGGAATCGTACAGGTATAGTACTCCGCATCACTGACAAAACGAATGGACTTATGAGGAAGAAGCGCCCAAAACACAATCAATCTGCGGCCAGGGAGTTGCAGAATCTGATTGTTCACAAAAAAAGTCACTCCCTCATCAAAGAAATAGATGAGTTCAATCTCATTGTGCCTGTCTATCCGGCTGGCAGGAATGGGAAGCCATTTCTCACAAGTGAGTCCATAAGGAGCAAAATCCGGGCGGTTCGGGTTAAATTTCTTTAAGATTTCCATGGGAACTTCAATTAACATTTGCAAATTTACAATGATTCTACATAATCTGCAAGGAATATAGGATTTTGATAGGTATTAAGGCAAAAATTCTATTGTTCATAATGAAAAACCACATAATTTTGCATTGTCAGTAAACAAAAAAAGAATAAAGAAACCCCTAAGAAACATAAATAATACATAACGCTTATCCCCAACACATTATGAAATACACGCTTTTATCCCTCCTTTGCATCCTTCCTTTCATCGAGCTGAACGCCGACAAACTGCCAGAGCGCATCAGTCTGTCCGAGAACCGGCGCTACCTGGTAGACGAGCATGGCCAACCATTCTTCTATCTGGCTGATACCGCCTGGGAACTCTTCCACCGGCTCAACCGTGAAGAGGCGGCCCACTATCTGGCCGACCGTGCCAGCAAAGGATTCACCGCCATTCAGGCAGTGGCCATAGCAGAACTGGATGGCATCAGCACACCCAATGCCTACGGGCACCTGCCCTTTATCAAGGAAGACCCCACACGTCCTGACACAAAGGATGGGCCCGACAATGACTATTGGGACCATGTGGACCACATCGTGCAGACAGCCAATCAGTATGGCCTCTACATAGCCATGCTACCCACCTGGGGACGCTACTGGAGAGATGGAGACCACCCGGCCTTTACGCCAGAGAATGCGCGCATCTACGGCCGATGGCTGGCCAGCCGCTACAAGGACAGCAAGATAATATGGATACTGGGAGGAGACCGCAATCCAGACAATGACCGCCACCGCACCATCATCCGACAGATGGCCGAAGGGCTGATGGAGGGCGACGGACACACACACCTCATCACCTATCATCCAACGGGCTACTGCGGGAGTGCCCGGTTCTTCCATAATGAGCCATGGCTCGACTTCAATATGCGCCAGAACGGACACAACCATTGGGCAGAAGCCTACAAGATGACACGTGACGACTGGAACCGCACCGACCCCATCAAACCAGTTCTGGACGGCGAACCTATCTACGAAGATCATCCCGTAGCCTTCAATCCAGAAAACAGGGGACATTCCGTGGCGGCCGACTGCCGGCGCGCACTCTACTGGGACCTCTTCCACGGAGCATGCGGCCACACCTATGGCCACCATTCCGTGTGGCAGATGTGGGATCCAGACAAGAGGCCATATCCCGTAAACCGCCCTCTGCTTCCCTGGATGGAGGCAATCAAGCAACCAGGCGCATCGCAGATGCAATGGGGCAAGCGGTTGATGCTCAGCCGCCCGTATCTGAGCCGTATTCCGGCAACAGAACGGATTCTCGTTGCCTCGGACATCCCTACTGCATGGCCTGGTGAAGGGCTGTACCGATTTGCCGCCACCATGGACGAGGAGGGCACCTATCTGATGGTTTATGCCCCTGCAGGCCGACAGTTCTCAGTAAACACCGCTGTACTCCAGGCCGACAAACTGACAGGATGGTGGTATGACCCGCGCACTGGCAAGGCACATAAAATAGGAAGGGTAGCCCGCAGCGGATCCGTGTCCTTCATCTCCCCCACCCCGGGAGAAGAGACCGACTGGGTGCTCGTCATCGATGATGCCAGCAAGAAATACGGCAAGCCCGGAAAGCACTAACCGTCCGCCTGGATATATTCGCCCCGTCATTATATAACATTATGAATCACAAACTGTTCCATCTGCTATCAATAGCAGCAATCACCGCATCGGCACAGACCATCACACCTGTAGACCAAAAAGAAAGCCTGCTGACAGGCTACACCACCTCATGGATAGCCAACGACGGCGGCTGGGAGGAAGCACATATCCCCCACGACATGCTGAACATGTACGTGAGTCCCGATGGCACAGCCGCCACAGTATGCGGCTGGGATGAGGGAGGCAGCAATGTGGTCGTGTTCCGGGACGGCAAACTGCTGAGCCGGCCAGAAGGCTCTGGCACAGGAGGCTGGGGACGATTCTCCCACCTCGGCGTAGTGCTGGACAATCAGTATGTATACCATCTGCTGTCCCAGCACGGGTGCGATGGCGGCAACGACAATATGAACCAGCACGGCCTGCGCCAATTTCCACCCTGTCACGATGCCATTGAGTGGAAGACCATCCGCCGCTATGACATACTCACTGGCAAGGGCGCTCCCTTTCCGGGAGGCTATGGCTACCGGGGAGACATGCTGATAGTGGCCACCGATCGTTTCCGCACACTCAAAGGGCTTGCCCTCTCCAATGGCCGTCTGGTCGTAGCCATAGGCGGAGGCCAGGACCACCAGATGCCCGACTCCATCAAGGTCTACGACAAGAACAGCATGGCCTATCTCTACGGCTGGCCTGTAACGGGCGGATTAGGACAGATATATGCCGACGAAAAGGGTTGTATATGGATGTATCAGGGCAGGCGCATCGTCAGAATGGATGTCCAGACAGGCCAGCTCAGGCCACAGCACATAGACCTGCCGGACGACGTGGAGGCTACCACCTGCTGCATCGACAGCAAGCATGCCCGCCTGCTTATCCCCAATCACGGGAAAGACCTGGACATACGCATCTACACAAATATATTCAGCCAGCCACAACCTTCAGGGACCTTCGGCACAAAAGGCGGGGTATTCGCCCGCCTCGGGGGCTATATGCAGGGCGAAACAGGACCGCGGCGGTTCTCTGGCCCACGTGCCGTGGGAGTAGACCGGAAGGGGAATATCTATGTGGCCAACCAGGCCGTCTCCGGTGGCAGAGGAGCTTCCATAGAAGCCTATCGCGAAGGTGACGGACATCTGCTGTGGAAACAGGAGGGACTCATTTTCACAGCTACTGCCGATTTCTCACGCGCAACAAGCAACATCTTCTACACCCCGGAAAAGATCCACCAGACAGACCCCACACGCATCGGCATGCGCGCAGACAGGCTGGTAGCCTTCACCGCTGATCCATTCACCTTCCCACAGGACTACCGGGTGGTGCCCAACGGGCCGTTTGTCACCTCCACCTTTGCACGCCAGGTAGAGGGGCACGAGCTGCTGTTCGTATCGGACATGTATGGAGGGTTCCTGGCAGGCTACCGTTTCGACCTGGCACGCATGGGATATGTGGGCATACCCTGCCTGATGATGAACAACGGCGACCCAGACAAGGAC
>JAEDIG010000032.1 GCA_016292545.1 Bacteroidaceae bacterium
ATTCATGCAAAAATCTTGTCCACATCCTCCTGCTTCAGGATGGTGACAATCAAACGCCCGTCGGGGGTGTAGTTGGGGTTGGAGCAGGCAAACAGCCGATTGATGAAATCGTCCATCTCGCCCTCGTCCATCACCTGCCCCCTCACCACAGCCGAATTGCGGGCCATGGTAAGCGCCAACCGGTGGCGCACCTCATCCTCGATGCCAGCGACCTCCTCCTTGAGTCCACGTACGATTTCGTGGAAGAGTGCTACGGGCGATGTGCCTTCAAGACCCGCAGGCATGCCATTGACAGAGAATGTGCCGCCACCCAGGGGCGAGATGTCGAAGCCAAGCAAATGCAGTTCATCGGTGATTTCCTCTATCAACACCGCATCCGAAGGCGGGAGCTGCACCAGCTCGGGGAAAAGCAGCCCCTGGGTGGACACAGGTTGTCCGTCCATCTGGCCGCGGTACTGGTCATAGAGTATGCGCATGTGGGCGCGTTGCTGATGCACAATCATCAGACCGGAGCGCACTGGTGTGAGGATATACTGCCCTTGCAACTGGATGTGGCTGGTGCTCATTTCCAGTTCGTCATCCCCCGAAGCCAGATCGCTGGATAGGAAATCGGACATAACGCCTTCCTCAGAAGGCAGTTCATCGGACAGCGGGTCGCACTGAGGGAGGTCGTACAAAGTGGGGTCGCACGCCGGGATGTCAGAAACGGCATGGCTGGCATGCCGGCCAGCCGATGGTGTGCGCTGGAAAGGGTTGAAATTGGCATTCACCTCCAGCACGGGCGGAGCCACCGATGCGCGCGGCTGGAAAATAGGTATGTCGGGGCGGCCCTCGGTGTCGAATTCAAGCATCGGCACTGCATTTGCCTGACCGAGTACCTCACGCACAGAAGCCATGAGTATCTGCCAAATGGCCTGTTCGTTTTCAAACTTGATTTCCGTCTTGGTGGGATGGATGTTGACATCAATCTCGGAAGGGTCCACCTCAAAATAGAGGAAATAAGGCACCTGCATGTCGCTGGATACTATCTGTCCGAATGCCTCTGACACGGCCTTGGCGAAATAGGCATGACGCATGTAGCGCCCATTGACAAAGAAATACTGGTGGGCACCCTTTTTCCGCGCAGATTCCGGCTTGCCCACAAAGCCCCTGATGCGCGCCATCGTGGTGGACACATCCACATCGAGCAACTGGCCATCGAGTTTCTTGCCGAAGATGTTCAGAACCCTCGTCCGCAAGTTGGCAACAGGCAGTTTGGAGAGTGTGTTCCCATTATGGGTGAGGGAAAAGGATACCGACGGATTAACCAATGCAATCCGCTCGAATTCCTGCACGATATTGCTAAGCTCCGTCTGGTTGGACTTGAGGAACTTGCGGCGGGCAGGCACATTGTAGAAGATGTCGCGCACCATGAAATTGGTGCCCACAGGACATGAGCAGGGCGACTGGGAGGTGAGTTGCGACCCGTCGATGAGAATCTCAGTGCCCACATCCTCCTGTAGCGTCCGTGTGCGCAATTCCACATGAGCCACAGCAGCAATGGACGGAAGCGCTTCACCACGGAAGCCCATGGTGTGGAGCGAGAAAAGGTCCTCGGCCTTCTGTATCTTGGAGGTGGCATGGCGTTCGAATGCCATTCGCGCATCGGTGTCGCTCATGCCCTTGCCGTCGTCCACCACCTGAATGAGTGTGCGGCCGGCATCCTGCACCACCACCTCAATGCTGGAAGCACCCGCATCGATGGCATTCTCCACCAGTTCCTTCACTACCGAAGCCGGACGCTGGATCACCTCTCCGGCCGCTATCTGATTGGCGACCGAGTCGGGAAGAAGATGTATGATGTCCATTGTGTCAGAAACGTGGATTCCCAGTGAGAAGATAATGCCAGACCAGCAGCAATATGAGCACTACGAAGAGTACCACGGGCCACTTCACGAAACTTCCGTTCTCCCTGTACCGCTTGGCATTGGGTGTATAGTTGATAAAGGTGCCGCGGAACTTGTGGATGTCGTAGGGTTTTTCCTCTACCGGTTCACCCTCTTTACGCTTCGCCTCGTCCACGAGCCTCTGCAGTTTTTCTTTTCTTTCGTCGTTATAGATGCTCACGCGGCGGAAGCCACGCGGCTGACGTGTGTTGAACATTCCCATTGCGCTGTATGATGTTTTATGGTTTTGTTGTCGTATATGCTTATTCCTTCTTCTTCAGGTTGCTCAGTTTCTGCAGGGGGGCCTGTCGCTGGATGCTCTCCTTCAACTGTGATTCCGCCTTCTTAGGCCTCCACTTGAAGATGTCATCCTTGTCGGTGGGCCGCACATAGTCGAACCACACGAAGTTTTCAAGATAAAGGTCGCGTGGAGGTATGAGCGGGACAGGTGTGAGCGTGCCATTGGCCGACGGCACCCATATACGGTCCACCTTGCGGTCCTTCATGAACAGCTTCAGGTCGGTGCTCTCCAGATGGTTCATGCCAATCATCAGGCTGTCCTCGTCGATAGGGTAGTAGTTGAGCTCCACATTGCCCGTGACCGTGGTCAGATAGCACGCTCCGTCGCGGAAATAGGAGCAGATGGCCTTGCCGGCCACCTGGTTGTAGTGGATGCTGTCGAGACGCTCCACCGATAGCGCCTGCCGAAGCACATGCACGCTGTCCACAGTGCTGTCGTTCATGAACGCCTTTATCTCTTCGCCCACCAGCTGCTGTCCCTGCTGCCAAAGGATCGGGTCGTAATACATGGTGAGGCAGGAATCCAGTGAATTGTAGACCATGGAGTCGCACACCGACTGGATGTCGGTGCGATAGGTGCGCACATGGCGATAGGCATGGATGGTGCGATACATACTGTCCGTATCGATGAAATAGGTGTACACTCTGAATGAGTCGGCATGGGCATACAGGGTGTCGCGCTGCGAGTAGTCCATCACCACAGCACTGTCGGCTGCCTCCATATAGCCCAGCGAATCGGCGTAGAGGCAGTAATGGCCCGTGAACATGTTCTTGTTCACCACATCGGTGTATTCGATGTTGCCATAAGCCTTGCCCATTTTCTCCTGCCCTTCCCACACCACGCTGTCGCCCACCAGGCGCTTGCCGTTGTTGGTGAGGATGCTGCGCTGCAGCAGATAGGCCAGTTCCCTGTTTGTGTCGTAGTAGCCAAGCTCTGAGTAGATATGGCTGTCGCCATTATCGATGTTTGAGGGGCCCACCACATGGGCAATGGCCGTGCGGGTGTTGTAATAGAGTGTATCGGAAATGATGACGCTCTTGGGCGGTTCGGGAGGGGCCGGATTCACAAGCCGCACATTGTAGTTGAACACTGCATCGCGTGTGGCCGGATTGTATTCGCCCCAGTCGCTGGTGAGTTCATTGCCCTGGTCGAGCAAACGTCCGCCCTCAAAAAAGTAACCCAGATTGTAGAGACGGTCATAATCGAGACTGTCGGTGTAGAGCACCGTGTTGCGATGGGTGAGCACTACATTCTCACGCACGCGGGCCAACTGGTCCATGCCATTGTAATAGAGCACGTCGCCATCGAGGGTGAGTGTGTCGCCCTGCACCAGCCGCACATGGCCAAAGGCATCGAACGAATTGGAGGCCTCGTAGTAGAGTGCACTGTCGCAATACATGAGGATGCCGTCGTGCTCAAACTGCACATTGCCCACCAGGAACTGGGCCGTGAGGCTCACACGGTCGTCGAAGAACATGCTGTCGACATGCAACAGATGTACTCTGGTGTCGGCAGGCTTCCGCTCCGCCTTGGTCTTCGGTTTGCGCGGCCCGGCAGCGAATGTCATGCACAGGCCGGCAGCCACCAGCATGCAAATAGTTAGAATCCTTCGGTTCATCACTTAATCCAACCGGGATAGAGGAAGTCGCATCCCCTCCAGTCCTCATTGATACGCACGTATGTGTTTTTTTGTTTCTCCCTTATCCAGTCCTTGATAATCTCCTCGCTTTTCTTTTCCTCCACCACCTTGCGGAGCACCTGGAAGTCCTCGGCCATGCTGGCGCGATGCTGCTTCAGGCGTGAGCGCAGGCGTGCGATGGCACACACGGTGCGTCCCTTGGAGTTGACCATTGTGAAAGGTTTTGAAATCTCGCCCGTCTGGAGTCCCTCCACCACACGTGCCAGTTCGGTGGACACGGATGACAGCTGGCCCATCTCGAAGCGAGTGGTCTGGTCGCCATCAGCTAGGGTGTTCGACATGAGACCATGGTTGTTGCGGGTGTCCTTGTCCTCGGAAATAATCGATGCACCCTCGTCGAAGGTGAACTTATCCTGCCGGATGTCCTCGGCAATGGAGTCGAGGCGTGCCAGTGCCGCATCGATGCTGGTCTGCGACACCTCGGGCCGACGCAGGATATGGCGGCATTTCATCTTGTCGCCGCGCTTGTCGATGAGCTGGATGATGTGGTAGCCGAACTCCGACTGCACAATCTTGCTCACTTTGTTGGGGTCGGTGAGGCTGAAGGCCACATTGGCAAAGGCCGGGTCGAGTTCTCCACGTCCGCAGTAGGGCATTTCGCCACCCTGACGGGCTGTGCCCGGATCCTCGGAATACATGCGGGCAAGCGTGGAGAACGACGTGCCGTTGTTGACACGCTCGGTGTATTCGCGGAGCGTAGCCTTCACGCGGTCGATTTCCTCCTGGGGGACGCGGGGTTCAATCACCAGTATCTGCACCTCCACCTGGGTGGGTATGAGCGGAAGGCTGTCCTCCGGGAGGTCCTTGAAATAGCGTCTCACCTCGGCTGGGGTTATTTTCAGGTCGCCCGTGATGTTCTGCCTCATCTTGCGTGCCGTGAGTTCATTCTTATACTGGTCAAACAGTTCTTCGCGTATCTGCGACATGGTCATGTGCATATACTCCTCCAGCTTTTCCTTGGAGCCAGCCATCATCACCCGCTCGTTGATTTCCTGCTCCACATACTGGTTGATCTCGGCATCGGCCACCTCCACACTGTCGATAATGGCCTGGTGGAGGAAAAGCTTCTGTATGGCCAACTGTTCGGGTATGGTGCAATAAGGATTGCCCTTGAACTGCTGTCCGTATTCTGTGCGCACTTTCTCCACGTCGGAGCGCAAAATAGCCTCATCACCCACAATCCACACCACCTCATCGATGATGTTGCTCTGCGCCATGAGGCAGCAAGGGAGCAAGCCCAGCAGCAACGTGAGTAAAAAACGATGGTTCGGTTTCATATTCTCTATTAATTAATAATATGGTATACTGGCCTATCAATGCTTATTGACAGTGGCCAGCACCTCCTTGTCCACCTCTACAGTGTATTTCTCGCGCAGACGGGCCACAAATTCCTCCTCGCGCAGGCGCTGGTAGTCGGCCACCACAGCCGCACTCACCTGCGTCCACCGTTCGGGGCCCTTCTTCAGCTTCTCGCCCACCACAGCCATATAGGGGAAGCCCTCTATGGGCTTGGGCTCTGCGCCCTTCACCTTGAGCGCCACCACATCCACATTGGCGTTCTCGCCCTGCTTGAAGAGGCGTTTTTCCATTTTCACGCTCACGCTGTCCTTGTTGAACTGCTGGCGCACGATGGATGTCCACTGGCTGTCGGGCTGCTTGCGTATGGCCTTGCGCACGGCCTTCACGTCCTTCTTGTCGCGGCAGTAATAGACCATGCCGTCGAAATGGGGAACGTCCCAACTGTATTTCTTCTTGTTGCGCTTGAAATAGTCCTCTATGCCCAGTGTGTCCTTGGTGGCCGGTTCCCACACGTTGCGGCTGCATTCCTCGAACAGCAGCAGGCCATCGTGATACTCCTGCACCAGATACTTGAGGTTGTTGTCCTTGGCACACAGGCGCGCCGTTTCCTCCTCCAGAATCTCCTCCACAGTCTTGGGAGTGCCGCCGGCGGCGGCAATGGAGTCGAGTGCCTGCATGGCCAGCCGGTCGCGCAGGCCCTGGCTTTCGAGGAAGCGCTCAATGTTTGGTTTCAGTTCGTTGAAAGGCTCCAGGTCCTTCTTGTCCATCAGTTTCACGATGTGATAGCCCACGGTGGACAGGAAAGGCTGGCTGTAGCTGCCCACTTCCAGCGAATAGGCCACGTCTTCAAACTCCTTGAGCGTCTGGTTGGGGCCTATCCAGGGGAGCACACCGCCACGGACGGCCGTCTGCGGGTCTTCGCTCACCTTCTTGGCCAGTTCGGCAAAGTCGGCGCCCTCCTGCAGAGCCTTGTATACAGAATCCATACGCGCCCCTACGGCCTCCTGCTCCTCCTTTGTGGCTTTCTGCTTCACACGCAAGAAGATGTGTGAAGGCTGCAGCAGCTGACGGCCCTGAAGGTTGGCCTTCATCATGTCGTAGTAGCGCACGCATTCTTCGTCCATGCGGGTTTCGGGCACCAGAAGCGGGCGTATCTGCTGGTCGCGATACATGCGGAACTCCTTCTGGAAGCTCGTCAGCGTGTCCAGCCGGTCGTCGAGTGCCGCCAACACCTTGAGCTTATAGTTGACAAAGAGGTCCACATATTCGTCGACCGTCTTCTTGTCGATGACCTCATCGGAGTTGTTCTTGTTGTAGTTGTATTCAAATTCACTTCTGGTCACAGGAGCACCGTTGATGCGCATCAATACGGGGTCTTCCTGTGCCCGGAGGGCGGAAGCTCCGCAAAGGAGCGCCATAGCCATAACCATTCTTTTCATTCCAAACATCTTTGCTTTTTTCTGTACGGGGCCAGAGGGCGAAACGCTCCCCGGCCCATTGTATGAGTGTTACTGCGGACGGCTGTAGTTGGGAGCCTCACTGGTGATGGTCACATCGTGGGGGTGGCTCTCAAGCACACCGGCATTGGTGATGCGCACGAACTTGGCATTATGGAGTTCCTCGATGGTGGCAGCCCCACAATAGCCCATGCCACTGCGCAAACCGCCGATGAGCTGATAGATGACCTCCTGCACGGTTCCCTTGTAGGGAACGCGTCCGGCAATGCCCTCGGGCACCAGCTTCTTCACATCGGTGACACCGCCCTGGAAATAGCGGTCCTTGGAGCCGCACTCCATGGCTTCGAGCGAGCCCATGCCGCGGTAGCTCTTGAACTTGCGTCCGTTGTAGATGATGGTGTCGCCAGGACTTTCTTCCGTACCGGCCACAAGGGAGCCAATCATCACGCAGTAGCCGCCGGCAGCAAGTGCCTTCACCACATCGCCCGAGTAGCGCAATCCGCCATCGGCAATCAGCGGCACATCCGTGCCTTGGAGTGCACTGGCCACATCATAGATGGCACTGAGCTGAGGCACACCCACGCCGGCCACCACGCGTGTGGTGCAGATGCTGCCGGGACCGATGCCCACCTTCACGCCGTCGGCACCGGCTTCTACCAGCATGCGGGCGGCCTCGCCGGTGGCCACATTGCCCACCACGATGTCCACATTGGGGAAGGCTTTCTTGGCTTCCTTCAGCTTTTCGATGACGCTCTTGGAGTGTCCGTGGGCAGTGTCGATGACAATGGCATCCACGCCCGCATCCACCAGTGCCTTCATGCGGTCGAGTGTGTCTGCCGTCACGCCCACACCCGCTGCTACACGCAAGCGGCCCTTTTCGTCCTTGCAGGCCATGGGCTTGTCCTTGGCCTTGGTGATGTCCTTATAGGTGATGAGTCCGATGAGGCGGCCGTTCTCGTCCACCACGGGAAGTTTTTCAATCTTGTTCTCCTGGAGGATTTGTGCGGCGGCCACGAGGTCGGTCTGCACATGTGTGGTCACCAGGTTTTCGCCGGTCATCACTTCTCCGATGGGACGTCCCACATTGCGCTCGAAGCGCAGGTCGCGGTTGGTGACGATGCCCACCAGACGGCGTTCGTCGTCCACCACGGGAATGCCGCCGATATGATATTCGTGCATCAGGTTGAGTGCATCCTGCACGGTGCTTCCGAGCTTGATGGTGACGGGGTCATAGATCATGCCGTTTTCGGCACGCTTGACGATGGCCACCTGCCGGGCCTGCTCCTCGATGCTCATGTTCTTGTGGATGACTCCGATTCCGCCTTCGCGCGCAATGGCGATGGCCATGGTGGACTCTGTCACCGTGTCCATGGCAGCGGTGACAAAGGGAATCTTCAGTTCGATGTGACGCGAGAATCTCGTGCCCAGATGTACGGTACGGGGCAATACTTCCGAGTAAGCCGGAACCAAGAGGACGTCGTCGTATGTGAGGCCGTCCATCACAATTTTGTCTGCAATAAATGATGCCATAATGCCAATAAAATTATATTGGCTGCAAAGATACGAAAAAATCTTTGTATCACCACATACCGCAATGCCAAATTTTCTTAATTCGCCATTTCTGAGAGGAACTTCACCCTTACAAGGCGTATTTCCTCCTCTGTATAGTCCTCACCCAGCACATCCAAGGCCTCATCAAGGTCGTCTGTTTCGGATTCGTCGCGGAAGTAGTTATAGATGTCTTCCATGCGGTCCTCGTCCATCACTTCCTCGATGTAGTAGTCGATGTTGAGCTTGGTGCCGCTATAGACGATGGACTCCACCTCGTCGAGCAGTTCCTCCTTGGTCTTGCGCAGGCTCTTGGCAATGTCGTCGAACGAAAGGTGGCGGTCGATGCCCTGAATGACAGACACCTTGGTCTTGCTTCTGTTCACCACCGTGCGCACACGCAGGTCGCCCGTACGCTCAATGTCGTTTTCCTCGCAGTATTTGGCGATGAGGTCCACAAAGGCCTGCCCGTATCGCTTGGCTTTGCCCAGCCCCACGCCCGTGATGTTCTGGAGGTCGTCCAGTGTGACGGGGTACATGGAGGCCATCTCCTGGAGCGAATTGTCCTGGAACACCACATAGGGAGGCACGTCCTGCTTGCGGGCCACGGATTTGCGCAGGTCCTGAAGCATGGACAGCAGCGTTTCGTCGAGTGCACCCGTGCCCTCGGCCGGCGAATTGTCATAGTCTTCAAACTCTGTGTCCTGCGACAGCATGAAGCTGTAGGGGCTTCCGATGAATTCCTTGCCCTGGGGAGTGACCTTGAGCACACCATAGTGTTCTATGTCCCTGCGGATGAAGCCCATGATTACGCCCTGGCGGAGCAGTGTCATCCAGAAATGGCGTTCCCGGCCCTCGCCTGTGCCGAAGCAGGGCAGCTGTTCGTGGCGGTGGGCCAGCACTTCGTCGGTCTCCCTGCCCACAAGCACATCGATGATGTATTCCGCCTTGAAGCCCTCCTTCACACCCAGTATGGCCTCCAGGGCCAGCTTGAGCTCGCCGGCGGCCTCCACTTTCACGCTCGGGTGCATGCAGCTGTCGCAGTTGCCACAGCCGTCCTTCTTGTAGTCTTCGCCAAAATAGTGGAGCAGTGTCCTGCGGCGGCACACCGATGATTCCATATACATCTGTGTTTCCAGCAGCAGCTGGCGGCCGATTTCCTGCTCGGCCAGAGGCTTGCCCTCCATGAACTTTTCCAGCTTCTGCAGGTCCTTGGGCGAATAGAAGGCGATGCACATGCCCTCGCCGCCGTCGCGCCCTGCGCGACCGGTTTCCTGATAGTAGCCCTCCAGGCTCTTGGGTATGTCGTAGTGGATGACAAAGCGCACGTCGGGTTTGTCGATGCCCATGCCGAAGGCAATGGTGGCCACAATCACGTCGATGCGCTCCATGAGGAAATCGTCCTGCGTCTGGTTGCGCGTCTGGGTGTCCATGCCCGCATGATAGGCGCGCGCATTGATGTGGTTGGCCTTGAGCACCTCGGCCAGCTCCTCCACCTTTTTCCGGCTGAGGCAGTACACGATGCCGCTCTTGCCGGGGTTTTGCAGGATGAACCGCGCAATGTCCTTCTCCACATTGGCCGTTTTGGGTCTCACCTCATAGTAGAGGTTGGGCCTGTTGAAGGAGCTCTTGAATTCCTTGGCATCGGTGATGCCCAGGTTCTTGCGTATGTCGCTGCGCACCTTTTCGGTGGCCGTGGCCGTGAGCGCAATCACGGGTGCGTTGCCGATGCGGTTGATGTGGGGCCTTATCTTGCCGTATTCCTGCCGGAAGTCGTGCCCCCACTCCGAGATGCAGTGTGCCTCGTCCACTGCATAGAAAGATATCTTCACGCTCTTGAGGAAGTTCACGGTGTCCTCCTTGGTGAGCGATTCGGGGGCCAGATAGAGCAGTTTGGTGCGGCCCGACCTGACATCCTGCTTCACCATATCCACCTCGCTCTTGTTGAGCTGCGAATTGATGAAGTGCGCAATGCCGTCGTCCTCGCTCACCATGCGGATGGCGTCCACCTGGTTCTTCATCAGGGCTATCAGAGGGGATATGACAATTGCCGTGCCCTCCATCAGAAGGGCAGGCAACTGGTAGCAGAGGCTTTTTCCTCCGCCCGTGGGCATGAGGACAAAGGTGTTGTTGCCGCTGAGCACATTGCGTATGATGGCCTCCTGGTCGCCCTTGAAGGAGTCGAAGCCGAAATAGCGCTTCAAAAATTCTGTCAAGTTGATATCTTTCATTGCTGATTCTGATAATAGGCAATTACAAAGATACAACTTTTTTCAGAAATTACACAATTTTCAGCGTTTTTTTATGTGCAAAACGTACAAAAAAGCTTTTCACGCGTGCAATTGCGTGTTTTTTGCAAGCTGTTTGCACACATATTCCTTGGTTATCACCAGTTTTTTGTCCGATTTCGAGGGTGCATCGAACTGTGCGTCTATCATCACGCTTTCCATGATGCTGCGCAGGCCGCGGGCGCCCAGCTTGTACTCCATGGCCATGTCTACCATATACTGCAGTGCATCCTCATCGAAGGTCAGCTCCACACCGTCCATCTTGAAGAGTTTCACCTGCTGGCGCACGAGCGAGTTCTTGGGCTGTGTGAGGATGTTGTAGAGCGCCTCGCGGTCGAGGGGGTTCAGATAGGTGAGCACGGGCAGCCGGCCGATGATTTCGGGAATGAGTCCGAACGACTTGAGGTCCTGGGGCAGCACATACTTCATCAGGTTCTTGCTGTCGATGTGCTGCTTGTTCTGCACGCTGTTGTAGCCCACCACATGGGTGTTGAGCCGCTGTGCTATCTTCTTTTCTATGCCGTCGAACGCGCCGCCGCAGATGAAGAGAATGTTGCGTGTGTCCACATGGATGTAGTCCTGGTCGGGGTGCTTGCGGCCTCCTTTTGGCGGCACGTTCACCATGCTTCCCTCCAGCAGCTTCAGCAGGCCCTGCTGCACGCCCTCTCCGCTCACGTCGCGCGTGATGCTGGGGTTGTCGCTCTTGCGCGCGATCTTGTCAATCTCGTCGATGAACACGATGCCACGCTGTGCGGCCTCCACGTCGTAGTCGGCCACCTGGAGCAGGCGGCTGAGGATGCTCTCCACGTCTTCGCCCACATAGCCGGCCTCGGTGAACACAGTGGCGTCCACGATGGTGAAGGGCACCTTGAGCAGCCTGGCGATGGTGCGGGCCAGGAGGGTCTTGCCCGTGCCCGTGGAGCCAATCATGATGATGTTGCTCTTTTCCAGTTCCACCTCGTTGTCGTCCTTGCCCTGGAGCAGGCGCTTGTAGTGGTTGTATACCGACACGGACAGATACCTCTTGGCATCGTCCTGGCCGATGACATACTGGTCGAGGTATGCCTTTATCTCGTGGGGGGTGGGCACCTTGTCGAGCGAGAGGCTGAATCCCGACCGGGGCATCTGCTCCCTGAATATCTCTCCGGCACGCTGGGCACATTCGTAGCAGATGAACCCGCTGATTCCCTGCAGCAGCATCCCGGCCTCCTTCTGCGGCCTGCCGCAGAAGGAGCAATGGTCTTGCGTCTTCTTCATATATATATGCCCCCTTTACTTGCGCTGGAGCACCTGGTCCACCATGCCGTAGTCGCAGGCCTCCTGGGCGGTCATCCAGTAGTCGCGGTCGCTGTCGGCCCACACCTTGTCGAAGTCGGTGTGCGAATGGTTGGCGATGATGGTGTAGAGTTCCTTCTTCAGTTTCTGAATCTCGCGGGCAGTAATCTCTATGTCGCTGGCCTGTCCCTGGGCACCGCCCATGGGCTGGTGGATCATCACACGGCTGTGGGTGAGCGCGCTTCGCTTGCCCTCGGTGCCGGCCACAAGCAAGACGGCGGCCATGCTGGCGGCCATGCCGGTGCAGATGGTGGCCACGTCGCTGTTGATGAACTGCATGGTGTCATAGATGCCCAGTCCTGCATACACGCTGCCGCCGGGGCTGTTCACATAGATGCTTATGTCCTTGCCGGGGTCCACGCTGTCGAGATAGAGCAGCTGGGCCTGCAGGGTGTTGGCGGTGTAGTCGTTGATTTCGGTACCCAGGAAGATGATGCGGTCCATCATGAGGCGGCTGAACACGTCCATCTGGGTGACGTTCAGCTGCCTTTCCTCCAGGATATACGGATTCATATACTGGTTCTGCATGCTCACCACGTCGTCAATCACCATGCTGTCCATGCCAAGGTGGCGGGTGGCATATTTCCTGAAATCGTTGTTCATCTCGGTAGTATTATATTATTTTCTATAGAATAAGAATTGAGAACCTGAGCGGGAGGCGTTGCCCTTCCCCCCGTCAGGTTCCCAAGGATATGTGAATCTCTACGTTGTCTCTCTTTGCGGGCGGGCTTATGCCTTCTCCTCAAACAGTTTGTTGAACTCTTCGAGGCTCACGTGCTTGTCGTTGAGTGTGACGGTTGCCATGACCTTGGCAGCCAGAGCCTTCTCCACGGCGCGTGCGGTCATGTTGTCGGCCTGTTCCTTGTTCTTGAGCATTTCCTCGGCATATCCGGCAAGCGTATCCTCGGGCACGTTGATCATGCCATACTGGGCAAACTGCATGCGGGCGATGTCCTTGGCCACGGCCAGCACGTCGTCGCGGTTTATCTTCACGTCGAGCTGCTCACACAGCTTCTCGCGGATGAGATACCACTGCAGCTCCTTGATGCTCTCGGGGAAGTCCTTGTCCAGGTCCTCGGCGCTCTTTTCGGGATTGTTGAGCGACATGAAGCGCTTGAGCAGCTGCTCGGGGAACTCCAGAGTGCCCACACGGTCCATCATGTAGGCGCGCAGGTCCAGGATGAAGCGGTATTCGGTGTCCACTGCAAACTGGCCCTCAATCTGCTTCTTCACGAATGCGCGGAACTCCTCCTCGCCGTTCACCACACCGGTGCCCAGCACGCTGTCGAACAGTTCCTGATTGAGTTCTGCGGGCTGGTAGCGGGTGATTTCGGTAATCTGGTAGCTGAAGTCGGAAGTCATCTGCTCGGCCTCCTCCTTGCTTATCTTGAGCAGGCTGCTGAGCTCGGCAGTGCTGTTGTCGTAGGCCTTGGCGGGGTTGATGATGAGCACGTCGTTCACCTTGCATCCGGCAAACTTGGCCTTCTCCTCATCGTTCTTGATATAGTCGGGGAGCATCACTGCACCTTCCACCTGCACACCGCCTTCCTTCACGTTGCCGTCCTCGTCGAGCTGTGCCAGGATGCCCTTGGTCATGTCGCGGTTCTGATATTCCTCCACCTTGTCATAGTGTCCGCCGCGCTGTGCATAGGAGTTCACCTGGTTCTCCACCATCTCGTCGGTGACGTCGATGACATAGCGGTCCAGTGTGTCCTTGTCGCTCACTGTGGCGTCGAACTCAGGGGCCAGCGCCACGTCGAAGACGAAGGTGAAGTCCTCCATGGTCTTGAAGTCAACGGGCTGCTGCTTCTCGGTGTTGGGCATGGGCTCGCCCAGTATGTTGATTTTCTGTTCGCGGATGTATTTATAGAGTTCGTCCACCATCACCTTGTTCACCTGCTCGGCCAGGATTTCCGTGCCGAAGCGCTTCTTCAGCAAGCTCGTGGGCACCTGACCCGGACGGAAGCCGGGGATGCTGGCCTTCTTGCGGAAGTCCTTGATGGCCTCTGCCACCTTACCTTCATAGTCTGCCTTCTCAATCTTGATTGTGACCAAGGCATTCACCTTGTCTACCTTTTCAAATGAAACGTTCATTTCTTTGTCCTTAATTCTTATATATATATAATTGTATATTTCCTTCTGTTTTCCGCGTCTGAAGCGGAAAAGGGCGCACAAAGGTACGATTTTTCTGCAAAACTATCAAATCTTGCCCGCAAAAATCGCTATTTCCTTCTCTTTTCAGCCCATTTGGGCGGAGCGTTCCTCGTCCATCTTGGCAAAATCCTTCATCCTGAGCACAAAACTGTTGGTCAGATACTTGTCCAGCACCACGGGGTTGACGGCCAGCTCCTGGGGCGTGCCGTGGAAGAGTATCTGACCCTCGAAGAGGAGATAGGCACGGTCGGTGATGCAGAGCGTTTCCTCCACATTGTGGTCGGTGATGAGCACGCCTATGTTGCGCTGCTTCAGCTTCCACACGATATACTGGATGTCCTCCACCGCAATGGGGTCAACACCCGCAAACGGCTCGTCGAGCATGATGAACTTGGGGTCGATGGCCAGACAGCGGGCGATTTCGGTGCGCCGGCGCTCGCCGCCCGAGAGCTGGTCGCCCAGGTTCTTGCGCACCTTCTGCAGGCGGAATTCGGCAATCAGGCTCTCCAGCTTCTCGCGCTGGTAGGAGCGGGGCCGGCCCGTCATCTCCAGCACACTGGCGATGTTGTCCTCCACAGTCATTTTCCTGAACACACTGGCCTCCTGGGCCAGATAGCCGATGCCGTGGCGCGCACGGCGGTAAACGGGGTAGTCCGTTATCTCATGGTCGCCCAGGAAGATGCGTCCTGCATTGGGCACCACCAGGCCCGTGGTCATATAGAAAGAGGTGGTCTTGCCGGCACCGTTGGGACCCAGCAGGCCCACGATTTCGCCCTGCCTCACGTGGAAGCTCACGTTGTTCACCACCGTGCGCTTGCCATACACTTTCACCAGGCCCTCGCTGCGTAGCTCCAGCGAGGGCTTCACGGCCTCCGTTGTGCCCTCGGAAGAGGGCTGGTATGCGGTTTCTTGTTCCATGATGTCTACATTTTGTCCGCAAAAGTACGAAAAAAGCGAAAAACCGCCCCCGTTTGTTACATTTTTTAGGATAAAAAGCGTAATTTTGCTGCGTCAACAACTAGATGAATATGATTTTACACCGTTTTCTGGCCGCATTCGGCCAATATCTGATGCTCATGGGCAAGGTGTTCAGCCTGCCCGAACGATGGCGCATGTTCCTGAAGCAATACGTCAAGGAGATGTCGCAGCTGGGCGTGGACTCCATCGGCATCGTGCTGCTCATCAGTTTCTTCATCGGAGCCGTCATCTGCATCCAGATAAAGCTCAACATACAGAGTCCCTGGATGCCCACCTTCACCACCGGCTACACCACCCGAGAAATCATGCTGCTGGAGTTTTCGAGCAGCATCATGTGCCTTATCCTGAGCGGCAAGGTGGGCAGCAACATCGCCTCGGAGATTGGCACCATGCGCGTGACACAGCAGATAGACGCCCTCGAAATCATGGGCATCAATTCGGCCTCGTTCCTCATCCTGCCCAAGATTCTGGGCCTGCTCACGATGATTCCCTTCCTGGTAATCTTCAGCATCGCCTTCGGATTCATAGGGGCCTATGCCACGGCCTTCATGGGTGTGATCACCGTGGACGACCTCACACTGGGCCTGCTCCACGACTTCAACCAGTGGTACGTGTGGATGTCCATCATCAAGAGCCTGTTCTTTGCCTTCATCATCGCCAGCGTGTCCTCGTTCTACGGCTACACCGTGGAAGGCGGCTCGTTCGACGTGGGCAAAGCCAGCACCAACGCCGTGGTGCGCAGCAGCATGCTCATCCTCTTTGCCGACATTTTCCTCACCCAGCTCCTGAGCTGACAACATATACATACACACACATGCATTATGATTGAACTCAAGCATCTCTATAAGTCGTTCGAGGACAAGGAAGTGCTCCACGACATCAACGCCGTCTTCGAGGAGGGCAAAACCAACCTCATCATAGGCCAGAGCGGCAGCGGCAAGACCGTGCTCATGAAGAACATCGTGGGCCTGCTCACCCCCACCAGCGGACAGGTGCTCTACGACGGGCGCGACTTCGTGCAGATGAACAAGCGCGAGCAGGTGCTCATCCGCAGGGAGATGGGGATGATTTTCCAGAGCGCGGCCCTGTTCGACTCCATGAGCGTGCTGGAAAACGTGATGTTCCCCCTCGACATGTTCTCCGACAAGAACCAGGCCGACCGCGAGCGCAGGGCACGCTTCTGCCTGGAGCGCGTCAATCTGAAAGGCGCCGAGAACAAGCTGCCCGGCGAAATCAGCGGCGGCATGCAGAAGCGTGTGGCCATAGCGCGCGCCATCGCCCTCAACCCCAAATACCTCTTCTGCGACGAGCCCAACAGCGGCCTCGACCCCAAGACGAGCCTGGTCATCGACGACCTCATCCACGACATCACCACCGAATACAGCATGACCACCATCATCAACACCCACGACATGAACTCCGTCATGGGCATAGGCGAGAACATCATCTACATCTATCAGGGACAAAAGGAATGGCAGGGCAGCAAGGACCAGATCATGGGCAGCACCAACGAGCGGCTCAATTCGTTCATCTTTGCCAGCGACCTCTTCCGAAAGGTGAAGGAGGCCAACGAAAACGCCTAGCCACCTCCCCCCCCGTGCATACGACAAACCCATTTTTCACACCAAACACCACATTATAACACCACACACCAAAAAACCATGAACAAAACCTTCCTAGCCGCAGCCGTGGCCACCATGATGGCCTGCGCATGCAAACCCACCGCCGACAGCAACCCGCTGCTCCAGACCTTCGACACCCCCTATGGCATACCGCCCTTCAGCCAGATTGAGGACAGCCACTATCTGCCCGCCTTCCAGAAGGCCATGGAGGCCCACAAGGCCGAGATAGAGGCCATCGCCTCGTGTGCCGACGCGCCCACCTTCGACAACACCATCCTGGCCCTCGACCGCAGCGGACAGCTGCTCACCCAGGTGGCCAGCGTCTTCTATGCCCAGAACGCCGCCTCCACCACTCCCGCCATGCAGGAGGTGGATGCCAAGGTGTCGCCCATGCTGGCCACCCACTCGGACGAAATCATGATGGACCAGCGCCTGTGGGAGCGCGTGAAGACCGTATATGAACAGCGCAAGGGGAACCATCTGGACGCCCAGCAGCAGAAACTGGTGGAGGAAACCTACAAGCAGTTTGTGCGCAGCGGTGCCAGTCTGGACAAGGAGGACCAGGAGCGGCTCAAGGAGCTCAACAACGAGATAGCATCGCTGGAAACCGCCTTCTCGCAGCACATGCTGGCCGAGACCAATGCCTACCGGCTCGTGGTCAGCCACAAGGACAGCCTGGCAGGCCTGCCAGCCGACCTCGTGGCCTCGGCAGCCGAAGCAGCCTCCGAGGCAGGCATGGAGGGCAAATGGATGTTCACGCTCCACAATCCCAGCGTGATGCCCTTCCTCCAGTATTCCGCCTGCAGAGACCTGCGCAGGGCCATGTTTGAGGCCTACACGCAGCGCGGATGCCACGGCGGGGCCGACGACAACCGCCAGGTGGTGGCACGCCTCGTGGAGGCACGCCTGCAGAAAGCCCGCCTGATGGGCTACCCCGACTATGCCAGCCTGGCGCTGGAGCGCCGCATGGCCAAGGAGCCGCAGGCCGTGTACGACCTGCTCGACCAGGTGTGGAAGCCCGCACTGGATGTGGCCGCCCAGGAGCTCGACGACATCCGCCAGGAAGCCCGCAAGGACGGCCTCGCCGAAGAGCCCGAGGGATGGGACTGGCGCTACTATGCCGACCGTGCCAAGCAGGCCAAGTACAGCTTCGACGAAAACCAGCTGCGGCCCTATCTGCAGCTCGACAACGTGCGCAAGGGACTCTTCTATTGCGCCAACCACCTCTACGGCATACAGCTGACGCCCATCCAGGACGTGCCCCTGCCCCACCCCGACGCACAGGCATTTGAATGCACCGATGCCGACGGCCGGCTGCTGGGCGTGCTGTTCATGGACTTCTTCCCCCGCGCCAGCAAGCGAGGCGGTGCATGGTGCACCTCCTACCGCGACCTCCGCTACACCGACGAGGGCGAGCGCATAGTGCCCATCATCTCCATCGTGTGCAACTTCACCAAGCCCGCCGCAGGCGAGCCCGCACTGCTCAATGTGGACGAAACGCGCACCATGTTCCACGAGTTCGGCCACGCCCTCCACGGCTTCTTCACCGATGTCCGCTACAAGGGGCTCTCCGATGTGCCGCGCGACTTCGTGGAGCTGCCCTCCCAAATCAACGAGCACTGGGCCTTTGCACCCGAGGTGCTCAAAGTGTATGCCACCCACTACAAGACGGGCGAACTGCTGCCTCAGGAGCTAGTGGAGCAGATGGAGCGCAGCCAGCGGTACGGCCAGGGATTTGCCACCGTGGAATATCTGGCCGCCTCCTATCTCGACATGGACTTCCACACCCTCACCCAGATTCCCGACTCCTTCGACGTGATGCAGTTCGAGCAGACCACCCTGCAGGACCGCGGCCTGCCCCGCCAGATTCCCTCACGCTACCGCACCACCTATTTCAACCACACCATGGGAGGCGGCTACACAGCCGGCTACTACAGCTACCTGTGGGCCGAGGTGTTGGAGAGCGACGGCTTTGAGGCCTTCCGCGAGACGGGCGACATCTTCAGCCCCACCGTGGCACAGCGTTTCCGCCAGTATGTGCTCACTCCCGGCGGCACGCGCGATGCCATGGACATGTACGTGAGCTTCCGCGGCCACAAGCCCGGCATAGACCCTCTCCTGCGCGGGCGCTTCGGCAACGGCGACGGAATCGACAAATAGCGTTGCAGTTACAGGCCCGAAAAAAACTGCAACAACTGCAACAACTGCAACAGCAGGCAACAAAGCCCACCATCCACAGATGCATCCGGATGCATTTTCTTCGCCAAAACGCAAGGAAAATGCATCCGAGTGCATTTCCCTATATTGGACCTTTTTTTCATTCCCCACGTCACATTTCGTGCCACACATTCGTTATATCAACAGAGCAAGCTCGAAAACAAGAAAGGACAAAACGAATGTATAACCCATAAAAAAAAGGAAAAAAATGGTACAATTATCGGAAACTGTGATGGTACTGGGCATCTGCGTGGCACTGCCCGTGAGTGTGGTACTGCTCGTGACGAAAGTGCTGATAAACAACACAAACAAACGCACGGAACTGCTGCTGGCCGCACTGGACAAGAACCCCAACCTGGACGTGGAGGAATTCCTCTGCAAGATGGCCCCGCGCCGCAAGACCATCAAGGACAAACTGCTGCGGAAGCTGTCCGTTGGGGCAGTGCTCACCCTGCTGGGATGCGGCATGGCAGGAGTGGGCACATGGGCCATGGTGTGCCAAGTGGGCAGGAACCCCCACGTGCTCATCATCATGGCCATTCCCCTGCTGGCCGTGGGCATCGGGCTCATCATCAACTTCCTCGCCGGCAGGCGGATGCTGGCCGACGAGATGGCTGCGGAGAGCAAACGGAAGAGCAACGCCTAGCCGTCCCTATCCCACGCCACAATGACCCGCGAGAGATTTACAACACTGGTGAGCGGTGAGCAGAAAAAGCTGAGGCAGTTTCTGCTCGCCCTCTGTTGCGGCCACGCCGACGAGGCCGACGACATTGCCCAGGATGCCCTGGTGAAGGCCTATCTGGCCTCACCCGGCCTCGACGAGGAAGCCCGCTTTACGGCATGGCTCTACAAGATTGCCTACAACACATTCCTCGACCACAAGCGCAGCCGCGCACCCCTGGTGCCCATCGACGCACACTGCCAGCTGGCCGACACGCGGCGGGCCGACGACGCCTTCCGCTACCAGACGCTCTATGCCGCACTGGCCGCTCTCCCGCCCAAGGAGCGCACCGCCATCCTGCTCTACTATCTGAAGGGCTACAGCACACACGAAATCAGCCGCATAGAGGACTGCAGCGAGGAGGCAGTGAGAAAACAGATGTCGCGCGGACGCGAAGAACTCAAAAAAATTTGCAAACGAAATGACACAGGATTATTCTGACATTGACCGCCTGTTCGAGGGTTTCAACCCCGAAGTGGACGACAGCCGCCGGTTCATGGACCGCCTGCAGGCCCGGTTCGACGCCGTGGACCACGTGCGCCGCCTGCAGGAAACCAAGCTCCGCCGCCTGCGAGTGGCCGCCGTGGTGGCCTTTGCGTGCGGAATGACAGTGGGCGGCGTGTGCATGGCCCTCATCTTCCTCCAGCCCGCCGGCACCCCGTTCTCTGGGCTGCGCATCCCCTTTGCCCCGCTGGTGATGCTGGAGCAATACAGCCGCATGGGGCTGCTGTTCCTGCTATCCACGCTCATCACCCTGGGCGTGATGGCCACGCAGCGCTTCATGAGCACATCCGCCAGATAGGGGTGTGGACGGGTGAGCGTTGCAGATGCCAAAAGACACCCTCGCACCCCTGTTTAGGGGGATGCAGGCAGGGCATGCGCTCTGGAAGGGTTTCATTTGCAACCGAAGGATAAGGAAAGTGACAAACGCCCGCGGGGACAAATGATGCCCGCAGAAAGGGCAAGGAGCACACCGCAAACGAAGAAAAAAGACTGTTTCATTTGTCCACGTCGGATTTTTTTTGTAAATTTGCAGTGAAAATGAAAGAAAACATGAGATTATCCATGAAACATCGTTTCCTCCTTCCCATAATTGCCTGCTGCATGGCCATTTGCACCAGCGGACAGACTGCCACGCCCCCTTCCACGCTCGAAGGCTGGGCCGAAAGAGTGCAGAAGTTCGGCAAGGCATTGCCCCAGGAACAAGTGTTCGTCCACATGGACAACACCTGCTACTATCTGGGCGACACTATCTTCTACAAGGCCTATATCAGGCGCACCGACACCGGCGCACCCAGCCAGATAAGCGGCGTGCTGTATGCAGAACTGTTCAATCAGGACGGCTATCTGGTGGAGCGCCAGTTGCTGGAGATGAAGAACGGACAGGGGCACGGCTCGTTCTGCCTGCCCGACACGCTCTACGGCGGATTCTATGAGCTGAGAGCCTACACCCGCTGGCAACTCAACTGGGGTGCCTATGAGCACGCCCACACGAAGGATGCCGAACGGTGGTTCTTC
>JAEDIG010000033.1 GCA_016292545.1 Bacteroidaceae bacterium
AGTATCAGCATCTTGGCAAGAACAAGACCCTGATGATGGTGTTTTTCAACAACTCGCTGCGCACACGCCTTTCCACCCAGAAGGCCGCCATGAACCTGGGCATGAACGTGATTGTGCTGGACGTGAATGCCGGTGCATGGAAGCTGGAGACAGAGCGCGGTGTCATCATGGACGGAGACAAGAGCGAACACCTGCTGGAAGCCATTCCTGTGATGGGGTGCTATTGCGACCTGATTGGTGTGCGTTCCTTTGCCGGCCTCACCGACCGCGAGTATGATTACGCCGAAACCGTCATCAACCAGTTCATCAAGTACAGCGGCCGTCCGGTATTTGCCATGGAGAGTGCCACTGTACACCCGCTGCAGGCCTTTGCCGACCTCATCACCATCCAGGAGCACAAGCGCAGCAGCCGACCCAAGGTGGTGCTCACTTGGGCTCCCCACCCCAAGGCCCTTCCGCAGGCCGTGCCCAACTCCTTTGCCGAATGGATGAATGCCGCCGATGTGGATTTTGTGGTCACCCATCCCGAGGGCTATGAACTGGATCCCCGATTCGTGGCAGGTGCCCGCGTGGAGTACAACCAGATGAAGGCGCTCGAAGGCGCGGAGTTCGTATATGCCAAGAACTGGAGCTGTCCGGGCGTTTCCAACCCCGCCGACTATGGCAAGATACTGAGCAAGGACATGAACTGGACCATCGATGCTGCCCACATGGCAGTCACCGACAACGCATTCTTCATGCACTGCCTTCCCGTGCGCCGCGGCATGATTGTGACCGACGATGTCATTGAGTCGCCCACCAGCCTTGTCATTCCCGAAGCCGCCAACCGCGAAATCAGCGCTACTGTGGTGCTCAAGCGGATGCTGCAATCGCTCTAGCCCGGAAGGGATTACCGCCCATCCGGCAACGCCGGGCCAGTTCGGATGTTTTTTGACAAACCATCAGGCATGACGCGTCATGCTCATACCTGTGCCCAAAATGCTGCCCAGTTGGAGAAATATTTTTTCCCAACTGGACAGCAATTTTTTTCCAGTTAGGGAAAAAACAGGCCCATGAAGCACCCAAAATCTGCTTCCTCTTAAGAAGATGGTCGGGACCTAGAAAAAATTTGCCTGTTTCCTTGGCCAGCTGACCAAAATGTCATAACTTTGCACCCGTTATCAGGGGTGTCTGTCCGCTTGGGCAGGCTGAGATTACACCCTAATATCTGAACCGGATAATGCCGGCGTAGAGAGTATGAACATTTATTAAACGTTTTCAAGATGAAGAAAATTCTTGCAGCCGCACTTGTAATGGGTGTGGCACAAAGCGGGTTGGCTGCGGACAGGCAGGAACCCGACACCACAGCGATGAGAGAACTGAACGAGGTGATGGTACAAGCCGTAAAGGCCCCCAAGTATGCACCCTTTGCCGTGAGCCAGATTGACCGCAAGGAGCTGGAAACATTCAGCAAGACCGGCCAGGAGCTGCCATTCCTTTTTGCACGCACGCCCGGTGTGATGGCGTGGAGCGAAAACGGCTTGGGCACAGGCACCACCTACATGCGGTTGCGCGGTGCAGGCGACAGCCGCATCAATGTGACCATCGACGGTGTGGCACTCAACTCACCCGAGGACCAGAGTGTATTCTGGGCCAACATGAATTCCTATGCCGCGCTGCTGGGCAATGTGCAGATACAGCGCGGTGTGGGCACAAGCACCAACGGCGACGGTGCCTTTGGCGGAAGCATTGTACTCACCACTGCCGCGCCTTCGCTCATTCCCTCGCTGGAAGTGAGCGGCTCCTATGGCAGCTACAACACCTATAATGCCGGCGGTAAGTTCTCCACCGGCCTGCTGGGAAACCACTGGATTATCGACGGTGCCTACCACCACACGGGCACCGACGGATACATCCACGGCACCGACGGAAACAGCGGAAGCTACTACGGCGGGCTTGCCTATGTGAACAGCGACGGCACCCTGAAAGTGAGCTACAAGAACATCGGGAACTACGAGGTGACCGGCCAGGCATGGAACGGCGTCACCGCCGGAAACGACGACTACAGCATGAATGCATATGACGGTGTGCGCACCTACCGCGACCTGTACAAGATGGGGATGGGACGCTTCAACAGCCTTTATGAACAGTACACCCCCGATTGGGAAGGAGGCTACACCATCAGCCGCTACCAGATGGCCAACGGCTCCCTGTGGAAGCGCACAACCGACAATTTCTGGCAGAACCACAACCTGCTCAACCTGAGCTGGCAGATAGACGAGCACTGGAGCACATCAGGCACCATCCACTTCACCCACGGCCATGGCTACTATGACGAGTTCCGCCCCAACAACAAGCTGTCGAAATACGGACTGGCCAACTTCACCCTGGCCGACGGAAGCACGCTGAAGAAGACCGACTTTGTGCGCCAGAAGGGTCTCACACAGGACACCTACGGCATGATTTGGAACCTCCACTACAACGACCGGCGCTGGGCAGTTTCGGCCGGCGCATCGTTCCAGAACTTTGAGGGCGACCACTGGGGATACCTTACATACGCTAAAAACGAGGAACTTGCAGCTGCCATTCTGGCAGACGGACGGCACCAGTATTACGACACGGACGCCACCAAGGCCGACGACCAGATCTACGTGAAGGGAACCTACCACATCAGCAGCCATTGGGATGTGATGGGCGATGTGCAGTACCGCCATGTGGGATGGATGATGACGGGTATCAACGACAAGTTCTACAGCGAGGAAAGCAACTACTACAACCAGCAGCTCAACATAAAGAAGCAATACGACTTTCTGAACCCCAAGGCCGGTTTCTCCTACCACAACGGTCCCCACAACGCCTACATCAGCTATGCGCTGAGCCACCGCGAACCCGAGCGGAACAATTTCACCGACAACGGAGCCTACCCTGCCCCCAAGGCTGAAAGCGTGCACGACATAGAGCTGGGCTACAATGTGAACACCAGCCGCTGGCACGCGGGAGCCAATTTCTACAGCATGATCTATCACAACCAGTTCGTGCAGACGGGGGCCGTGAGCGACATTGGCGAAGCACTCACCACCAACATCAAGCGCAGCTACCGCATGGGTGTGGAACTGACCGCAGGCGTAAAGGTGACCAAATGGATGAGCCTGGAAGCCAACGCGGCCCTGAGCGCCAACCGCATCAAGGACTTCGACGAGGTGGTGGAGACCTACGATGACGACTGGAACTACATGGACCCCACCGTGCTGCACTACAGCAACAGCACGCTGGCCTTCTCGCCCACTGCCATTGTGAACGGTTTTGCCGATTTCCACTTCGGTGCCTTCCAGGCCACATGGCACACCAATCTGGTGAGCCGCCAGTATCTCGACAACACGGAATGCAAGGAACGCTCCCTGCCCAAATACAGCCAGACGAACATCCATCTGGGCTACGACATCAAGTGTGGCAGCAAAGGGCTGAAGCATGCCGTACTGGGACTCGACCTGAACAACATCTTCAACCGCCGCTATGCCAGCAACGCATGGGTGTGGTCGAGCATCGTGGGCCAGAAGAATCCTAACGAGAACCGCTACTACCAGATTGGCTACACACCGATGGCCGGCTTCACCCTGATGGGCAACATCACCCTGAAGTTCTAAACAGACATGATAGCCGAGATAGCAGGCACACTGATAGGCATTGCCTACCTGTATTGGGAATACCAAGCCGACCGGAAAGTGTGGTTGGCAGGTATTGCCATGCCTGCCATCTCGCTCTATGTATACTGGCAGGCCGGGCTCTATGCCGATTTTGGCATCAACGTATACTATCTGCTGGCTGCGCTGTATGGGATATGGGTATGGACCTCGGGCAAGCAGGCCGGAGGCACGGAACTGCCCATCACCCCCACACCCCCCAGGATGTGGCCCTGGCTGCTGGCATCGTTTGCCCTGTCGTTTGCCGTCATCGGCCAACTGCTCGTCCACACCGACAGCACAGTGCCCTGGTGGGACTCCTTCACCACCGCCCTCTCCATTGTGGGCATGTGGATGCTGGCCCGCAAATGGGTGGAGCAGTGGATAGCCTGGATTCTGGTGGACGCTGTGAGCAGCGGCCTGTATATATATAAAGGTATCTATTTCTATGCCGCCCTGTATGCCCTGTACACAGTGGTGGCCATTTTCGGTTATTTCAAATGGAAACGCATGATGAATGGAAGCCTCAGGCCGTAGTGCTGTGTGCCGGCGATTATCCCACCCATGAAATCCCGCTGCGGATGCTCCACGAGGCCGGCCGCGTGGTATGCTGTGATGGTGCTGCCTCCGAATATATCCGGCGCGAAGGCCGCTTGCCGTGGCTCGTTGTGGGCGACGGGGATTCCCTGCCCTTGCAGACGAAGGAAAAATTGGGCCAACGCTTCCTGCACATCCCCGAGCAGGAAACCAACGACCAGACAAAAGCCACCCGCACCCTCTACGTGCAAGGGATAAGGCGCGTGGCTTATGTGGGCGCAACCGGACGGCGCGAGGACCATACGCTGGGAAACATATCCCTGCTGGCCGACTATCACCGGATGGGGATGGACGTGCGCATGTACACCGATCATGGTGTCTTCATGGCACCTATCGCCCATCCCGACGGCCACCGTCGGCTGCAATGCACAGTGGCTCCGGGAAGCCAGCTTTCCGTCTTTTCCTTTGGCGATGGCTCCATCCGGGCAGAGGGTGTCAAGTACCCCTTGCCCGAAAGGCTTTCCGCATGGTGGCAAGGCACACTCAACGAGGCCACCAGCCCACACCTCTCGTTTGAGGCCATGATTCCCTTCCTCGTTTATCTGGCCTACTGAATCAGCCCTTCACATGGGCAGCGATTTCCTTCAGGAACAAAGCCCCATACTTCTGACACTTGAACTCGCCTATCCCGCTCACATTGCCGAACTCTTCCAGTGTGGAAGGGCGCGATGTGGCCAGCAGATGCAGCACCTTGTCCGAAAAGATGATATACGGGGGCAGCTGCTGCTCCTGTGCCAAACGGCTCCGCAGCTGGCGCAGTGCCTCAAAGAGCGATGCGTCTTCCTGCTGGGGAGCAGGCTGCACCGACAAGCCCAGCGACGGGGCAGCCGTAGCCTTCCTTCCCTTCCTGCCGCCCGCAGGCGTTTTTTCCTCATGGTGGACCACAGAAAGCAGCACACGCTCCTGCCCCTTCAGCACACGCCACCCGGCCGGCGTCACATGCAGATGGTTGTGCTTGTCGTACTGTATTTCCACCATGCCCATCTGAAGCATCTGCAACAGGTAGTCGTTCCAGTCGCGCAAGGGCACCTCGCGCCCCACGCCAAAAGTCTTCACATGGAACAGCTGCATGTTCTTCACCTCGCTGCTGAACAGTCCGCACAGCACATCCGCCACCGTGCGCATGCCTATGTTCTCATCACACCGGACGATAGCACTCAGAGCCTTCTGCACCAGCACCGTCCCGTCGAACCGCTGGGGCGGATGATGACACACGTCGCAATTCCCGCAGTCCTGGTTCGAGGGTTCCCCAAAATAGTTGAGCAGGATGCGGCGGCGGCACACCTCGGCTTCTGCATATTCGCGCATGCGTCTCAGGCGCTCCATGTTGATTTCCCGCTGACCGCTGTTCTCGGCAAAACGGCTCAGCTGCACGATGTCGCTGGCATTGTAGAACAACAATGTTTCCGAAGGCAGCCCGTCACGCCCGGCACGTCCTATCTCCTGATAAAAATTCTCAATGCTCTTGGGCAGGTTGTAGTGAATCACAAACCGCACGTTGCTCTTGTTGATGCCCATGCCAAAGGCTATAGTGGCACAAACCACCTGCACACGGTCGCAGAGGAAAGCATCCTGTGTGGCATTGCGTTCCTCGGCCGAGAGGCCGGCATGATAGGCGGCAGCCGAAATCTTATGGTCACGAAGATAGAGGGCAAGGGCATCGGCCGTGGCACGGCTCAGGCAATAAATGATGCCGCAGTCGTTGGCATGACGGAGCAGAAACTGCATGATGGCCGCATGCTTCTGGCGTGAGTCGAGTCCGCGCCGCACGTCCAGGCTCAGGTTCGGCCTGTCGAACGACGACACGAACATGCGCGCATCAGGGATGTTGAGTTGCTTCAGGATGTCCTGGCGCGTCACCTTGTCTGCCGTAGCCGTGAGGGCCACGATGGGCACACCGGGAAAAAAACTACGGAGCGCGTCCAGCTGTGTATATTCCGGCCGGAAGTCATGCCCCCAGTTGGAGATGCAATGAGCCTCATCAATGGCAAAAAGGCTCACCGGCAACACGCTGTTCTGGAGCAGCTCAAGTTCTGCAAGCAGGCGCTCGGGCGACACATATAGAATCTTCACCTTTCCTTCCAGACACTCACGCCGTGTTTCCTGATTCTCGCCCTCGCTCACACCCGTGTTGAGCGCACGCGCCACAATGCCACACGCCACCAACGACTGCACCTGGTCCTTCATCAAGGAAATGAGGGGCGACACCACCACAGTCATTCCCTTCATCATCAATGCCGGCACCTGATAGCAAATGCTCTTTCCTGCACCAGTGGGCATCAGCACCAGTGCGTCCTTTCCCTGCATCAGCCATTCCACAATTTCGCGCTGGAGCGGCCGAAATGAATCATATCCGAAGTAGTGCTTGAGTATTTTTTCCATCTTTTGGCTATTCTTGGCGCAAAGTTAACATTTTTTCATCAAATAAAGAAAGTAAAATTAGAGAAAAAGATATATCTTTGCAAAAATTTTTACAGCAACCTAAATCATACACACCAAACATTATGGCAAAGCAAGAATCACAGCAAAAAGAAGATTACACCCCGCACTACCAAATCCTTCTCAATCCTACGGCAATGGATGAAATGTTTGAAAAAATCATGCACAAGATTGTGGTAGAGAAAAAATACCGCGACCCTAACTACTATGCCAAGAACCTGGCCGAGGATCTGGGGCTCAACTCGCGATACATCAGTGCCATCATCAACCTCAGGTTTCACCAGAACTTTTCACAGCTGATGAATGACTATCGCATCATGGAAGTGAAATACATGCTCAAGGACGTGCATTTCAACAAGCTCAAGCTGGAAGAGATATCCACGATGGTGGGGTTCAGCAACCGCCAGTCGTTCTACACGGCCTTCTTCAACCGTTGCGGCGTCACACCCAAGGAATACCGTCAGACACACGCCATCAAGCTGGAAAGGGACCTGCTGGACGAGCGGAGGATGCGGAGCCTCAAGGGTGCCGACAGAGATGAATAAACAAGTCACACCGGGTTTTCATCACCCGTACAAGCCCAAATAGAAAATGTCCTTACAAAACCCATTCGTATATGCAGACGAAAAGTTTGCCGACCTTCAGCTGCTTCGCTATCAGGTGAAAGGCTTCGACAACCTTTCCCTGCGCCAGAAATGCCTCGTATATTATCTCAGCGAGGCTGCCCTGTGGGGGCGCGACATCCTGTGGGACCAGAACTGCCGCTACAATCTGCCCATCAGACATCTGCTTGAGGCCATCTACAAGCACTACACAGGCGACCGTTCCAGACAGGAGTTCCAGGCCTTCACGGTCTACCTGAAGCGGGTGTGGTTCTCCTCTGGCATCCACCACCATTATGGTTGCCAGAAGATTATGCCTGCATTCAGCGAGGCTTTCCTGCGACAAGCGGCCGCACAGCTTCCGGCCGGCAGTCTGAAACTGCCCGAAGGAAGAACCGTCGGCAGCCTGCTCGACACACTCTGCCCCGTCATCTTCTCGTCCCACATCCTGGCCAAACGTGTGAACCAGACCGACGGAGAGGATTTGCTGCTCACCTCGGCAAGCAACTATTACGAAGAAGGCATCACACAGCATGAGGCCGAACAGTTCTATGCCCGGCAGAAAGCAGCGGGCGACCAGGAGCGTCCTGTCATGTATGGCATGAACAGCAAACTCATACGAAGGCCCGACGGAAGCCTGGCCGAAGACACATACCGTAGCGGAGGACGATACGGGAACGCCATCGACCACATCGTGCAGATGCTGCAGGCGGCCCTGCCCTACGCGGAAAACGAGCGGCAAAGGACCGTCATCAACACGCTCATCAATTTCTACCGCACAGGCGACCTCCACACTTTCGACCGCTATGCCATCGAATGGGTGGCCGACACGGAAAGCCAGGTGGATTTCGTGAACGGCTTCACGGAGGTATATGGCGACCCGCTGGGCCTGAAGGCGAGCTGGGAAGGCTATGCCTATTTCACCGATGCCGAAGCCAGCACCAGAGCCCAGAAGCTGAGCGACAACGCGCAATGGTTCGAGGACCACTCACCCATCAATCCGGCCTACCGCAAGCCCACGTGCAAAGGCGTTTCGGCCAGCGTGGTCACAGCTGCCATCCTGGGCGGCGACCTGTATCCCAGCAGCGCCATTGGCATCAACCTGCCCAACAGCAACTGGATTCGCAGCGAGCACGGCAGCAAAAGCGTCACCATCGGCAACCTCATCCATGCCTACGACGAAGCGGCCAAGGCCGGTGGCATGCTCAGGGAATTTGTCATAGACGAAGCCACCCTGCAGATGGTCAACCGCTACAATGCCGAATGCGAAAGCCTGCACACCGACCTGCACGAATGTCTGGGACACGGCAGCGGACGAATGAAGCCCGGCGTGGACCCCGATGCCCTGAAAGCCTACAGCAGCACCATCGAGGAAGCACGAGCCGACCTGTTCGGGCTCTATTACATCGCCGACGAGATGATGCTGAAACTGGGTCTGCTGCCATGTAAGGAAGCCTATCAGTCGCAATACTACACCTACATGATGAACGGACTGATGTCGCAACTTGTACGCATAGAACCAGGCCATCAAATCGAAGAGGCCCACATGCGCAACAGGGCGCTCATCGCACGGTGGACACTGGCCCATGCCCCCGAAGCCGCCAGAATGGTGAACCGGGCAGGCAAGACCTATGTAGAGGTCACCGACTACCCCGCACTCAGGAAAGCCTTCGGCACACTTCTGGCCGAAGTGCAGCGCATCAAGAGCGAAGGGGACTACGAAGCCGCACGCCTGCTGGTGGAAACATACGGTGTGCAGGTGGACGCCACACTCCATCAGGAGATACGCCAGCGCTACGAGGCACTCCATCTGGCTCCCTACAAGGGATTCATCAATCCACGCTACAAGGTGCAAACCGGCGAGAACGGACAAATCACCTCCGTACAGGTGACCTATGGTGAGCCCTACGACCAGCAGATGATGCGATACAGCGAACAATACGCCACCCTATTATAACACAAGATGACTACACAAGACACGATAAGAGAAATCAAGCAAGAACTGCGGGCCGCCATGAACGGAGTAGTGTCCGCACAGATGCGCCAGGCAGGTATGCCCTACAAGCTCATCTTTGGTGTGGAACTGCCCCGCCTGCAGGAGATCGCCCGTGAGTTCCGCGCCGACCGCCGTTTGGCGCAGGCGTTGTGGAACGAACCATCACGCGAATGCAAGATTCTGGCCACCATGCTCATGCCCCCTGCAGAATGCCTCGCCGAGATTGCCGAGATATGGACCGACGAGATGCCCACTGCCGAGATGGCACAGATAGCCGTGCAGCACCTGTTTTCCCGCACCACATGGGCTGCCGACACGGCCTTCTGCTGGATTGCAAGCGGGCATCCCGTGCGCCAGCTGTGCGGTTTCCTCATCATTGCCAGGCTGCTGTCCCGCGGAGAACAGTTCAACCAAGCGGCTCTCGATGAATTGAAAGACCAGGCCGAAGCATCCCTGCCCGATGCAAGCCTTCCATTGCGCAAAGCCATCACTTCTGTGCTGGAAAGATTGCCTAATCCGTCCAACAATGCGGAATAACCAAAAAACTTGGGCAATTATTACCCTACATTGAAATAAAATAATTAACTTTGTGGGCACAGATGAGCAATAAAGATGAGTTATACACGAAAGCCGAGAAGAAACTGAACGGTTTTCTTGCTCTGCAACATAAGCGCAGGACCCCCGAACGATACGAGGTGCTGCGCATAATATGCAGTACCGACGGAATCTTCACACAGGAGCAACTGACCGACAGGATGAAGGCAGAAGGCAAGTTCCTGGTGAGCCGTTCCACACTGTTCAGCATCCTCGAGCTGCTTGTGGAGGCCCAGCTGCTCATCAGGCACAACCTGCCCCGGGCCGCCCACTATGAGTGCTGCTTGCAAGACAGGCCCTACCTCTATCTCGTATGCACACAGTGCGGAAGCATCCATACGATGAGGGATGCCCAGATGGAAAAGGAAATGCTCAACGTCAAATCAAAAAAGATGACCATCTGCCAGCGGATCCTCTATCTGAACGGAATCTGCAAGAAATGCGAGAAGACCAATCGCAAGGAAAAGGACAAGAAACAGAATTCAAACCACATATCTGAATAATATGACAAAAGGAAAAGTTGATGCCCTCCTAGGCATCGTATTCGGAGACGAAGGAAAAGGCAAGGTCGTGGACGTGTTCACTCCACGCTATGACATTGTCGCCCGTTTTGCAGGTGGCCCCAACGCAGGCCACACAATCATATTCGACGGGAAGAAGTTTGTGCTCCGCAGCATTCCTTCGGGAATCTTCGACACAGGGAAAATCAACATCATCGGCAACGGATGCGTCATTGCGCCCGACCTGTTCATGGCAGAAGCCAAGGAACTGGAAACAGCTGGCTATGACATCAAGAGCCGCCTGCACATCAGCAAGCGGGCCCACCTCATCCTGCCCACCCACCGTCTGCTCGACAGGGCATACGAGGCTGCAAAGGGAAAGAACAAGGTGGGCACCACCGGCAAGGGAATCGGCCCCACCTATAGCGAAAAGGCCGCACGCACCAGCCTGCGTGTGGGCGACATACTGGAACGCTTCGAGGAGAAATACCTGGCGCTCAAGGCACGCCACGAGCAGATTCTGCGCGACCTGAACTTCACCGACTACGACATCACCGAAGAGGAGCAGCAGTGGATGAAAGGCGTGGAATACATGCGCCAGTTCAAGCTGTCCGACACAGAGACGGAAATCAACAAGGCGCTCCGCGAAGGCAAGAACGTATTGGCAGAAGGCGCACAGGGCACCATGCTCGACATCGACCACGGCACCTATCCCTACGTGAGCAGCAGCAGCACCGTGAGCGGCGGTGTATGCACAGGTCTGGGTGTGGCCCCCAACACCATCGGAGAAATCTTCGGCATCTTCAAGGCCTACAGCACACGTGTGGGCAGCGGTCCGTTCCCCGTAGAGCTGTTCGATGCCACAGGCGACAAGATACGCGAGATCGGTCATGAGTTCGGAGCCGTCACAGGCCGCAACCGCCGATGCGGCTGGCTCGACCTTGTTGCCCTCAAGTATGCCATCATGATCAACGGTGTCACCCAGCTCATCATGATGAAGAGCGATGTGCTCGACACCTTCGACACCATCCGCGTATGCATCGCCTACACCAAGGACGGCCAAACCACCACCGACATGCCCTACGACACCGAAGGCTGGCAAGCCGTCTACAAGGACCTGCCCGGCTGGCGCACCGACCTCACCGCCATGACCTCTGCCGACCAGTTCCCCGCCGAACTGAAGGCCTACATCTCATACATAGAAGCCGAGACCCATGTCCCCATCACCATCGTAAGTGTGGGTCCCGATCGTGCACAAACCATCGAGCTTTAATCATAATCCCCCAAACCAACGCCGGGCGGAAACATGCGAATCATCCATGTTTCCGCCCGGCATCAGTTTGAGAGGAATACTACTCCTTTTCCAAAGAAGATATACTTCATCGGCACCAGGAGTATATCTCCTATCGGCCACGAAGTATATCTTCTTCTGGGAACGGGAGGGGCAATGTGACTATGACTAAATGCAAATATTTTGAAGAAAATGTAACAAAAAAGAATAAAACATCTGTGGAACTTGAAAAAGAAGGCGGTTCAAAACCTAAGATTAACACACCCTCTGATGCTCTTCTTAATGCCTAACTTACAACTAGGGTAAGTGATAAGTTAACGGCTATACAAGTGACTAATTAACGGTTAAACAAGTGACTAATTAGCGGCTTGAGGACTGCGAAGTTTAGCACGCCTTCACCAACAAAAGAAGAAAGAATAATTCCACCTTCATGAAGAAAACTCTGCTTTTTGTTGTGCATTAAGGAAAATCTATGTATTTTTGCATCAGAAATGCACCACAAAAGGTGCATATACGGCAATAATATGCACCTTTTATGGTGCATATAACAGCAAAAAACATGAAGTTATGATAGACACGTATCTGATACAATACATGAACGAGCAAACGGCGTTGGTGTCGACCAGGTTCAAACGATACATGTACGCACAGATAGACTGGAACCTGCGCCTTGTGGGACTAGTGGGTCCCCGCGGCGTGGGCAAGTCAACCATGGTGCTCCAGCATATACGCGAGACTGCCAACCATGAGAAAGTTTTGTATGTGTCGGCTGACCACAGCTACTTCTCCAATCATACATTGACGGAACTGGCTGACAACTTCGTCAAAGAAGGCGGTGAGCACCTATATATTGATGAGGTGCATAAATATGAAGGTTGGTCAACAGCACTAAAACAAATATATGACACACATCCCACGCTGAAGGTGATGTATACAGGCTCCTCTGTTCTGGATATTCTTGCAGGAAAGGCCGATCTGAGCCGTCGTGTAGTACAATACAATATGCAGGGACTGTCGTTCAGGGAATATCTGGAAATGTTTCACGGTATAAAGACCCCTGTCAGGACATTGCATGAAATCGTAGCCAGCCATGGACTTGGAATTGAAGGATTGCTTCATCCCCTTCCTCTCTTTCGGGACTACCTGCGAGTAGGCTATTACCCTTTTTCCAAAGAAGGTGCATTCTTTACCCGTCTTGAACAAGTGATTACACAAACCACAGAATACGATCTTCCAAGGTTTGCCAATCTGTCATTCACCACAGGCCGCAAATTGCACAGGCTTCTGGTTCTCCTTTCGGAAACAGTCCCGCTAAAGCCCGAATATACCAGTTTGTCTAATACCATCAAGGCAAGCCGGAACGACATACCCGACTACCTGCTACTGCTGGAAAAAGCCCAGATGATTGGCCAGCTCAGGAATGAGACGGGCGGCATACGTGGTTTGGGGAAGATAGAAAAGGTATATCTGGACAATACGAATATCATGACTGCACTGGTGGGTGAGGCTGCCGACATCGGCACCATCCGTGAGACATTCTTCTACAACCAGACACGAGTGGTAGCGGATGTCATTTCCTCCAATGAATCGGATTTCCGCATCGGCAACTTCACCTTTGAGGTGGGAGGCAGAAGCAAGAAGCGCAAACAAATAGCCGACATTCCTGACGCATACATCGTGAAGGATGACATAGAGTACGGGGCTACCGGCGTTATTCCCCTTTGGGCCTTCGGTCTTATGTATTAGTCACACTTTGCCTTATTTTGCAGATTTGACAGGCTAGCGGGAGGTGGTCACCACCTTGATGCGGCATTGACGAGCGTCGGGGGAAGAAAGGGTGGCTACGTACTGGCCAGAGGAGAGGACCAGGAGGGAAACGGAAGAAGAACCCTGGGAGAGGTCCAGGACTGTGTGCATGACCAGCTGGCCCTGGAGGTTGTAGATGCAGAGGGTGGCAGAACCGTGAGCCTCATCGGAAGCCAGCAGGGAGTGACCACGCAAGGTAAGACCCAGTCCGCCATCGTGGCTCTGCGAATGAGGAACTGCGGCCAGCTGGATGGCCGAAGGATTATCTCCAGGCAGAATGGGGGACACATGGACAGGCTCCGCATAATAGCCGGCATGATTGGGGGCTGCAATGGTGGGACGATAGAAAAGGTACACGTTGCGGCTTCCGTCGGGATAGCGGCCCACACTCTGCATACCATCATGCGCACAGTAGGCCAGCGTGTCGGCCCAGCTATGGTCGGACGACGTGAGCATCACCAGCTGTCCGTCTTCATTGCCCAGTTTGAAAGAGGTGTGGAGCTGCGTCTGCCCATCCAGTTTGTCGCACCAAACCACACGGAAACCATTGGCAGGAAGAATGGTGGAGAGCGTTTCGGTGGACGATGGGATGCGGTATTTCTGGGGCTGAGAAGCATCGTCGCTCAGATACATGCCGGCAAGGTCTATGTCGTGGTCGGTGGGATTGTAGAGTTCTATCCAATCGTTCTTTTTGAAATACTCGTTCACAAAAACGCTGTTGCCGGCAGAGACTTCGTTAATCAAGACCTGAGGAAGGCCAGGCGTATCATCCGGTTCAAAGCAGGCCTGTAGCCGGTAAGCGGCAGCAGAACGAGGCATCGACAAGGAGGGACTGGCAGACACGATGTCGCCCGCATTGGCTGTAATCACAGTAGTATTGTCGAGCGTAAGAGTGGCGGCATCGAGCACCTTCCATCCCACGAAACGATAGCCCTGAGGAGCTCCGGCCGTCAGCTGGACAGGCGCATACAGCCGGCCGTCGAAATAGCATTCGGGCACCTTCTGCCCGTTGACCTCGATTACCGCACAAGGGATATTGGCGCTGAGAGAGAGCTTCTGGCGGCTGGAGGCCTGAAGAGCCAGACGACCGTAGCGTTCCAGCGAACCGTAGAGCACAGACGGGCGACCACTGAGATTGCCAATCAGGGCATCGGCTGTGGCGCGGGGCGACACATTGCGCCCCTCATATCCACTGGGAATCACCTGCATATCCTCTACCTGACGCACATACGACTCTATCAAAGACTTGCAGCGGTCGGGAAGGAACACAGAACCGGCCATCAGGCAGAACGCATCCGTAAAACGCCGGCGGAATGTATCGTTCTTGAACAGGCCCAGAAAAATAGGGACCAGTTCCACCTCGCGGGTATAATGCTTGACACCCGGCACATCGAACAGTTCACAGAATGTGTACCATTGGCGCGACTCGAACACACTGAAAGGCTCAGTGTTGTAGAACGTTAGGTCGAGGTCGAAAAGGATGAAGCGGAACTTACCGTTCTCCGCAACCGGCCGCCAGCCCTTGCAGTTGTTCTGCGGCCAGTCGATATTGCCCAGATACATCTGCAGCGCCATATAGTTGCAGCACTCGTCGATGTCGAGCAGTTGCTCTATCTGGCTGTATACCAAAGGATCAGATGCCTGTGCGCTAAGCGTCCGGAGGCGTTTCCAGGCATCACCTGTGCCACACATCTGCACATAGCACGAGTCGCACTCTATCTCGAAAAGGTCTATCTCATCGTCATCGAGTCCATGATTGGCATACACATTGTGCTTGTTGTTGGGCTCGCGCATGTTGATGGTGCCCATGTAGGTGCCATTAATGTAATGACAGATGGGCTGATAGTCCTGCAAATCCACATCCACCCCACTCGTGCGGACAATGCTCTGAAGGGCTGCGTCCTGGATGCGGCACAGATAGTCGTTGCCGCCGCATCTTATCTGCAAGGCTTTGTGCTTGAGGTAGGGGCGGTCGGAGAAGAACTGATAATTGAGGAAATTGCGTCCTTCGTATACCTTGGACGCCTTCAGTTTGAAACTCATGGGCGTGAACCCCTTGCTATGGCCACCACACCGGCTCAGGTCAGCCTCGATATTGATAAGTTCGGACCCGCTCACGGGGTCGAACAGTTCGAAGTTGACCGGACGGTCCCAGTCCATATTCCAGTTGCAATACTCGCTGGTTCCCTTTCCCCTGCGCCCGTTGGCACCCTTCACAAACACACCCGTCATGCTGCCGTAGAGATGGTCAGGATCCGTCACCAACGACAGGACGGGCAAAGTGAACTGCTTGTCGCGCTTGATATAGGAGCGCGTGACAACCGGGCTGGACAAATAGCCCGGACGGAAGAGTGCAAAGCGGAACACACGCGTGCGTGCCACGGCAAACGAATCCATCGTAGCCGTATAGCCATTGGTGAGGGTGGGTGTGGAACCATCGGTGGTGTAACGAAGTGTGCACCCTTCCGGCACCTCCACACCAATCTTGAAGCTGCGGGTGAAAATCTGGCTAGGATGGCTTACGACAGGTTCCGGCAAGCGCTGGGTGCAACAGGTGACCGTGTCATTGGATGTGCCCGGAGTGGGGCTGGCAGCAAGACCCCATGACGCGCCACCATCAGGCTGGCACACATAGCTGCTTCGCGGCACGGCAGGCGGATAGTCCACAGAGTGAATCACACGGCCCACTGCCGTACTCAGGCACACGGTGCCACCCTCCGCATCCAGCTTCATGTTGAGCTGCGCAGGAGCGAACACACCATCATAATGGTCGAACCACAAAACGGCATAGCCCTTGGCCGGCACGGGAGTGCTGCTGGCAATACGCACCTTCTTGGGATGAAGAGGGTCGTCGCTCACCCACAGGTTCTGCAAATTGAGTTGCTTGATGGTGGGATTATATATCTCTATCCAGCCGCCATAGTTCCAGCTCGGGTCATAAAAACAGTCCACATTGGCGGCCATCACCTCATTTATCCTAAGTGCAGAAACCGTTTGTGCACGCAAAGCAGATGGCATGGTGCACAGGAAGGCACACAGCAGAAAAGAAGGTCTGGCCAACATAATGGTTCTCATCAGCGATTCAGGTCAAAATACTTCTTTATCAGCAGGCCATCCGTGGGAGCGTCGGAGGTGATGTAGTCAGCACCCCTGCTCATGACATCCACCATACCTGCATAGTCGCTCACAGTCCATACATTGACGGTAAGGCCCAGGTCATGGGCCTGCTGATACCACTCAGGATGCGCACCCATGACGGAAGAGCTATAGTCGAGCCCCGTATAACCCTGCGTCTTGAGCGCACTAGGGGTGTAGTCACCGTTCAGATAGGCCACCTTCGCATCCGGGTCCTGAGCAATGATATACCTACAGGCCACACCGCTGAACGAGATGTACTCCACCTTGTCCTTCACCCCATATTCGGCCACCTTCTGGAGGACATATTTGGCTGCATTGCGGTTGCGGAGGTCGGTGGAATGCTTCTTTATCTCAATGATGAGCTTGGTGGGGCTGTCGCTGTCCTTCAACAGCTGCAGCAGGTCATCGAGGCGAGGCATCTTTTCTCCATTAGAGAGCGTCAGGTTCTGGCAGTTGGCATACTTGGAGTCCTGGATGGTGACCCCGCCAAAACTGGCATCGTGGTTGACCATAATCTGGTTGTCGGTGGTGAGCCACACATCCGTTTCCGAACCATAGGCGCGAATGGCCTGGGCTGCCTGTAGGGAGGCACGGGAATTCTGGCAGGCTCCCTGTGCCTTCCAATACCCACGATGGGCAATAATCTCGGACGAGGCAGGAAGGGCATCGACAAGCGTGAACGACACAGAACCCAGTTTCTGGGTGAGGCCCTCACGCAACAGCGACAACGCATAGCGATCGGTGGCCAAGCCCTCGGGCAGCACCACAGTGGCCCCGTCGTCGGCAAGCACGAGAGGAGCAGAAAGTATGGCACCCGAAGTGGCGGCCGTGAGCTGAATCACATCACCCTGGACAAAGCCTGTGCCCAAGATGGGATACACGGCACCCGCCTTGGCCGGTACAGCCTGAGGATAAGCCACATCGGTGACCATCTTGCCCGATTTCACTACCTGCGGACGGGAATGGAGCCACATCTGCTGTATCTGCCCGGCAGAGAACGGGTCGCTATAGATACGGAACATGGCAATGTCGCCAGGAATCTGCTGGTTGCAACCGCCGTCGCCCGAAGGGTCACCGAAGATGGCAAAGAAATGGTTCTTGGGGTCGCTTCCGGGCTTGGTGAGCCCACCGGGTGCATCAGCCGTAGCCCTCAGTTCACCATTCACGTACAGATGGACCTTGGCCGCATCGCGGTCGTAGACGCCCACCATGTGGTAGTATTCTCCCCCACTCCAGCTGGCATACTTGGTCCAGCGGTAGGCGGTGCCCGTGTGAGGAAGATAGGCCAGCTGGCCATCGCCAGACACCATGAAGCCACCAGGGCCACCGCCCTGATGAGAAGAGATCCATTTGGCCTCAGTGCCCACCACAATCTCCGGGGTCATCACCACGGCCTCCATTGTATAGCCGTCGGCCATCTGCTGCCAGAAGGCATCATCTCCTGCATAGCTCACACGATAGTGGCCCTTTCCACTGTCGTTCCACGATGCATCGGAGTGTGCCACATAGCGTCCGAACTGGGGAAGCCAATAGGTGTAGAGCGTGCTGTTGGGATAGCAGTCCACCGCGCGATGGGCAGGCGACACATCCGTGGCCGTGCCGTCGGCATTGAACACCACATCAAGCAAGTCGGCCACAGGTGCCGACACAGGACTGGCCGCATTGCTGAGCACACGTGCCTCATAGGCGTTGAGAGGCGTGTCGTAGATGCGGAATGTCACCACATCGCCCGGTATCTGCTGCTGGCACCCGCCATTCTGCGGGTCGCCGAAGATGGCAAAGAAATGGTTCTTGGAGTCGCTAGTGGGCTTGGTAAGTTCGCCAGGCGCATCGGCCACGGAACGCAATTCACCGTCGACATACAGACTGGCTTTGCCTGCTTCACGGTCATAGACACCCACCACATGGTAATACACACCAGCCTCCCACTCGGCTTTTGTCCAACGGTAGCCGCCCGTATGGGGCAGGAAGGACAGCTGGCCGTCGCCCGAAACCATGATGGCACCAGGACCGCCACTCTGGTGCGAACCAATCCATTTGGCTTCCGCATTCTGTTTCTGGGGCGACATCACGATGGCCTCCATCGTGTAGCCGTCGGCCAGTTTCTGCCAGAAAGCATCGTTGCCGGCATAGCTGATGCGGTAGTGCCCCTTGTCCTTGTCGTTCCATTCACAGGTGGAACGGGCCACATAGCGTCCGTAGGTGGTGTTCCAATAGGTGGAAAGTGTTTCATCGGGATAGTGTTCCACTTTCATCTGGCTGGCAGACACATCAGTGGCCGTTCCGTCGGCATTGAACACCACATCCAGAATCTGGTCGGTGCGCATGGCCGGTGTGCGGAACGAAAGACTGTCCACATCGTTCATGGCCGCCTCGTAGAGCGTGGAGCATGTCTTGTCCAGGATTGCAAGGCGCGAATGGTCATCGGCAATCTGCACGTCGTCCACGCCCGTCACTTCCTGGGAATAGACAATCCGTCCGCCCTTGTACACATATATCATTTCGCCACTGGCCGCAGCCGGCATTCCGCTCCCTAATATTAATAAGGTAAGGAGCATCCAATTTCTGAGGATATGAATTCTTTTCATTGTCATGTCATTTTTTGGTTATCTTTTGTGTGAACACCCCATTGGCCGTGAACACCTTTACCACATACACACCCTGGGGCATCTGGTGCGTGGGGCATACGACCGTATTTCCACCTGCACTATAGGAAGCCACCTGCTGGCCACTCACCGAGAACAAGGCCACCCGCTGCACGTCATCCGACGCTGAAACATGAAGCGCATCGCCCCAACTGGACACACGCACGCCCGCAGAAGAGTTCATCGCATGAACACCCGTTCCTTCTGCCTCATAAAAACGGAAATGGGCCACTTTCCCCCATGCCACAGCCTCACTGCTTCCATCGGCCAGGCACATACGCAAGCCGCCCTCTTCCGGCACGATGGCCTTCACATCCTTGATAGTCCGGGTAGGCTTCAACGCCACGGAAGAATAAACATAGATATCTGCCGCATTCAACGAACATGGCAGAAGGGCCAACGCCAAAGCCCGGATGAGTTGTCTTCTTTTCATTTGTGGTTATATTTTTTTTGTTTTTACACATTCTGCCTGCAAATTTACGATTTTTTTTCATAGAATACGGAAAATATCGGACTTTTTTTAGGCCAACTCGCCCGAAAGTCCTAACTTTGCGACTCACATCACAAGTGTATGGCTAAAATCATTTTCCCCAGAGCCATTCCGTGGCTCATGCTGATGCTTACTGCATGCTTTCAATGGATTGCAGGCGATTTCCCGATTGGATGGTTCAGGTTTCCACTCAATGGCATGTTGCTGGCATTGTGGCTGGTCCTTGTGTGGAAGGGCCATCGCTACCACCCAAGCCATCCCCTTGTCCGCTATTTCCGCTCGACACAAGCCACCACCCATTCGCTCTGCATGATGCTTCTGCTCATCACCGTCATGGGGCTGACCACCCAGGAGACAGTCCCTTCGGACGAACGATTCTCACTGGGCATCCACCATCTTCCCAGCACCTGGATGTTTGCCTATGCCTGCCTGCATCTGCTCACGGCCCTCACGTCCGGGTTTCTTCAGGGATGGGCACGCCGCAAGACACACCGTTGGCGTTTTGCGCTGGTGCACGGAGGGCTGTGTCTCACCCTGTATGCCATGTTCTGGGGAAGTGCCGACAACCGCACCCTCATGGCCATTGCCCACAAAGACCATCCTTCGCATGAAGCTGTGACAGCCAACGGGAAAGTGGTGCATCCCGACTATGACTTCCAGCTCAACCAAATGGAAATAACCACCTATCCCAACGGCATGCCACAATCCATCGAAGCCTCGCTGACCATCGACGAAAAGCCCGCAGCGTTGCGCGTAGGGAGACCCTACCCCGTGAGATGGGACGAAGATGTATATCTGCACAGCTACGACAAGCCCCGTGGCAGCAACAGCAGCTATGCCGTGCTGCAACTGGTGAAACAGCCCTGGAAGCACCTGATGCTGCTGGGCATGGTGGCGATGATGGGCGGTGGCCTGCTGCTGTTTGTCCAAGGCACGGAAAGGAGGCGCACATGATGGGATGGGATGCCTTCATCTTCTTTGCTGTGCCAGCGCTATGTTGCTGGCTGGCCAGCGCGACAGCAGCCCTGAAAGGATGCCGCAAGACAGCGATATGGATGGGAGCCATCGGCTGCACGGTGTTTGCAGCCTTCATTATTGGACTATGGATGTTGCTGCAACGGCCGCCGATGCGCACCATGGGCGAAACGCGCCTCTGGTATTCGCTGTTCACCCTATTGTCCGGGTTGGCCACCTATCGGCAGAGAGGCTACAACTGGATTCTGCTGTTCTCCACCGTTGTGGCAGGCGTGTTTGTCTTCATCAACC